>DATANR010000024.1:0-19035 GCA_036266155.1 Gemmataceae bacterium | reverse complement strand
CTCGTGCTCGATGCGACCGCCGACGTGCTCGACGGCTGCACGCGCCTGCCGGGCGCAGCGACGGTGACATATGCGGATGGCGACGAAGTGCGCATCCCGACCGGCGCGTCGTCGCCGCGCTTCGTGGTCGTCTGGGTGGAGAAAGCGGATGCGGGCAGCCCGCGAGAGTTCAAGCGTGCGTATCTGACGCGGCACACGGCGTAACCCGGCGGGCGAGGGAAGCCGCCGGGCCGCCCCCCATCAATACGCTGGCGCCCGCTGCCACGGCGGCACATAGCCCGGCTGCTGCGTGTTGGTCTTGGGTGCGACCAGCTCCTTCTGTTGCCATTCCGCCAGCGCCGCCTTGGCCGCGGCTTGCTGCTGCTGCCAGGCGTGCATTGCGGCCTGCTGTTGCAATTGTTGCTGCTGTTGACGGGCCTGCATCGCGGCTTGTTGTTGCATTTGCATGGCTTGCTGGGCGTACATCGCGTTCTGCAATTGCTGGGCGTACATGGCCGCGGCCTGCTGTTGCTGCATCGCCATCATCTGCTGCTGTTGCGATGATTGCTGACCACCCGACGGCTGAGACCCGGAACTGCGTTGCGACTGCCCGCCGCTAGTGCTTCCTCCACCGCCGCCGCACTGACCTCCACCACCGAAACGACCTCCTCCTCCCCCACCGCCTCGACCCTGGGCGAACGCTTCGTCGGCACTGGCGCAGAGCAGTGCCCCCACGGCCACCAGGGCCGTGATCAAACTCTTCCGTAGATACATGAAACCCCTCGCTGAGGTGACGGGCGACGCGTTGAAACTACTCCCCCGCCCCGGCCAGTGATGGGTTCGGGCGACTGCGGCCGGCGTAAGCAGGGAGAGGACCAGAGACGATGGGCGAGGAAAGCAATCGGCGAGCCAATCGATTGACAGTGTGAAAACTCCATGAAATGCCGCGACATTCGCTGGTTCAACGATGCTTGAGTCCCGCCACTGACGAGATTTGCAACACCCGCTTAAGAATTCATGTTGCGAAACGGTACAGCCTCAACGAGCCAGCGCGGAACGAAAAGCCGCATTTCACGACTCGCGGGACGAATCAGCACATGTTGGGCAGTGATTTCTTGGCGCACCTCGGCGTCGGTGAGCCAGTAGAGCAGTTCCTCATCAGTGACGGGTGTGCCGAACGGCTTACGTGTCGCCAAGTCGCAGAGCCGGCCAAACCGGCCGCAACTGGTCCGGTACAGGTCCCAGGCGTCTTGCTCGCCGGTTGGAACATCCAGTAGCAAATAGCTGTTCGTAGTCACGAGCGGCGCGCCCGGCTTGCCCCATCGCAGCGCGTGTCGCTTTGGCGCCCGTTCAATGACGACCCGCTGGTCGTTCGACGTACCCGCGACGGTAAACAGCGCTGACGTCGTGAGCCGCTGCTTCGACAGTCTGTGAACGGCGTCCGCGAAGTCGACCGCGTCTTCAAGCACGCGCCGCAAATGCAGTAGTACGGGGTAGCCCGTCTTGCACACGAGGTCTTGCGAAGTGACCGCGTTCAGGATAACGGCAAATCCGCGACTCGACAATCCGCTCACAACGCCAACAGCGCCCGGAAAGCCGGCGCTCGTGAACTGCCAGTCGCTTCCGTTAATACAGCGAATCAAATAGCTGGCCCGTGCCAGCGGTTCCTCGGGCCACCAGTCCATGTTGCGAGCGATCACCGGTCCTTGCGATGTCGGCAGCACGATGGTGGAACAACCCAGCGCCCCGACAACAAGGTCATACGACAAATTCGCCAGTGCCACATCGCGCCGGTCGGCGCCAATGACGCGGGCGGCCGCCTTGAACTCGCGGCCGAACCGATGGCGCGTGCGGACGGCGACCCAATACGCGAGCAGCCGGGCCTTGCGCGGGATCGTCGCCATCACTTCGCCGAGTAGGGCTTGAGCGCTGGCGATCGCCTCGGCCGGCAAGTCCGGCGACTCGCCGCAGCGAACGCGTGCGAGGTCGACGGTGATGGTCGGCCGCTCGACCCAGGGATGCATGACTCCAACTCCAGTGGCATGAAATGACACTGGAAAATGACGGACGACGTAGCGGCCAGTTCTCGTCGGCTCGTATCACTTCTTGCCCTTCACCAGCTCCGCGAACGCCTTGCATAGGATCGGCCCTGCCTCGGGACCGACGCTGTTTTCTTCGCCGTACTGCGCTTTCTTGCGGCCGTAGCAATAGGGTGCCTTCGCGTCCCACTGGCGCTTCGGCAGGATGTAGCCGATCTCGTCGTTGCCCAGTCCGATCAGCATGCGGTACTTGCCAGTCATCTGCCCGTAAATCGAAGGCTCGACCGGAGCGTCCGGGAAGTCGGCACCGGGATCGACCGGGTCTTGCACCTTGCCGAGCACCAACTCTGGATAAATCTCGCCGGGGATGATCGCGACCTCCAGGTCGCCGAGCTTCAGATAGCCCAGCTCCGTACGGACGGCACCTGGCTTGGTCAAATCGGTCGTCTCCTTCGGCGTCGCCGGGTGGGGATCGTTTTCCCATAGGTAAAAAGTCCGTTCCAACACGCCGACGCGCCAGCCAATCTTGTACAGGTCGTTCGCCACTGGAATATGAACTTCGCGGCGCCGAATGTCGAACGGCGTCAGCGTCACCGGCTTCGCGGCGTCGAGCGCCTTCTCCGCTGCTTTGGCAAGGAGTTTTCCGTAGGTCTCCGTTTTCTCCCACGTGCCGTCCTGCAGTTCCACACCCTTTGTGTTCTTGATCGGCAAGTGCAGAGTCGTCATCAATCCGCCGACGGTGCCGGTAAAGTACGCGACCGGACAGCCCTGGCTCTTCGTCAATTCGTTCACCGTGTAGCCGACGTAATCGGCCGTCAACTCCGTGTTCTTTGACGCCATCGTCTCCGGGTGGCAGTTCCATTGGACGAGTACGCCGATCGGTTTGCCGTCGCCGCCCTCGAAGCGGATCGTCACCAGCTCGTCGTGCTTGACGTAGGGCTCGCGGTTGTCTTCCAGCAACTCCGGCGCAAGCACGGTCCCGATCTTCGCGGTCGCCGGCTTGCGCGCCTTATCCGCTTCGCCGATGATGCGCACGATTGCGGCCTCGACGCCTTTCACATAGTCCTTGTCGACACCGCTCTTGAACGGGTTCACGCCCCACAGGCCCATCGTGTCGGGCCCCTCGTGGTTGTGCGTGCTCGATACGTTCACGTATGCGAACCCCTCTACTTGCTTGCGAACCGACTCGGCGACTGCATTGAACAGGCCGACCACATCGACGCAGACGAGAGCAATCTTGTGCTTGCCATCGGACAACACGACCGCCCGCGCCATAATTGGGTCGTGAACTTTGACCGCCTTGCGATCGTGTCCGAAGCCGGCCATGTAGACCGGCTTCTTCGGATCGAGCTTCGGCGTCACATCCGCCTCGGCGAAGCCAACCGACAAGTCGGCACGAGCAACGCACGCGGCGGCCAACAATACAAGGAGAGTTCGCATCGGCATCGGGCTCCGGAGTGAGTCTCGTTAGAATAAGCGGGAACCGTCAACTTGAAACTTGAAACTTGAAACCCGAAACTCCGACTGACATCCCCCGCTGGGACCTCGACGCCGAGGCGATCGTCGTCAAGATTCGCTGGTTCGGCCTGCTCCTCGGCTTCGCCTACGCGAGCCTGGGGCCGGACGAGAAACATCGGCCCGTACTCATCACGATCCTGCTCCTCGGACTTGGCTACACCGCGCTCGATACCTGGTTCTATCGCCGGCGGCGTGTGTTCCTGGGCGACTCGCCGCTCGTCGTGTCGGCGATGGAGGCTCTGTTTATCGGACTGCTCTGCGTGTTCGAGCACGATTTCGACAGCCCATTTCGCTACTACTACTTGCTTTCGCTCTTGTGTTGTGCCTTGCGGCACAGCGAGCGCGTCACGGTCGCCACGTTCTTGCTGCATTGCATCAGCTACACGGTCGTCTATCTGGTCGTCCAGCCGAAGGCCGGCGGCGCGTTTGCCCTCTTAATGATGGTCGTGATCCTGGGTTGGGCGACGTGGGCATCGAGTTCGCTCGGGCAACTCTTGAAAAGGGTCGGCGATCGGATGTTGGCTTTGAACGCGGCCCTCCGCGAACATCAAGCGCAACTCGAAGGCCGCATCGACGAGCGGACACGCGAACTGCAGGACACGCAGGCCCAGCTCATGCACCAGGACAAGATGGCCGGCTTCGGGCTGCTCGCCGCCGGCATCGCTCACGAAGTCGGCAACCCGCTCACGTCGATCTCGACCATCGTGCAGGTACTCGAACGCCGCGATCCGGACGCTTACACGCGCGACAAGTTAGCGCTCGTCGCTGGGCAATTGGCGCGCATCCAGGGGATCGTCCGCGAATTGACGACGTTCAGCCGCCCGGCGAATCCGGACCGTGGCCGGTTCTCTCTCCACGAGATCGTCGACGAGGCGCTGAACATCGCCAAGTACTACAAGGGCACGAAGTCGCGGACGATCACGGCCGACGTGTCGCGCGACTTGCCCGTGCTGTATGGCGTCCGCGACCAGCTCGTGCAGGTGATTTTTAACTTGGTCTTGAACGCGATTGACGCGACGCAAAAAGGCGGACGGATCGAGGTCATCGCGACGCGCTCGACCGACGGAGTTGAAGTGGCCGTCCGTGACGACGGGACCGGCATCGACCCGGCCCATCATGAACGCGTGTTCCGGCCATACTTCACGACAAAAAAGCAGGGCACTGGATTGGGGCTATTTGTCATCCACAAGATCGTCGGCGAGCACGGCGGCGCAGTCGATTTTCAGTCCACGCCGAACCAGGGGACCACGTTTCGGATTCGCTTGCCGGTGCAGGCCGAGTAGGAATCGAGAATTTTCGCGTCAGGCACTTGCGATGAGTTTACCAGAGGGATCGCAGACGTGTGTCGCGGCCCCAACCGTACTCTCCCGAACCGCAAGGGAACCATGACGCCGACCACCCGCGTGCGCACGACCCGTAAGAACCGCCGAAACCTCAAAGTCGAGGCGCTCGGCGACCGCATTACCCCCGTCCTCGGGGCCTTTGACATTCCCGCTCCCGTCGCCCCCGGGTCGGGCTACGACGGGGTCGCCAGCCTGTGGTTGGGGACGGCCTCCTTGCTAAACGACCACCGGCACATCCTGACTGCCGCCCACGTCGGATATGACTTCGATACCCAGGCCTTCGGCAGCCCAAATTTCTCCGTCAAGACGGCCGTCGGGGACAAGACCTTCACCGTCCCGTCGCTGAAGCGGATCCCCGACCCGGGCGGGGACGACATCGCCGTCTTCGAGCTTGCCGAACTCGGCCCTCTCCACGTCCCCGGATACGACATTTACACCGGGTCGGACGAGAAGGGAAAGGTGATGACCCAGGTCGGATTCGGGCAGACCGGAACCGGGACGACCGGGGTGCTGTGGGAAAAGGACGTCGGGGTGTTCGAGGGCTGGCGCATCCGGTTCCAGGGCAAGTCCACCGGCGGTACTTATTCCCTGCGGCTCGACGGGGACCCGAACCACAAGGTGGTAATCGCCCACAACGCGAGCGCCTCCTTCATCGAGTCGGCCCTCGAGCTGCTCCCCGGGATCAACGACGTGGTTGTCCACAAGGTGCACCAGGCCCCGAACAATCCTTACAACGGCTCGTTCGAGGTCATCTTCAAGGATGTCGATTACGACAACCTGAATGTCCCGGACCTGCACGTCGAGGACAACGTGACCGGGGCCGCGGTCACCGTCCAGAAGCTCCAGGACGGCGGCGCCCCCCGGCAGAAGCGGAAGGCGATGAACGTCATCTCGGTCGCCGGGGACGTGGACGGCGTGCAGCGCCTCCGGAACGACTTCGACGACGGGACCGAAGCCGCCAACCACTACGGCGACGGTCTCGGGCTTGGGGCCGCCGAGGGCGGCGGGGCCGACAGCGACTCTGGCTCCCCGTACTTCATCAACGGCAAGATCGCCGGAGTTCACAAAGGCCCGATCGGCGAAACCGGGCTGGACGGAGTGAAAGATACTCGAGACTTCGGCGAGGGAAGTAGCGCCATTCGGGTGTCCACCCACCAGCAGTTCATCAAGGACAATCTCGTCGGTCAATACGATCTGGTCCTCAACATGAACCACCAGGTCTGGGGCAACGACAAGGTTGCTGATACCATCTCGGTCAAATGCGTCGGCGACCAGGTGCAGATATTCATCAACGGCGTGAAGCGCTATCAAGACAACAAGGCGTGGATCAAATCGGTCAAGGTGCTCGGGTCAAACGACAACGAAACCATTACTGTTGGCAAGATCGCCCCGAACGTGGATGTCCATGTCGAAGGCGGTGGCGGGAACGACACGATCAACGTGAGCGGCGTATCCGCAGGCGCGGTCTTGTGGGCGCAAGGCGACGATGGCGACGACACGTTCCAGCTCGGCTACGGCGATCAGAACCTGGCGTCGCAGATCATCAACGCCAACATTCAGCTCTATGGGAACGACGGGACGGACACGGTTCGCATTCTGGACACGAAGGCGACTGACACGTTACCGGACTACACGATCGACGAGCTTTCGTTCCATCGCCCGTTCATCGGCCCGGTCACCTACAGTGCCGAAAAGCTCGCGTTGTACACCAAGGCCGGCGGGCCGACCGGCGTGAATGTGCAGGTCAACGGGTCGGATGCGGAGACGGTCGACATCTTCACCGGTTCCGCGGGCGATCAGATTCGTGTCGGCGATGGGAACTGGGATGCGATCGACATGCTGGTCAAGGTCCACGGCGGCGGCGGCAACGACACGATCACCGTGAACGACTCTGCATCGATCGGTACCGACGGAGGCATTTGGCGCGGCGTCAGCTACTCGGTCTATCGCATGAACAAGGAAGGCCAGGTCGATTACGACGGCGTGGAGCATCTCCAACTGTTCGGCGGCGACGGGGACGACACGATTCAACTCTACGGCACTCCGTCGATGACGCAGGTGGTGGTCCACACCAACGGCGGTGCGGATGACTTCGTGATTGGTGAGAACGATCTCGACGCGATCGGCGGCAACCTGTCGCTCGACGGCGGCAGCGGACGGAACAGCGTGACGTTCAACGATCAATCCGACACGGGATACGGCCAGTACACCGTCGGTTCGTACGGCGTGTCCAAAGCATACTTCCAGGCGAGCATGCTGCACTTCGACAACATGTTTCTGAATCTCCACAACACGGGCAGCACCGTCCGCATCGATGGCACGCCGGCAACGTTGAACACGATCACCGGCGGCGACGGGAATGACCAATTCTTGTTATCGCCGACCGCTCAGAACCTCGCCCAACTGGGCGGCGGGCTCATCCTCGACGGCAAGCGCGGCATGGACCACGTGCGGCTGTATGACAAGAATTCCACCGACGCGGCCGACGAGTTGACCGTCACCGGGTCGACCGTGGTGCGCGATCACTTCGGCGACCTGTCCTACGACAACATGGAGAACTTGACGCTGAACCTCGGTGACGCGGCGAACAAGGTCGATCTGCACGGCACGTCGGCCGCAACCAAGGTGACGATCAACGGCAACGGCGGCAAGGACATTTTCAACGTGACCGATGCACCCAAGTCCGAAGTCCTGCTCAACGGCGGCGCCGGCTTCGACATCATGCAGTGGAACACCGGCGTTAAGCCGAGCGACCTCGACAGCGGTTTCGACCTCATCGCCCGCGTGTCGATCGAGCAGACGGACCTGCCGTTGACACCGTGAACGGAGTCGCAGGCGGCTTGCGTCCTTTGCCGGGTCTGCTTATCCTGACCGCGATGAGCGACCCGGCCCTATCGGCGGACGGCAGCCCCACGGGCTCCGGGCTGACGTCGGTCAGCCTGTTGCACCAGGTTCGGGCGCATGACCCGGACGCCTGGCGCCGGCTCGTGCAACTGTATAGCCCGCAGGTGTTCCATTGGTGCCGACGCGCCGGCCTGTCGAGCGACGACGCGGCCGATGTTTTGCAAAACGTCTTCTTCGCGGTTGCCACTCGCGTCGTGGATTTTCGCCGTGACACGCCGCAAGACTCGTTCCGCGGCTGGCTCTGGGGCATCACCCGATTCAAGATCGCCGACCACTTCCGCGCTCTGCAAGGCGCCCCGGCCGCGGCGGGGGGAAGCACGGCCCTCTTGAATCTGAACCAGGTCTCGGACGGCGTCGCTCCACCCGACCCGGAGCCCAGCGACTCGGACGATCGTACGCAACTGTTGCATCGGGCGTTAGAAATGATTCGCGTCGACTTCGCCGAACACACGTGGAAGGCGTTCTGGCGCTGTACGCTCGAGGGCCACCCCGCCGGCGACGTGGCGCGCGATTTGAACATGACGCTCGACGCCGTCTACCAGGCCAAGGCCCGTGTCCTGCGCCGCGTCCGCGAGGAGTTCGCGGAGTTGTTGGATTGAGTGGGAATCGAACATGACCAGCCCTTCGACGACGCCCTGCCCGACCGACGAACGCCTGAAGGACTACCTGCGCGGCCGCGTGTCCCACGGGGAACTCGAAGAGGTCGCAGGCCACGTCCGTGAATGCCGGACTTGTGTCGGCAAACTCGATGCGCTCGACCGCACGAACCCGCCGATCATCCGCTCCGGCAGCTCGGCCGCGGCCGCGGCCGCGAGCCCCAGCGACCCGGCACTCGAACAAGCAATCCGCCGGCTGTTGAGCCCGGTCGGCTTTCCTACCGGCCAGCAGGCCGACCCGCTCATGCCGGGCGATCGACTCGGAGACTACCGGCTGATCGAACAGATCGGCGAGGGCGGCATGGGCACGACGTACAAGGCCCGGCACACGCGGCTCGAAAAGGTGGTCGCCCTCAAGGTGCTGCGCCCGCAACTCGCTCAGGATCCGGCAGCAGTCGCACGTTTTCGTCGGGAAATGCGTGCGATCGGCCGACTGCAGGATCCGCACATCGTTCAAGCCACCGACGCCGGCGAAGCACGCGGCTTCCTGTATTTGGTGATGGAATTCCTCGACGGTGTCACGTTGTCGCAGCATGTCCGTCGCCAAGGTCCGCTGGCGGCGACGGAAGCGTGTCGCGTAATCCGCGACGCCGCACGTGGTCTTCGACACGCTCATCAGCAGGGGCTGGTCCATCGCGACGTAAAGCCATCGAACGTGATGCTCGGGCCCGACGGCCAGGTCAAGCTGCTCGACCTCGGATTGGCACTGTTGCGGCAACCATCGACCGAAGGGAGCACGGCCGAGGACAACAGCAGGCTCTCCGATGATCGCGGCGTCATCGGGACCAACGACTACATGGCCCCCGAGCAGTGGAAGTGCTCGTCGCAGGTGGATGCACGCGCTGATCAGTATAGTTTGGGCTGCGCGCTCTTTTACGTTCTCGTCGGTCGTCCGCCATTTGCACGCGACAGCGAGGACACGCAATACGACAAGATGCAATCGCATCTCCATCTGCCGCCGCCGAAGCCGTCGTTAATTCGGCCGGGCATACCGGCGGAACTCGACATCGTCGTCGCGCGCATGTTGGCGAAGAATCCGACCGAGCGATTCGCGTCGATGGACGAAGTCATCGATGCGCTGAGCCCGTTTGCCGGCGATCCTGTGAAGCCGGCTCCCGCGTCATCGGTGCGTCGACGCCGACCTGTCTGGATGGCAATCGCCGCGGTCTTGATGTTCGGCGTCGGCCTCGCCGCGTTCTGGAAACCGCTGTTCGGCAAGCACGAGACGGCGCCGCCGATCGCGGAGCCGCCACCGACTCAACCGCCGACACCGGTTGCCAAAGTGCAGCCGGGACCGGGCCTGTTGCCCATGAAATCGGACGAGGCCCGCGACCTGCAGGCCCGGTGGGCCGACTACCTCGGCCGGCCGGTTGTCGAGAAAACAACCGCGGGCGTCGAGATGGTCCTCATACCACCCGGGGAATTCTCGCCCGATCGGATCAGCCGGCTCGTTTTTCCCCGTCCATTCGACTTGAGCCAGACCGAGGTGACGATCGCCCAGTTTCGCCAGTTTGTCCTGGAGACGAACTATCAAACATTCGCCGAGAAAGATGGGCGCGGGCAGGTGTGGTCGAAGGAGAAAAAGGACTTCATCTACCAGTCCGGGCTGTCCTGGAAAACGCCGGGCACGCACCAACCCACGGACGAACACCCGGTGGTCATGATCACCTGGGACGACGCGAACAAGTACTGCGACTGGCTGACCGGGCGCGAGAAGCGGACGTGCCGGCTGCCGACCGAGTGGGAATGGCAATGGGCCTGCCGGGCCGGCAGCGACCAGAGGCACTTCTACGGCTCCGACTCATCGGTCATGGACGATTATGCCTGGCATGCAACCAACGCCGGCGACGCCCCACGGCCTGTCGCCGGGAAGCGGCCCAATACCTGGGGATTGTTCGACATGCACGGCAACGCGGGCGAATGGTGCCTGAACCTTCAGACGACCCTGGCGGGTGAGCGCTATGTCGATTATCGTGGCGCCACAATGGGCGGTAAATTTCGGGCGGCCTGTGGCGGCTCCTATGACACGTTAGCACCAACGTGCCCGCATCGGCTCATTCTGTTGCCGAGCTTGCGCTGGTCCCGAATTGGGTTCCGCGTCTTGCGTGAGGCGCCGCCGGAGTTGACGGACGGCGATTGATCCAGACCCTCGATTTTGGTGTTGTCCTGCGACCCACTCGCCCATCGCCGCCCAGTCCTACAATTCCGCTCAGACAACACCCTCGCGCCTTCTCCATTTGTCGTGATGGAAACGGGAGCCCATGATGCGCAGCTTGCTTGCGGTGGCGGCGATCTTTGTTTGGGCGGCAGCGACGCCGGCTCAGACGGTCACCAAGTACAACATCCTGTTCGACGGCAAGTCGAGCGGCAGCCAGACGACCACCAAATCCGGGGGCGGCACTGTCGACGTCGTCTTCACCTATCGCGACAACGGCCGCGAGCCCGATCTCAAGGAAGATTTTTCGATCGCCGACGACGGCACGTTTCTGCACTACTCGGTCAAGGGCACGTCGACTTTCGGTGCGACCGTCACCGCGAAGGCGTGCCGCTCGTGGCCGGCACCGACGCCATGCCCGGCTTTACGCTGCACCGCGAGCTGGAACTCTACGTCAAGGGCGGCATCCCGGCCGCCGAGGCTCTACGGATCGCCACCTGGAACGGCGCGACCTACACACGCGCTCTCGACCATGCCGGCTCGATCACGCGCGGCAAGATGGCGGACCTCATCCTTGTCGACGGCGACCCGACCAAGGACATCAACGCTGTCCGCAACATCGGCTTGGTCATGAAAGAAGGCGTGGCGTATTACCCCAGCGAAATCCACGAAGCCATCGGCATCAAGCCGTTTGCGAAGCCGGTCGTGGCGAAGGCGGCGAAGAAGTGATTGAGGAATTATTCCGCCGATGCATTCCCCTTGGCTTCCTCTCCCGAATACATCGACACCAGCCGAGCGATCATCGTCGCGATGTACAACATGCCGGTCATCGCTTCGGCCATCGCGAGCATTCGCACCGGCTTGGAGACCAGGCTCACCTCGTCGTAGGGCACGTTGGCGAGCGTTCCAAAGCTGACGAACAACGCTTCATATCCGACCAGCGGGCGCGATTCGGTGGCATTCTTGAAGGCAAACGAACTCGGATCCAGGCGTGAAATGAGCATGAAGGCGAAGGCGCACAGGATGCCCAGGAGAAGGTACGACGCGATGCCGGCACTCAAGACGTCGCTATTGACGCGCGGCGCCCTAAGGATGTAGCGCACCAGGTGGAACAGCACGAACCCGACGAAGATGATGGACGCGACGTTCGTCACGTCCCACGGCACCCACCCGCGATGGATGTGATCAATCCACCGGCCCAGCACCGCAGGCGCGATCAACACGGCGGCGGTCAACAGCAGCTTGCGCCGCCCGCCGATGGCCATCATCGCCATGAACAGGACCAGCGTGAACAAAGCCGATTCGATCAACTCGCCGCGCGGCAGTTGATCGACAAAGGGGACAACGACGAGCAGCAAAATCTCGGCAACGAGAAAGTGCCGCACGGAGAGCCGGCGAAAGCCTTCGTAGGGCTGGGGGTTTGAGGTTGCGGTCATTACGAACCGAGAGTGAATAATCGGGATGTCATGACGGCTGGGGCGTCTCAGTAATGAAAAATGAGCCCGGCGGACATGGTATCCAGGAAGACTCCGCGGAGGTCAACTGGCGAGGTTCGAACTTGCGTCGACGCGGACCGGCCCGGCAGAGCCCGATCCGGATCGATCCCGAGCGGGAGTTGCGGCGCGGCCCGGGCGGCCTCCGGCATGTACAGGAGCGACGCTCCCAGGGTCAGCGACACGTAGTCGCCAAAGTTGCGCGTCGCCCGGAAGCCAACCTCTGAGATGACCGTCCAGCCATTCGCGGACGAGGCCCCCACATCGGACGAACGGAGATAGGTGCCGCCGGATGGGTCGAGCCGACGGCCATCGGGCAGGGTGATCGTCTTCGCGCCCACGCGATCGACATCGGCCTGGTAGTAAGCGGGCGTCGCGGTGGCACGCACGGAAAGGTTCCAGTTCCCCGAACACCAACCGGCGTCCACACCGATGAGCGCGCCGTCGTAAGTGTTCTGCGTCGATACGGAGTCCACGGACCGGAGCGTCGTGCCCGGCAACAGCGGCCGCGACAGGGTCACCGTCTGCGTGTGAATCGTCAACGCGTCCGAATAGTAGACACGCCGATAGCCGGCGAGCGCATCGACGGTCAGCCCGTCCGACTGCATCAAGTGGGCGCGGCCGAGCAGGTCGACGGCCCAGAACGTCTGCTCGCCCAACTCGAACAAGGCACTGCCGTTGGCCAGGTCGCGGGCGCCATACGGAATGACAACTTCGCGGCCATTCGAGTCGATGCCCGGTAACCCGATGCGCGACAGAAGGAACAGCAGCCGATGGGCCGGGTCGTTGCGATGCTTCAAGAACAGCGCCAGTAGCCGCGGATCGCCCGCGTCGCCCCCGGGCGGCGCGAAACCGGCGCGCTGCAACAGATCCGAGGCGACATTGCAGGGCGACACTTGAAAGGCGATGTCGCCGTTTGGGATGATCCGTGCAAGCGGATTGAAGTCACGATTCAGGCCGATCGGCAACGTCAACGGTCCACGGCTGACGTGCAGGAAGTCGGCCTCGAAGCCCAGCGTCTCTTCGTTGTTCAGCCAGCCGCCGAGCGCCAGACGATACCCAGTCCGGTCGTCGCCGAGTAGACGATGGGCAACGTCGCGCCAGTTCTTACCCGTTGCCGACAGCAGAGCGTTAAAGGTGTTGCTCTCGTAGGCCTCCAATCCCATCTCCACGAGCTTGCTGGTGCCGATGGCCCAGAAGACATACTCTCCCTGGGCCCACCAGCGCGGGCCGCACGTCGGGGCCGGCGGATAATCCTTCAGTTCAATCGCGCTCGCTGGTGGCGTGATCGCCTCATCGGCGATGGTGACGATCCCGGCCGGGCTCGGCGCCTGACCGAAGGCAACCGACGCGGATAAGAGAGTCGCGACGAAAATTGATCGATGCATGCGCAATCCATCCGCGGCACGAGTGACGCGCGCCATGGGCTCCCCCTATGGAGAACAAATCGCGCGGTTGTGAGGACTTGTCGGATTTGCGCGGTTTGGAGAAACATGAATTCCGTGAGGAACCTGACTCTATTCTCGAAGCAGCGGCAACAACAGGTCCTCTAGTCCGCCCATCTTTCCGTCCCGCGCGGATTGCGCCGTCCATTCCGGTTTTATTCAAAGTCGCGGGCGTACCCGGTCCGACAAATACTCTGAGTTGTTGGAATCCCCCGGCTCTGCGGGCTGTACCGCGTGCCGGCGACCAACCAGGGCGCATCGTCCGGAGAAGGTACGTATGAAACGAACCGCGGCAGCGTTCATGTTGCTTGCCGGCCTCGGCGGCGGGTGCATGACGACCGATCACAAGGCGGACTCGGCTTCGGCCAAGTACCCCGCCTCCTCAGCCACCGAGGCGATCCAATATCGCGGACCGCACGGTGAACCAATCACCCCGGCCACTGTCCGCGGTCAGGCCCCGTCCGGCATCAGCCGGGCCGACGGTCGCGACATGGGCGCTGGCGGCATCGTCCCGGTCACCGGCTACGGCGACCGCGTCGGCCGCGAGGCCACCGGCGGCTACCTGCCGACACGCGGTAACGTACCGACCGGAACCGACGGCGTGCCGGCCTTCTATCCGGGCCGCGGCATCATGCCGGTCCCGCCGATGGGCCCGTACGGCGCCGTCGCTGCCGTCGGGGCCATGCCTCCAGGCGGCCTGATGGCTCCGATCAACGCCCGCACCTCCGTTCGCTTCGGCGATCCGGAGCGGATGAAGATCACGTGGATGGGCGCCGAAGCCACGCTGACGACGCCGGCCCGGTACAACTTCCCGCAAGGCGGCATCTATCGGCTGAAGCTGTCGAACATCCCAGGTCGCGGCGACGTCGACCTCTACCCGACGCTCGAGATCGTGCCGGCGACGGCCAAGACGGCCGCCTACCTGGCGCACAGCTCGGTGCCGGTCTCGTTCACGGATGAAGACTTCGAGCAAGTGATCGCCGGCAACTTCCTGGTCAAGGTGATTTACCTGCCCGACCCGGCGTTCCAGGATTTGGCCGCTGTTGCTGGCCCGGCCGAGTTGATCTCGACCCGGCTCGAAGCGGGCGTCGACCCGATCGCCGAGGCCCGTCGCCGCGGTGAGATCCTGGCGATCGTCCGCCTCGGCAACATCGACCTCGAAGTGAAGGGCTCGCCGGGCCTCGGCGCTCCGAACCCGTTCGCTGGTCCGGTCGGCATGCCGCCGATGGGCCCGCCGCCGGGTGGTCCGGGCGCGGGCACTGGCCCGGCTCCGAAGCCGATGCCGCCGGTCAAGCTGCCTGAGTAAGCGTGAAGTGAATTGATCGAGCGTCAAGGTGACCGGGCGACGCGGCGCAAGCCCGAATCTCCTGGCCACCTTGTTGCACGTTGATGGTTCGGTTCCCCCTCCCCGCTTCGGGGAGGGGGTTAGGGGGAGAGGTCTGGGGCTGTCACCCGCTTCAAACCTCTCCCCCCGACCCCCCTCTCCGAAGCGGAGAGGGGGGAGCAATACACGGAGTCAGCACATGAACGTCGGCCTTCTCTCGCTGGTGCTGACCGTCGGGCAGGCTCCGGCCGTCCCGCCGCCCGCTTTGCCGCCGGCTCCATTCCTGTTCGTCAAGGTCGGCGTTCCCGACGGGTCCAAGGTGACTTGGCACCCGACCGGTAAAGAAGAAACAACCACCGCCGGCCCCGTGGGTCTGCGACCCGGCTACACCTACCGCTTCCAACTCACCGATGTGCCCGGCCCGACGGGAACGGTGCTGCATCCGTCGATCGAAGTGCGCGGCGTTCTCGTCCCGCGTCCCGGTCTCGAAGATGTCTCGAAGCATCCGGTGCCGATCGAGTTCACGGAGAACGACATCGATCGGGTTCTTCAGGGACGGATGATCACGAAGGTCTATTACCTCGAAGACCCCGAGAAGGCCGTGCCGGTCGCCGGCGTCGCGGGCCATGCCCTCGAGTTCCCGGCCGAAAGCGTGGAAGAAGCGATCAAGGACGCGCGCGGCCGCGGTCGGCCGATGCTGATCGTCCGTCTCGGCGAGCGCCCGGCCACAGCCGACGAGCTGGCCTTCGAAAACACGCCGGGCACGATCCTGTTCCCCGGCGCACGCGTGATGCCGATGCCGGCCGCCGCGCCGCGCTTCCCGTTCGCGGGCGTCGTGATCTACGATCCGATCATCGGCGTCAAAGGCGCCTCGGAAGAATGCTTGAAGGATGGCGGCGACGTCGGTCCGCGTGCCGCCCCCGGCCCCGCGCTCGGCGGCATCGGCGGGCTCGACCCGACCGATACGGTGATGCAATACAGCACCCGCTATGGCAGCAAGGTTACTCCGTCGAACCGTGTCTGCATCTGCGTGCCGCGCTTCGGCGTGTTGCGCGTCGAGACCGGGCTTGGAGGCCATCAGGCGACGATCCCGCCGCAAGCAGTCATCGTCTGGACGCCGCCAAAGACGAGCACGTTCCGCACGATGCCGAATCAGGTGTGGGGCCTGGAGCAGCCGCGCGGCCTCATCGGCCATCAACGTGCCAGCGGCATCATCGGTGAGACCGGCTCCGCCGCGCTCGACCTCTGGTCGGGCCGACCGGCCGGCTTGTCGAGCATCAAGGGCACGGCCGTCGTCGCCCAGGCCCGCGGGCCGGACGAGATCACGGCCTTCCCCGGCTGCACATCGCTGATGATTCAGAAATGGATCGACCCGCCGCACCCGGAGCGGATTGGTCAGGAACTGACGGTCCACCTGAAGTTCACCAACCCGACGACGGAAGAGATGACCGACGTCGTGATCGCCGACAGCCTGACGGCCCGGCTCGAGTACATCGTCGGCACGGCCAAGTCGTCGCGCGCCGCCACCTTCGCGGCCGCCCCGAACTCCGCCGGCTCGATGGTCCTCCGCTGGGCCATCGACGGCAAGCTCTTGCCGGGCGAAACGGGCGTCATCACCTTCAAGGTGCGGATCAGATAAACGACGGCGATTCGTTGCACGGAACGCCAGAATTCAGAGATTGCCAACTAAGATTGCCAAACACATAGGGGGGGTTGGCAATCTCTCCTTGCCAAAACCGCATCTACTCGGTTACCCGGCAAGGAGATACGTCGAAATCGGCGCGCTCAAAATTCTAGCGCCAGGAACCCTCAATTTTGACGCGCCAAGCCCTGGTTTCTGGGCGAATTCTCGCGCGACCTGCAATGCAATGAAAGGATTCTTGCTCTGCTCTACACATTGTCCGACGCCTGATGAAAGGAACATTCCCCGCTCTCGTCGTTGAGCGCGGACAGGGGAATGACCCAGATCATCCTCATTCGAATTGCCACCCAATGGCCGAACTGTGTAGAGTTGTGAATGTGGCTGACCAAGGAGTTTGGTGATGACGGAGTCCGTATTGCGTCGCGAGATCAAGAAGGCCCTGGACCGCCTGCCAGTTGATCGTCTGACCTCCGTGGCCGACTACATCGCCTTCTTGAACCGGCCGACGCTCCGGCAAGAGATCGACAAGGCTGAGAGCGACCTGAAGGCCAAGAAAGGCGTGAACTGGCGCAAGGTTCGCGACGATGTTTGAGGTCGTATTGTCGCCGTCGGCGGCAGAGTTTTTTGCGTCGGCCGCTCGGCCCCTGGCATTAAAGCTCGCACGCTGCTTCCGCCAACTTGAAGTCAATCCACGCCGTGGCAACAACGTCAAACGCCTCAAAGGCGAATGGTCGGGATATCTACGTTATCGTGTCGGCGACTGGCGCGTTATTTATCGAATTGACGACGACGCCAGCGAGGTCAATGTCGTCGTCATCGCCCATCGTCGGGAGGTCTATGAATGAGGCACGTGGACGGCCGGCCAGAATTGCAATAAGAACTGTCGGTCATTTGCGTCCTTCTTGCAAATTGTGAATAAAGCCTACCCGATGTTCCGCGTCAGTCTCTCCCTGTTCGTCGTCATGCTCACCGCGCTTGCAGCGCCCGCGGATCTTACCAGCGAAGAACTGGTGAAGCTCAACGACAAGGATTTGATCGCAAAAAAGTAAAGCAGATAAAAAGTTGACGCAACATATCTCAGGAAATAATTTGCGTTTAGCTCTTCTTTATCCTGCGTCTCACGGAGAAAAGAGGCATTTGCTTGTGGTTGAGCCTGGTTCGGATCGGGACCTTCTGATCGCGAAGGCGACCGCCGAGTTGTTACTCGGAGGCCGCGAGCCGAACGATGCGGTGCGCATCATTACCGAGTTATGGAATTCGTTGGGAGAACTTTTATGACGGGCCGGAAGTCGCTGGACAAGATACGGGATGAGTTGGAGGCCGCGCTCGGGGCCGGGCCGGCGGGCGACGGTGAGGTGGCTGAGTCACTGCGGCGATTTCTGGCCGCGGGACTGAAACGCCAAGGCACGCCGAAACAACCGCTGTACCCGACCGGCGGGGCATCACCGGCTTCTGATGGCGCCGAGCCCACCGGCGCCCCGCCGGCAGGTGAGCGGTAGCGTTCGGCGGCGGGGGAGGTGACGCGTGGTGGCTGAGGCTGTTCACCTAGCACGCCCGGTGCGGGCGGTCGGCCTTACATTCCTGGCGCTGGGAGCCTTGTTCGCCGTCTGCACCCTGCTGATGCCCGAAGTGGACCCGGCCGAGTTCCTCCTGGCTGGCCTAGCCTATAGCCTGCTCCTGGCCGCGTTCGCGGTCGGCCTGATGCTGGCCGGCCGCCAGGCGCGGGGCCGGTGGCTGTTGGCTGGGATGGGCGTGCCACTGGGCATGGCCGGCCTCGGCGTATGGATCTTCGCGGCCGGTCCGGTCCCCTCGGATGCCTTCTTTCGGGCTCTGCCGTGGGTGCTCCGCGGCCTGTTGGCGGGCCTCGCGGCCTATCTCGGGGTAGGCGTGGTGGTCGCGGGGTCCGGTTGGGTGCGGTGCTACCGCGGTGGCCACGGAGCGATCGCCGCCGAACCCGGGACGGCAGCCAACTCGCGGGGGCAGGACGGTTCTGCGGCGTGAGAAGTTCTGCGGCCGCCGCGGGCGGCTGAGCTGTCTGTTCAGCGGCTTGACCAAATCCCTTCGCTGAATTCTCCCGAATCCACCTCCAAACCGTGTCTTATACACATCTCGGCCGGCTCTCTCCCCGGAACGCGCTATGGCCATCTGTGACGTTTGCAATTCCGACGCGTCCCCGACCGATGGGACCATGTACTCGGCCGACGAATTTCGCACGCTGGTCGCGGGCGGGTATGAGCCGCCGGCGTCGGCGCGGTCATTTATGTCCGCCATGGGCATGACCGTCGGTCAGTGGAAGAGCGGGCTCGTGGCCATCAACCAGACGCCGTGGCTCCTCTGCCCGTCTTGCGCCCGCTCAGCCAAACTGATCCTCCCAGGCGGGGCCGGCGCATTCGTGGCTGCCGGGATGTCGCGCGAAGAGGCGGCCACATTCAGCACGATGCTGGGCATGTTGGCCCAGGCAAACACCAAGTCGTCCGGCTCTTCGGCCGGCAAGGCCAAGAAGCGCGTGCCGTGCCCCCATTGCCGGGAGATGAAGG
>DATANR010000023.1:0-10331 GCA_036266155.1 Gemmataceae bacterium | reverse complement strand
ATGGTCCAGGGCAACTACATCGGCGTCGGCCTGAACGGCGAGCACCTCGGCAATGGTTTCGTCGACCCCTTTGGCGGCAGCGGCGTCTTGCTGCCCGCTGGTTCCCCCCCGGGTTCGGGAAACATCATCGGCGTTCCGTTCCCGCGCGGAGCGACCGCACCGGCCTACGACCCGCGTGCCAATGTCATCGGCTACAACAATCAGTACGGCGTCGACGTTTCGGGTGGAACCCCGACCTACGTGGGCGAAAATGACTATCTCGCCAACGTCGCGGGGCCGATCAACTCGTTCGCGTTACCACCGACAGGGGTGCCGATCATAGTACCTCCTACTTCCCTGATTACGGTGAATTACCCGACAGGTACTGCAGGATGGATCGAGTTCTACCAAATCTGTAACAACAACTACTACTTTGTGACGCGCGTCGCGGTGAACGCGATGGGTGGAACCTACTCTTTTGCCGCAACCACGTATGGGCTAGCGACGGGAGACACAGTCACGGCGACGTTCACGACCACGCCGGGCGGAACGTCGAAGTTCTCGTAGATAAGAAAAGGGGACGCAGGGACGCAGCCTGCGTCCCCTTTGATTTTTCCTCGTGCCGCAGAAGCTCATCCCGAAGTTGACTCCGCCTCACTGAACCACGTCTCGGCGTCGTGGTCAGGCATCTCCTTCGACTTTGAGGATAACGGCTGTCATGTCGTCATGGCATTTGTGTTCGCAGAAGTCGCCCACGGCATCGAAGAGGGCTGTGAGAATTTCATCCGGCATCTGATGCTGATGCCGCCGAACGATAGCCAGCGTGCGGTCAGTTCCGAAGAGGCTGCCATCCGATGACGCCGCCTCCACTATCCCGTCTGTAATCAGCAAGACCAGTTCGCCCGGCGCCAAGGTGATCGCAGGAGATGCTGGAAACTTGCTCGCCGGGTCGATCCCAAGAGGAAGGCCGGTGCTGGGGAGAACCTCTCTGGTCTGCCCTCTCTGATCGAGAATGTAGCCCGGCAAGTGACCTGCACCGGCGTAGATCAGGGAACGAGTGTGGGGATCGAGGCTCATGAAGAAGGCCGTCACGAAGTGGTCCGACGGCATATCAACCGCAAGGCGATAGTTGGTGAGATCGAGAAGAAGGCCAACATCAGAACAAGCCAGTGCCAACGCACTCAGATAGGCACGGGTTTGCCCCACCAGCAGGGCGGAACCGATCCCATGCCCACTGGCATCCGCTATGACCACACCGAGGCAGTCTCGGCTCTCGATGGACATGGGAATGAAATCGAAGCAGTCACCCCCAACACTGTCGGCGGCGAGCGACCGTCCGCTGATTTGGAAGCCCGGCAACCGGGGCATAGTCTTGGGCAGGAGTCCCTGTTGAATCTCCCGTCCGATACGGTGGTTAGACTCTTGCGTGTGCAACTCGGTTTCAGCCGTCCGGCGTTCGATGAACTGACTGATGTTGCTACCGATGCTGGTCATCATCTCGCTGAGGTTTTCATCGGGTTGCCGGACTTCTCGGCTGAAAAACTCCAGAACACCGAGGAACTCCGTCCCGTTGTGAACCGGAAAGCCGATGGCCCCATGCACTTCCTCCTCGCCTGCACTTGGCGTTCCTTGGAAGTTGTCTTCGGCAGTCACGTCGGGCATCCAGACCAGTGCGTTTTTGGCCCAAACACGACCGGGCAACCCCATCCCCCGTGAGAAAGTCCGTAGCCGGGCATCTCGCTCAAAGGTCGTGAAGGCGACGTGCGGGGCGTGCCAGACTTCCACACACCGCAGGAGGTCGGCATCCGGGTCCACCCTCCAAATCACCCCCACATCCCAATCAAGATTTTCACAGATCGCTTGAGCGAGTTTCGGGGCGGCGTCGATGAATGTCTCGGACACCCCCAAGATGCGGCTAACCGCATGCTCCGCAGTTAGCCGCCGTTTATCATGCGTGTGCTTGGCGAGCAGCCGGTCGATGAATTCTTGGGCGTGGGTCAATCGCCCGTCCAAGTCTGCCACCTTACAAAGAAGTTCAACCTCGGCTTCCAGCCAAGCTTGCAGTCGGTCAGTTCCTGCCTGTTTGCGTGTGGCCCATTTTTCCGTGGCCTGCCGAGTAAGTTCGGCCACTTGCAAGGTGGGAACTTGGGTAGATGCGGTCATTCCGCCCCCTCCCACTGATTCTTTGTTCACAATCGGCGGCTCTCCCGTCCTTTTCGCCTTCCCGGTCGAAGGCATGGAGCAAGGTCATTCTGATGGAAGACGGCGACTTGCATCCCTTCGAGTCGCCCGTCTCTGTGCCGGTGGTCGGCGTGGAGGCTATTGTATGTACAGAACGCCCCTGCCGTGCCAATTAGGATCAAGGCCGAAACCGGACTTCGACCCCCGCTTTTTCCCGGCACTTCTCGACCCTGCCATCGTGCCTTTTCCGACTATGCCCTATTGACAAGAAAAGGGGACGCAGGGACGCAGCGACGCAACTGCATCCCCTTATATGTTCGCTTCGAGCGCCCATCTCGCGTTTAAACTTGTTGTCGGACGGCTTGTTCTGTGCCACTATGTCCGCCATATGACGGATAATCTCCATACGCTCGCAGTGCTCGAAACCTTGGAACCGCTCCCGCTTTGCCGTCAGTCCACTGTCCCTTCATCACTTGCCCTACTTGGCCCGGCTGCCCACTTCGCGTGGGATGAGTTCTTCATCGGCCGCATCCGCAACCGGCATACGCGCACCGTCTATGGCCGTTCCGTCCGGAACTTTCTGAAGTGGGCCGAATGGAAAGGCGTCGCCATCGAGAGGATCACGCCGGGAATGGTTGGGACGTACCTCGATCGGCTTTCGGCTTCGCCACCGACCAAGAAATTGATCTTGGCCGCTCTGCGTGGCTTCTTTGATGCTCTTGTCCTTCGGCATGTGCTCATTCTGAATCCGGCCGCGAGCGTCCGCGCGGAACGCTACGAGGTGGTTGAAGGCAAGACGCCCGAGATTACCCCAGTCCAGGCGAGGGCGCTGCTCGACTCGATCGACGACGCGACATTAGTCGGACTCCGCGACAAGGCAGTAATCGCGACCCTCATCTACACCGCCGCCAGAGCCGGCGCCGTCGGCAAGCTCCGGCGAAAAGACCTGTCTTTTGATGGGAGCCAGTATACCCTCGCATTTGGGGAAAAGGGTGGCAAGCATCGGTCGATTCCAGTCCGGCACGACCTCGAATTGCTGCTCCTGAAGCTGCTCGACGAGACGACGACGGAATTCTCTTCTCCGCTCACTCCGCTCTTTCCAACCTTGGCTGGCCGCACCGGGGCTTTAACTGGACTCGCCATGTCCGGCACAGATATCTGGCGGATGGTGAAGCGAAGGCTGCGCTTCGCTGGGCTACCACTGTATTTAAGCCCTCACTCCTTTCGTGTGGCGACATGCACGGATCTTTTGACACAGGGCGTTCCGCTTGGCGACGTCCAGTATTTGGCCGGCCACGCGGATCCGAGGACCACGCGGCTCTACGACCGCAGGCCGAAGAAAGTCACTCGCAGTTTGGTTGAGCGAATCTCGATTTGACCCGCCCGGCCTCGGCTCGGCCAGCGGTTCTGGCAACGCGAATGCAATTCCTGACCGTATCGTATTGCGTCCGAAAGTTCTTGAAGCCGTCTGGTTTCGCCGGATGACTCCGCCATTGGTCAAGTGAAGCCTTTCCGCACTCGGTTCCTGTATTTCCCTGCTTGAAACACTGCCGGGATGGTGCAGTTTGGGCTGCTCTGTTGCCATAAGAACACGGACCCCTTGGTTTAGGGTTAGGCCTGCCGGATACACGGCCGTTTTCTGCTTTCCTGCTTACAGACCAGTTCGGACGGCTCTAGCTGCCACGTCGGTTCCCCCTGAAGGTCTCCCCCAACGTTCGCTTGCCCCGCACGCTTTTCAAGCTCCGCCCAATAGGTCTGTCGAGTCGCTGGGCAGAACGGCCGCGGTAGTCGCGGCTGGCAAACCAAAACAAGGAGATCGTTATGACAACCAAGAAGAGCAACCCAACCAAAGCAACCAAGCCGGCGTTCTACGCCTACCAAGTGAGGAACCGGAACGGACAGGCCGAAGGCTACTGGACCAAAATCGGGGTCGCGTTCCCGCACCAGGACGGCAAGGGTTTCAACGTCGTTCTCGACGCAATCCCGCTCGACGGACAGATCACGCTTCGCGTGCCATCCGAAAAAGCTGGCTCTTAATCATCGCAACGGGGAGCGGTACCAACCGCTCCCCACAACCAAATGGAGACCAATATGACAGGATCATTTGACATCAATCAGTACCTCGCCGACACCAAACGGATCGCCGTAATCTGGGGCATCGAAGATGTGCAAGCCGTCCGCCCGGACTTAAATGCCGATCAGGCTTGGGAAGTGTTGCAAGAGGTAAGCCACCGGGCCTCGGCCGAACGCGGCATCACCTGGGACACTTTGCTAGATGTCGCCGCAGAACTCTGCGGGCCGGTTCCCGACGAGGGCTGACAGGTTCCGGGCCTACGGCTTATCTGGGTCATTCATTTCGATCCGGGTGACGACCGTTTCCTTTTCGGGGACGGTCGCCTCGGCGTGGAGCCGGTCCATCTCCCGAACGACGGCAACCCGCTGGCTCACGAGCCCGGCGAAGAGCGACTCCAGATTGCGGCCATAGAGTTTGACCTCTTGTTCGCCGAAGTCCAATTTGATTCCTTCGGACGGGTTGTAATCGATGCCGACGCAGTAGCTGTACGCGCGCGCTTTCGCGTTCCCATCCTTGAACCTGAACTCGACCATCAGCTTTTGCTGCCGGTCGGCAGAAATTACGGAGAAGGCTTCCGTGTCCGAGTCCGGCTCGGCCTCGACAATGTCCTCGTCGTCTGCTGCATTGTTCTTGCCCTCGCCGCGCAGATCGGCGAGACGCGTCGCAGGATCAAACCGGCCGCGGAACCCATCGTCTTTCATCGCTCCCTCCCCCGCTTTTGAATTTGTCGTTCGAGAATATCACGCTGCTTTCGGTTGTCATCTCTTTCCGCCCGAAGTCGCACTGTTGCGGCGCGCAGCACCTTCCCTATGTGTTCGCGAAGCCGCACAAGCCGTGAGGGCGATGCCCGCTTCTCGGCTTGCTGGCGTTCGGCAAATTCCGTCGCTGAGACCCGCGCCGTCGAGCGGCCGACCGCCTCTTTCAGTTCTTCCTTGTCGCGGCAGTAGATCTTCACCGCCTCGCGGCCGCGTGAGGCCGAGACATAAAACTGTTCACGCGAAGCCGCCGCAAATGATTCGCTCCCGATTGCAACAAAAACGCGGTCTACAGTTTTCCCCTGGCTTGCGTGCGAGGTCGCACAATAACCGTGGGCCAGGTGCCCGTATTCGCGGCCGACGACCTGCCCACCTTGAAGGACGATGTTGCCGGCACGGTCGAATCCCTCGACCGTGTGCAGGCTGCCATTGAGAAGACGCCCCTTGCCGTCAGCAGTCGTCCCATTTTGCGTCACACGCAGCCGGTCGCCGCGTGTGATTTTCAACTCACGCTCCTCGAATACGTCGAAGTGCTTCGCCTGATCGAGTCGCAGCACCGCTTCCTTGCCCGTCGAGCGGGCAACGCGGATGTTGCCATCCGGTTCGCGGTCCAAGACTTGCCACTTCTCGCCCTTGCGGAACCCGCCTTTGGCGTTCTGGTGAAACCGGATCACGTCTCCGGTCTGGTAGCTAAGTGAGTCTTTGCGCTCCGCTTCCGTCATGCCGTAGGCACGAAGCTGCGAAACCGTGCGATCCTTGCCGCCGATTCTTTTGTCCTGCCGGAGCTTCTCGCGGATGACTGTGGTCACCGCATTTCCTTCGGCGTGCGTCGGAGCCACAACCAATGCGGACTTACCCTCTTTCACCGCCGCCAGGTAATCGCCGGCAAGTTCCAGATGCCGCGATTCGTCGGCGACCTCGCGGATTGCGCCCATGCGATCAAGACGCTCGATCCCGGTGGCAACATCGCCCTTGGCAAGAGCCTCCACCGCTTCGCGGTATTCGCCCCGTTGCCGCTGAATCGAACTGACCTCGGCGGCTTTGAGTCCGGCGTGGGTCTGGAGCAAACGGAACGCGTCCCCTCGCGGGACGCTACCGTGTTGCCGCTCATCGCCTTGCAGGATAACTTTCGCATTCTGCTCCTCAGCAATCTTGAACAGCTTCCGCATGTCCTTTGTTCCGAGCAGCCCGGCCTCATCGACCCAGATGACGCCGCCCTTCACTTTTGCTTGCGCCTTCTCGTCAGCAAGAAGGCGGGCGACGGTGTCCGCATCCTGGAACCCGTCACGGCGGAGAACGCCGCGTGCGGCCTCCGATGTAGGTGCGAAGACATGAACTTGTTTGCCGCTCTCCTCGATCGCTCTCGCGGCTTCCCGCATGAGCGTCGTTTTGCCAGTGCCGGCCTTACCGCGAATCAGCATGACCCGGTCATAGGAGGTAAGGACATGCCGCACCGCCGCCTGTTGCTCGCGGTTCAGCCGCGTGGAGGTGAACTCCTCACCGCCCTTCGGGTCAATCGCTTTGCACCTGCCCCGCCCGTCGCGTGCGAATTTGAGGGCGGCCGCTTCCTCGGCCAGGACCTCACGCGTGGTGACCAGAGTCTGATCCTCATGGCGGTAGCGGATGACCTCACCGCGTTTGTCGAAGTCCTGCCGGACATCATCAACCTTGACTGATCCGTATCCGCGTTTGAGGGCCGTCGCCAGTAGCCGGCGGTCGGCAACGACCGAAGCCCGCTCGAACGCATGCTGAAGTGCGTGATCGACCGCTTCTTTGGCGGTCACGGGAGCGACCGGAGTCCGCTTCCGGGCCAGCACGTCGAGGACTTGTTCCTTGTCGGGTCCGCTGAGCCGGCCCCGCCATTCCGCCCGGAGTTCGTCCAGCGATTTCGGCTCGCCCTTCTTCTCACGGGTCTTGGCCCCGAGTTTTGCTTTCTCGCCCGCGTCAAGAATTCCTTGCGCCCTCGCCTGCTCCTCGATCAGTGCGGTGCGGCGGGAGAATTTAGCGATGAGGTCCCTCCCCAGCCCCGCAACCTCCCAACCGTCCCTGGTTCGTTCGACCCCCAGCCCGAGATCGGCGACCGACTTACTTAAACGTGCGTGGAACGCCGCCTCGTAGTAGGGAGCGTCCCGCATCAGGTCGCGGAACTGGCCCACCTTCCAGCGTGCTTCCTCGCCGTCGAAAGTTGCATTGAAGACCACGCAATGGGAATGAAGGTGCGGATCGGGGACACCGCCAACCGGCCGCGCCGTCAGATGGACGAACTCGGCATAAAGAAGATTGCCGGTCGTCCGCTCGGTGTTCTGCCCCCCTACCCGCACCCGAGTTTTCGCGTCCGCCTCAATCTCCTGCATTGTCTCCCGCACGGCATTCTGGAATGCCCGGAGCAGTCGCTCTTCCTTGGTCAGGCTGAAAAGGAGCGACAATGATTTCGGAGCATGGAAGTTGAAGTCGTAGCCGACCGTGCGGTTCTCGCGCGTCCGTTGCGTTAGCGTCCGACCGGTGTTACGGTCGAGGTTGTCGCAGAGATTGTGAAACGACTCCCGCGTTATCTCTCCGACCAGGCCGAGTCGTTCCGCCCCTTTGCCGTGCCACCGACCAGGGATGGTATCACGGGTGTAATAATCCTCGCGCGCGAGTCCATCATCGAAATAGGACCGGGCGCCAGCGGCCGATCTCTGTTGATTGATGCGAAGCATATCAGATGCTACGCAAGTCTAAGAACTAAGTCAGTTGTTAATTGTTTCAGACGTCTTCCCTTTGCGCTGCCAAGGAGAATCTGACACTGAAAAGCCACATTGAAAATGACCGTTATCACACCCCTCGTCGCGCTCGAAAACCGCAGTCCGCCAGCGTTTCCGGGGCTGCCGCAGATTCTGCGGACGGCCGCACAGCAATGCAGAAGTCGGGGCGCAGTTTCTGCGACGGAACTTCGATAGATCGACGTTTGCATGCCGACATGACGGCCAGACAGCTTGCTGGCTTGCAAGCATGTTGGCCGACCGGCCTGCCGGCAAGCTGGCAGTTATGCAAGCAGGCTGGCTTGCCTGCTGGTTGGATGGCCGGCAAGCCGTCCTGACGACCGGCTGACATGCTGCCTTGTCTTCATGCTTGCTGGCCAGCCGGTCAGACTGCTTGCATGCATCTCTAAATTCTGGTATGTGTCAAAATGAAATGATTATTGTCGTGGCCAATTCAAAAGGCGGTGTCGGAAAATCGACCCTCGCTGTTCACCTGGCCGGCTGGCTCTCTGAGGAGGGCTTCCGGGTGACTTTAGCCGACTGCGATACCCAGCGCTCAAGCTCCGAATGGATCAAGGAGGCCGCACCGAAAGTGAAGGCCGTCCGCCTGGCAAATCCCGATGAGATATTGGATGGGCTACCGGGCCTCGCCGAGGAAGCTGACTTCGTCGTCGCCGACGGACCGGGCAGCAACACCGAGACGAGCCGGGCACTTTTGCTCCGGGCCGACTTCGCCATCGTGCCGTGTAAGGCGTCGATGCTCGAGGTAAGGGCACTCTCCCAGGCGACCGATGTACTTCGGCAGGTCCACACCATCCGGGACGGGATCCCGAGGGCGGTGATCGTCCTCAGCATGGTCGGGAAGAATTACCGGTTGACCAAGGACATGAAGGACGCAGCCGCTACGCTCGACCTGCCGCTGGCAATCACACCTGTTATCCTTCGGCAGATTTATGCCGATGCACCGGGACAAGGGACGCTCGTCTGGAGGATGGGCGCCAGGGCCGGGGAGGCCGCCCAGGAGATCGCCAAACTGTTCCGCGAACTTCTTCCGGAGGCTCACAAGCAAAAGCAGGCGTCCAAACCTAAACGACCGACCAAGAAGAAGCCGGCAGGAGCTAGGAAGTAGATGGTCAAACGTCGCTCTCTCGTCACCGGTATCACCAAGCCCGATCCCAAGAAGGAGCGCGAGTTCGTTTACGGCAAGGACAAGGCGGAGGGCAACAAGCCGAAACCAACTGTCGAGACGAGCATGCCGGCCAGTCATCAGCCGGAAACCGCCAAGCCCCGGCCGAGCGGGCGGGTACCGGTCACCACGCGGCTCCGGGCCGACATCGGAACCGAGTTGAAGCGTGCTTCACTGGAACGCCAACTCTCCGGGACCAAGCCCAACACGGTCCAAGAGATCATCGAGGCCGCCCTGGAACCTTGGCTGAAGGACAACGGCTACCTGAAGTAGCCTTTCGACTGATCTCGACTCTCAAGCTGCTCATTTCCCTTGTTCCCAGCCGACCCCAACGGCCTTCTGGTCGGGGATAAACCGCCCGCCGGGACCCGCAAGCTGCCAAGGCCGCTTTCCGCAAGATGCGGAAGCCTTCGGCCTTTCGCTTGAACGGGAAGGTTCCCTCCCGGCTTCTGGCGGTTTGGATTCTCCCCGGACAGGCCGTCATGGTGACGGCTTGAAACCAAACAAGGAGAAGAACCATGAGCTACCAAATCGAGACCCACCCACGGCCCAGGCATCCTGCCAATCCGCATTACGCGGCCAGGAAGGACCGCAACCGAAAACTCCATCATCCGCCCGCAGTGCGGAAGGTCCAGATCGGCACGGCCACACTCTACAACGCTGACTGCTTTGAGGTCCTGCCACAACTCAGTAGCATCGGCGCAGTAATCACCGACCCGCCGTATTGCATTGGCTACCACTACCGGAGCTACGACGATGCCCCTTGGAAGTACCACGACCTCATGACCCGCTTGATCCCGGAACTGATACGTGTTACCGACGACGGGCCGTGTTTCGTTTGGCAGAGTCAATTGAAGGCCAACCGCTGGCACCAGTACTTCCCAGACGATTACAAGATCATTGCCGCATGCAAGATCTTCCGGACCGGCGAAAACAAACGCTTTAGTTGGGACCCGGTCCTCTACTGGAACGGTCGCTCAAAGCGTTTGCACGACCTGCCGCGCGACTGGCATGTAGTGGACCTCCGGCCATGGGACGGCTACCGCGGGGACAACCCGGTCCCGTGCCCGCGTCCGCTGGAACAGGTCGCGTGGATCTGCCAATCCCTCGCGGCCGAAACCATCCTCGACCCGTTCATGGGCAGCGGCACAACCGGCGTGGCCGCCATCCAGGCCGGGAAGCGGTTCGTCGGCATCGAGAGCGACCCCATTTATTTCGACTATGCCTGCCAGCGGATCAAGCAGGCCTGGGCCGATTCATGCAAGGACCGGTCGTGACCGGTTCCAACCATCGTTTGACATTTACCCAGCAGTGGTGTTACTGTCAGGCTTGATGGGAACGGATATGGAACCAATCGAGGCGAAGAAATTCTTCAAGATGACGCCGATCAAGAAGCGGATCATGGAGGCATCGGC
>DATANR010000022.1:0-11756 GCA_036266155.1 Gemmataceae bacterium | reverse complement strand
CGAAAACCTCTCCCCCCGGCCCCCTCTCCGAAACGGAGAGGGGGAGCAAGAGCGAGAAAACCATGCCCCTCTACGTGTATCAGGTGATCGAGCCGGACGGCATCGACGGCGAAGTGTTCGAAGTCATGCAGCGGATGAGCGATCCACCGCTGACGGTGCATCCGGAAACGGGGAAGCCGGTGCAGCGGATCATCGCCGCGCCGAATACCATGACGCGCTTCGGGGCGGGCAACCTGAGCCCGGAACGCTTGGGCAAGCTTGGGTTTACGCAATACAAGAAAGCGGGCGATGGCCGGTATGAGAAGACCGCTGGCTCCGGGCCGGACGTGATTCGACGCTAAAAAGGGTTAAGTTACCGCCCCGCACCATTCGAGGCATTCAAGGCGTCGGAAAAACCGCGAGCCCGGCTTTTCCGGCCGGGCTCGCTTTTTGCCTCGCTTCGCTTCGGCCTCACTCGACCTCGGCGAACTGTTCCAGGCGCACGCTGCGCACGGGCTGCCGCAATTTCAATATGCCGCGGGCTTCGATTTGGCGGATGCGTTCGCGGGTGATGCCGAAGAGACGAGCGACCTCGTCGAGCGTCTTCGGCTGGCCGTCTTTCAGGCCGTAACGCAGTTCGATCACCTCGCGCTCACGCTGGGCCAGCGACTTCAAGACTTCGACGATGCGTTCGCGTAGCAAGTGCTGGTCGACGTGCTCGCCCGGCGTCACGCCACCACGGTCGCGGAGGAAATCTTCCAGGGCACGCTCGCCATCGCCGCCAACCGGCTCGTGCAGGCTCACCGGATGCTTGCCGACGGCCCGCAACGATCGAACCTCAGAGACCGGCAAGCCAACCTTGCCGGCCAGTTCCTCGATAGTCGGCTCGCGGCCCAGTTCGCCGGCCAATTCGGTTCGCGCCCGCTCGGTTTGCCCGAGCACCGCAATCTGGTGGCATGGGACGCGCACCGTGCGCGACAGGTCGGCGAGCGCACGCTGAATGCTCTGCCGAATCCACCACGTCGCATAGGTGCCGAACTTGAATTCGAGCTTGTACTCGTACTTGTCCACGGCACGGAGCAGACCGCGATTGCCTTCCTGAATCAGGTCCGCGAAGGGCAGGCCGCGATTGCGGTACTTCTTGGCGATCGAGACCACGAGCCGCAGATTGGCTTCGGCCAACTCGCTGCGCACTCGATGGTACTCCTCGCGGCGGCGGCGAATGACGCGCAAAAGCGCGTTCAATTCCTCCGGCTCGGCCCAGCACGACTCGATGGCCGACCGGAACGCGTCGTTGCGCTCGGCACGAGCCGCCAGCGTCTTCGGCCGACCCATGTGGATCGACATCAGCAGCTTGTTGACATCGCGAGCCTTCAGGCCCAGGTCGTCTACCCAGCGTTCGAGCGCCTCCGTCCGCGGCGACAGCTCGACCATTAGCTTGCCGGCCTTGCGCAAACGCAGCCAGCGGTTGCGGCGCCAGGCATTCAGGTCGCGGACGTTGGTCAGGGTCAAGCCGGCCGGGAATTGCTCGCGCTCTTCACGCAAAATGGTTTCGAGCGTACGCAAGTGGAGTGGCAGGCGGCGCAGGATCTGGTCGCGGCGCAGATTTGCCGTGGTAATGACGTCGACCTGAGGGTCGAACGCCAGCTGACCGGCCTGGACGGCCGCGAAGGTTCCATAGGCCCGATTGATGATAAACGTGCTACGCAAGGCCGCAAAACGGAACCGCGAGCGCACGCGCTCGAGCCGGGATGCGACCTCGATTTCGTCCGGCCGCTTCAGCATGGGGATCGACCCCATCTGGCGGAGGTAAAGGCCCAGAGTATCGTCGGCCCCGCGCGAACCAAGTTCTTCCTGGTCGGCGGGCGACAACTCTGCGTCCAGATTCTCCTCGCTCCGGTGGTCCTGATCGGCCGGGTGACGGGAGTAGGAGTGCGGCGCGGTGTGCTTCATTCGTTCCATCCTGACCGGGGCCGTCCGTCCTGAACGGGGGCGACGACGGGGCACAAAACCCCGTTCCTATCCAACTATAGCACCGGCTTTCCGACATAGCCGGCAAGGTTTCTCAGGCCGGCGCAAACTTCTGGTGCGTTACAGGTTGATCTCAGGGACGCGCTTGACCGACCGGCGGGTTCAGGCCTTGGCCGACTGTTTCAACATGCGTCCCACCGTATTGTTGGGCAACCGCTTGCTCTCGGTCGCCTGCCCCTTGCGATAGATTGAGGTTTTGGAATAACATCATTCTACCGCTCGTCGTCAATCCGGCAGGTCGTCGAAGGACAGAACTCCATGCGCCGACATCATTTATGGACGATCCTGGCCCTTGCCTCCATTCAATCCACTTCGGCGCCGTCTGCCGAACCGATTCCCGAAAAACCTATTTCGCCGGTCGACCGACAGCACTGGTCGTTCCAACCCCCGGCCCGACCGATAGTTCCGACGGTCAAGCAGGCGTCTTGGATTCGCACGCCGGTCGATTCCTTTATTCTCGCCAAACTCGAAGCGACCGGACTGTCGCCATCGACGCCGGCCGAGAAACTGGTTCTGCTTCGCCGGCTGTACCTTGATCTCGTCGGGTTGCCGCCCACCCCTGAAGAGCAGGATGCCTTCCTCGCGGATTCTTCGCCCAGCGCATACGAAAAAGTCGTTGATCGCCTCCTGACCTCACCTCAGTACGGCGAACGGTGGGCCCAACACTGGCTCGACGTCGTCCGGTTCGGTGAATCGAACGGCTATGAGATGGACGCGGACCGCCCGCACGCGTGGCGTTATCGCGACTACGTGGCTCGCTCCTTCAATGCGGACAAGCCCTACGACCAGTTCCTGACCGAGCAATTGGCCGGCGATGAGTTGGCCGCCGGCAAGGACGCGCGTGAGGTCGCCGATCTCTGGATCGCCAGCGGCATGCATCGCTGCGGGCCGATCCACCTCGTCTCCGGCAACGTCGACCCGGCGATGGTCCGCCAGGAACTGCTCATCGAATATGTACAAGGCGTCGGCGCGGCGGTCCTTGGCCTGACATTCAACTGTGCGCGCTGCCATGACCACAAGTTCGACCCTGTCTCGCAGGCCGACTACTACCGTCTCGAAGCGTTCTTCGCGGCTGCCAAGTTCAAGGATGTCGAATTTGCCACGCCCGAGGAGAAGCAGACATACAAGGACCGTGTCGCCGCGCTCAATGCGAAGATCAATCCGTTGAAGACGCAGGTCGAGGCGATCGACAAGCCTTACCGGGCCAAGATCCGCGACGGGAAGAGAGACAAGCTTGAGCCGGCCTATCGCGCCGCGCTGGATACGGAATCCAGCAAGCGCACCGCGGAGCAGAAGCAACTCGCCAGCCAGGCCGAGACGCTCATCAAAGTGACGTGGGATGAAATCATTGCGGCACTGGCTCCCGAAGATCGTGCTCGTCGGACGGACCTGCGCGAACAGCAACACGCTTTGGAAGCGCAATTGCCACCGCCGCCGCCGAGCGCGTGGACGATCGCTGACGAGGGCGCGCCTCCGCCGACACACGTTCTTAAGCGTGGCGAACTCGGTCGCAAGATCGGCACCGTCGAGCCGGCGTTTCCACGCGTGCTTGCCGTTAGCCGCGAGGCGCAGCCGAGCGCGTCACGCTTGAACCGTCGAGACCTCGCAAAGTGGATCGCACAGCAGGATCATCCGCTCACGGCCCGCGTGATCATGAACCGCGTCTGGCAGCACCATTTCGGCCGCGGCCTCGTGGGCACACCCAACGACTTTGGCCTCCGCGGCGACAAGCCGACGCACCCGGAATTACTCGACTTCTTGGCCACGGAGTTCACAGCCAACGGTTGGCATTTCAAGCCAATGCACAAGATGATCGTGATGTCGAACACCTATCAACAATCATCACGATCGCGAGCCGATGACGACCGCTTGATCGGGCGCATGAACCGGCAACGGCTCGATGGCGAGAGCCTGCGCGATTGCATGCTCGCTGCAGCGGGGACGCTGACGACCCAGGTGGGCGGACCGAGCATCCGCGTGCCGCTCGAGCCGGAGGTCTACGACTTGATCTTTACCGAAGGTGAGCCGGATGGATTGTGGTCGACAACACCAGACGCCACGCAACACAATCGCCGGTCCCTGTACTTGCTGGCCAAACGCAATGTCCGCCTGCCAATGCTTGAAGCGTTCGACCAGCCCGACCGCCTGTTTCCGTGCGCCAATCGCGGCGCTTCGACATTTGCCCCGCAAGCCTTGATTCTGATGAACGGCCCGTTCACGCAACAGCAAAGCCGGGCAATGGCGTCGCGCTTGCTGCATGAATGCAGTTCGGATTTGGGCAAGCAGATCGAGCGCGCTTATCAGCGTGCGTTCAGCCGCCGTCCGACGACTGAAGAGGTGACGATCGCCAGGCAGTTTTTGAAGGACCAATCCGAGTCCGCGGCGGATCGCCTGCGTGCGCGCTTGCCAGCCGGCGTGCCCGACGAATTGCCAGCGCGGGCGGACATGGCCCATGCCGTCGCGCTGGCGGACTTCTGCCTCGCACTGTTCAATGCAAATGAGTTTGCTTACGCGCCGTGAAAGCAACTCATCCAATGTGGTGAATGATTCGATCTGCGAACGCGCTGCTCGTCGCCCCGTCCTTGTCGGTGTAGCCCTTGAATTGCCGGGCGATGTCGTAGGTGACATGCAGTTTCTTGCCCGGCCCCGATTGGGCAGTCTCCTCGGCCTCGGCGAACGTCTTCTCGACTGCCTTGTTCACCAACTCCGCGGCTTCGAACCACTGCAGGTATTCGAATAGCAACGCACCCGAGAGGAGCACCGCTCCCGGATTCGCCATGTTCTTACCCGTGTACTTCGGGGCCGTGCCGTGCGTGGCCTCGAACATCGCGGCCCGGTCGCCGATGTTGGCGCCGGCGGCGAGGCCGATGCCGCCGGTGAGGGCGGCCACCGCGTCGCTGAGGTAGTCGCCATTCAAGTTCGGCGTCGCGATCACGCTGTATTCGTCGGGCCGAAGCTGGATCTGCTGGAACATGCTGTCAGCGATGCGGTCCTTGATGACCACCTTGCCCGCCGGTGCTTTGCCGCCGTGGTCCTTGTAGACCTCGTCCTCGGTCACGATCTTGTCGCGAAACTGGGCCTTCGCGAGTTCGTATCCCCAGTCCTTGAACGCGCCCTCCGTGAATTTCATGATGTTGCCCTTGTGACAGAGCGTCACGCTCGGGCATTTCTTGTCGATCGCGTACTGAATCGCCATTCGGATCAAACGCTTGCTGCGCTCCGGTGAGATCGGCTTGATGCCGATGCCGGCCGAGTCAAGCAACACGTCCGGCCCGTAGCCCATTTCACGCAGGAAGGCGACGACCTTCTTCGCACGATCGGTGCCGCTCTTGAACTCGATGCCGCAATACACGTCTTCCGTGTTCTCGCGGAAGATCACCATGTCGACCTTGTTCGCATTGCGGTTCGGGGCATCAACGCCTTTGTAATAGCGCACCGGCCGCACACACGAATAGAGATCGAACTTGAAGCGCAGGAACACGTTGATCGAACGGAACCCGCCGCCGATCGGCGTCGTGAGTGGGCCCTTGAGGCCGAGGCCGTAGTATTCGAACGCTTTGAGCGTGTCGTCCGGCAAGTAAAGCTTGCGTTGCTCTTCTTCAGAAAGGCTGCCGACCTGCTCGTCCTTCACTTCCGGCCGGTACAGTGACCGGGCCGCGTCGCCGGCATGGACGTCGAACCAGACGATCTTGCGCTTGCCGCCGTAGGCCTTCGTCACGGCCGCGTCGAGGACTTTCTCCGAAGCCGTCGTGATGCCCGGCACGCCATTGACGTCTGCCCCGATGCCGTCGCCGCGGAGCAGACAAACGATCGGGTCGTCCGGGAACTTCCAGGCGCCATTCTGGTTCACGGCCCGTGTGCCGGTCGTGGGGGCCTTGAGCTTGTCGTAAGTCGGTGCGGTCATGGTCGGAGAGCTTCTCGAGAGTCTTGGGAATGAAGGGAGTTTATCGGCCCGAACGGCGAATGACCAATGAGCAGATGCGGCCTTGCCGGGCTTGGCTACGTCCGGATAATTCTCGCATCCCGGCCCTCCCTCCGCGGTGCCACATGCTGCGCATCATCACGTTTGTCGGCATCTTCGGCGTCTTCATGGGCGGCATGATGGTGTGGTTTGGCTTCAAGGAAAAGGACATTGCCTCAGCCTCGACGCAGGCGCCGGAAACGATCACTCTGAAGAACTTGCTGGCGCGTGGCATTGACGGTAATGCCAACATCGTGCTGACCGAGTTCGTTCCCTGCGACAACTACGTCTACGAGTCGAAGGGTTCCGTGTGGAAGTCGGCCTTCGTTCCGGTTGTGCCCAAGGACCAGGCCGACCCGGGCGGGCATGGCGGATCGCCATCCGCGGTGAAGGCGATCATCTTCTCCACGAAAGCACGCAACGAAAACGACCTGTATTCGCGCGTCTCGCAGCAGCAGCTCGCAGGGCTAATCGTCAACAAGATCCGTCCGCTCGAGAGCAAGGAGAAGAAACTCCTCCTCGACAGTTATCCGCAATCGGACTTCTCAACCTGCGTGATCATTCAAGAGGGCCGGGAACCGGCGAGCGAGGAAAAGACGGCGCTGATGATCTATGGCGGAATTGCCGGCATCGTGATCGGCCTCGGCGCGTTCGGGTTGGCACTATTTGTCTGGCGTCGGCAGGCGGCCGAACAGGTCCGGCGGGCCAAGCGCTCGAAGGGACCGCTCCGCGGCGACGCGGATGACGACGACGACGAGCCGGCCCCACGCAAGCGACGCATCGCGGCCGACGATGACGATGATGATGCATCGCCACATAAGAAACGGCCGGTTGCTCGCGATGACGACGAGGACGATCGGCCAAGACGCCGGCCTTCACGCGACGATCATGACGAGGATCGGCCAAGACGCCGGCCGCGGCGCGACGATTGACCGCTCGTAGCGGTCTTGCCCCATTTGCCCGTTCGTGGCACAATCCCGCCGGTTCGTCTGGCACGGAGGCCGCGATCGTGGTCCGTTCGTTTTTCTGGCGCAAGCTCCTCGCACGCTCGGGCTTCGCTCGCTTCATTCCTTCCGTTTGTCGTTCCCTCGGTGGCGGTGAGGATTTTCTCCGCTACTACAGCGATTGCGCGCTGGCCGTTCCGATCGACGAGCTTCGCGACCCGGCACTGTTGCCCGACATTGGCACGCCGAATTCGATCAACCTGGCTCTCGGCTCCCCCCGAATCGACTTGCTGTTTGGTCTTGGCCGTGCCGTAAACGATCGGCGACCAGATTCCGCCTGGGGCGACATTGAGCTGCGAAGCGAGATCGGCATCAAGCTGCATCTCGATCATGGCGTCGAATACGATTCGACGGATGAAGTGCTCATTGCGCACGGTGCGAGCGGGGCCTATGCGGCCGTGCTGGATGCATTCGTGAACGTCGGCGACCCGGTTGTACTCTTCGATCCGACGTCGCCGATCTTCCCCATTGGTTTGAAGCATCGCCGGGCGCGTTTGCGCTGGGTGCCGACCTGGAGCGACGAGGGACGTGTCCGCTTCGCGATGGATGTGTTTGCGAAGACCATGCGCGGCGCGAAACTGTTGGTGCTGGCCGATCCGGTTAACCCGACGGGCTGCGTATTTGCCCCCGAAGACCTGGAACAAATTGCCTTCTGGGCCGGCAAGTATGACGTGTTGGTTTTCCAGGATGTGTCATTCGATCGCTGGCGTGCCGAGCCCGCCAAGGCCCGTCTCGCCTCGCTGCCCCATTGCGAGGAGCGCATCCTAACCTGCGGCAGCTTCGCCAAGAGCCATGGGCTCACCGCCGCGCGCGTCGGTTGGCTCGCCGGGCATCGCCATTTAGTCAAGCCATGCGCCGCCGCATCCGTCCTCTCCGCCCCCTTCGTCCCATCGATCTGCCAACAAGCCGCCCTCCAAGCAATGCGCAATTGCGAAGCCGTCCTCTCGGAACTGGCTACTGATTTCAACACCCGACGCGGCTATGTTCTGGAACAATTGAACGCGATGGGCCTGCAACCGTGGTCCGCGTCAGCGGGCTTCTTCTGTTGGGTGCCGGTGCTGAATGGTGAAGGCGGGCATACCTTTGCCCAGCGGCTACTCAGCGACTCCGGCGTGTTGGTGAACCCTGGCCACGTCTTCGGCCCTTCGGGCACGACGTTCGTGCGCGTCAGTTTCGCAACGGACGAGGGGCGTTTGCGCGAAGGGCTCAACCGCATCGTCGCTTGCGGCGTAGCGCGAGCCCGCTACGCCGCAAGCGCCGGCGTGATCACTTCAACTTCGGAAGCTCCCGCGCCAAGAACTCCGATCGCTGCTTGAGCCGGTCCTTATAAGCCTTCACCTCGTTCTCGTAGTTCTTGCCGCTTCCCTTCTGCACCGCCTCCATGGCCTCCACGGCACGCGGCACCAGCGCATCGATCTTTTTGTAAATGTCAGCCAGCTTGAAATACTTCTCGTTCATCTCTTTGATTCGCGCGATGTAGCGCTTCTTACCTTCCGGCGTCTCGAGCAAGGCTCGCGTCGCCAGCCCGCCCCAGCCGGGCCAGACGGCATCGCCGGGGTTCTGGAACATCTGATCCATGCCGTGCGGGAAGAACACCGCTTTGCCGCTTTTCGGATCGAAGTAGACCCGGTAGTTGTTGCGATTGCGGCAATAGCCATCCCAGTCCGTGCAGATGGCTTGCATGCATGCATTCGAAACCATCCGGTCGACGTCGAGCACCTTGTCGAGCGCGGCGAACCGCTTCTCCAGGTTCGGCTCCTGGCACGCCTTCAGGAGAGCCTGCAAGTCCTTCCGCCCATTGTCGGTGCCGCTGTCGAGCTTGAGGGCGGCATCGATGTCTTGAAGAAACCCGCCGTCGTACATGTTCCCGGTCGCGTCGGCGAAATGGTGGTGCAGGAATGTCTTGTTGAAGCCTTCCTTGAGCGTGTAGAAGCCGAGCTTGCGGCCATTCAACTCGACGACCGCGTGGGCCGTCCGCGGCGTCGGCACCCCGGCTTCGAGAGCCATGCTGCCGCAGATGAATTCGTTGAAATAAGTCGGATCCTGGACCGAGTTGTTCAGGTGGAACTTGTCCATCCCCTGAAACCTCTGGCCTTTGGCGAAGTGATCGACGTTCAACGTCAGGGCCGGCCGATCGTCGAAGCCGCGGAACGACCCGGCAGCTCCCTTGAGGTGGATCGCCACATCTTTGAGCGTCTGGTCCCCGACCTTGAGAGTGCACTTCACATACTTGCGCGGCTCACGGCGCAGCGAATCAGCCTCGGCCTTGTCGACGGTGATTTGAAAGACGGGGACCTTGCCCGTCATCTTGAAGAATTCGACCGACGGATCGGGCTTGTCCGCGGCCAGGGTGGAGGCGGCGACAAACAGGAAAGCGAACAAACAACTCCGACGCATGCGATTCCCTCCCGGGTGGTCGTATCCAGAGTAGCGGAACGGAGGAAGGGTGTCCGCGCCGGGTGACGGTGGTGTTACGGTAGTAAATGCCTTCGTAGCTGGATTCGTAAGAATTCAGTTGGCAGTGGTCCAAGAACTGAATTCTTACGAATCCAGCTACGCGGCATTACGCCCGTCATGGTATCTTCATTCGATCTTCTTCACCCATTGAGACGTCCCGATGCCGCGTACTTTGCTTTTGTTCCTCGCCATCGCGATTCCAGTTTACGCCGAACCCGTTCGCGATCACGACATCACGATCGACGACTATGCCACGCTCGCGACGATCACCGAGCTGGCCGTCTCACCGGACGGCAAGCACGTCGCCTATTGCGAAGGCCGCTGGGACACCGCCGACGATAGCCGCAAGACCGACCTCTGGGTCGTCGCCACGGACGGCAAGGGCAAGCCCACGCGCCTGACCAGCGGCCGGGCGAACGATCGGCATCCGAAATGGTCGGCCGACGGCAGATCGATTTATGTGCTCGGCAACCGCAAGTCCGTGACCGATGGCAAAACGCAAGTCTGGCGCATCGACACCGCTTGTGGCTTAACGACTCCAGCGACCAAGGTCGAAGCCGGCATCATCGCATTCGATTTCGCCTCCCAAACCGATACGCTCTTCTATTCCGTCGACGCCTCGACCACCGACAACGACGAGTTCACGGCATTGCGCAACAAGCACAAGGCCGAATACGGCCACGGCAAGCGCACGGTCTCCGAAGTGTATCGCGTCGATTTGCAATCGTGGCGCACCGAGAAGGTGATCGCGGAGAACCGCTACATCCGCGAGTTCGCGGTCACGCGCGACGGCAAACGCGTCGCCATGATCACGGCCCCGGACGACACGGTCATCACTTCCGAAGGCCGCGCCCGCGTCGACGTGTGGGAGGCGGGTAAGCTCATTACGCCACCGTCCGACACTTACCGAACAAAGGCCGCCTCGCCATGGGCTTGGCTCGAAAGCCTTGCCTGGAACGCGGACGGGACTCGATTCGCATTTTGCGCGATCTTTGATGCATATCCAACAGAGATAATAATTGGTGAGTTCGCAGACGGGGAATGGACAACGAAGCGAATGTGCCGGCCCTCGGAAGCACGAATCCACGTCCGGGGCTATGGAAGCCAGTTGCGGTGGACCAATTCGACCTCTTTGGAGTACCTTCGGGAGCAGAAGGGACAGGTTGGTATTAATACATACCTCACCAATCTTGATCGACAGTTCGAAGGACCACCTTCCATCAACGATCAAGTCATCCAATTGACTGAGCCCCCGCTCAAGGAGTGCGAGAGAGTATCACTCATTAGCGACTACCGCCGGTTCCCCGTTTTGGAGACGCGACTAGGGGGCGACAAGAAAATCTTAGTTGATCCGAACCCCCAATCCGTTACTTGGACCCTTCCGAGAGTCGAGCACATCACTTGGAAGGCACCGGACGACAGCGAGGTCGGTGGGGTACTAGAATTGCCGCGCAATTACAAGCCGGGCGAACGGTTACCCCTCGTCGTCGGCATCCACGGCGGGCCGACAACATCATCGACCGCCGGCCTCAGTTATGACGCTCTCAACGGCCGGCTCTATTTCGCCGCGCACGGCTATGCCGCCCTCTACCCGAACTATCGCGGCTCGACCGGCTATGGCGACAAGTTCGTCACCGACCTGATCGGCCACGAGAACGACATCGAGGTGAAGGACATCCTCGCCGGCATTCAGCATCTCATCAAGGAAGGCATCGCCGACCCGGAGCGCGTCGGCGTCATGGGCTGGAGCAATGGCGGCTACCTGACCAACTGTCTGATCACGCTGAAGGACTCGCCGATCAAGTTCAAGGCGGCCAGCTCGGGGGCCGGCATCCTCGACACGGTGGCCGAGTGGGGCTTTAACGACGAGCCGGCCTATCCGATGGTCTTCAAGAAGGGCCTGCCGTGGGAGACGCCGGACATCTATCGCAAGACCTCGCCGACCTACGGCCTCGGCAACGTCACGACGCCGACGCTCATCCACGTTGGCGGCAGCGACGAACGTTGCCCGTCGGGACATAGCCGGATGCTCTACCGGGCGCTGAAGGAATACAAGAAGGTGCCGACGGAACTGGTCGTCTACCCCGGCGAGCCGCACGGGCTGATGAAGCTGTCGAACCGTAAAGCCAAGATGGAATGGGACTTGGCGTGGTTCGACAAATACTTGAAGGGAGCAAAGTAAGTACTTCTACTGTATGTCGTCTTGACGGCGCAGAAGTCCGTCGGCCACAATCGCTTCCATCGATGTTTTCTCCACGGAAGGAGCGGCCATGGATGGGCGTTTCGATCCTCGTCTGCGGGAGATCTTGCATCAGGCCGAACTC
>DATANR010000021.1:0-4608 GCA_036266155.1 Gemmataceae bacterium | reverse complement strand
GCGGTGAATGTGTTCCTGAGCCTTGTACACACCGCCCGTCAAGCCACGAAAGAGAGGGACGTCCGAAGTCGCTTCACGGCGCCGAAGACGGACTTCTTGATTGGGACTAAGTCGTAACAAGGTAACCGTAGGGGAACCTGCGGTTGGATCACCTCCTTTCTAAGGATTTGTATCCAAGGACATTCGGAATAGCGCTTTTCACGAGGCGCTCCAGGACCGAATGATCCGATCATGTGAACTCATCCTTGAAACTCGTAACACGTAACTTGCCAAGATATGGCCCCGCCAGTGAGCAATCGCTGGCGGGGTTTTTTCATGCGCTTTCAATGGGACATATGGGTCCCTGAGGACCCATATGTCCCATTGATTTCGGCCTTTGCACTCAGTCCAGGCGATACGGACTGGTTTCGTGTTCTTCATGCCGGATCTCGTCCACCGGTTCCTTCTTCTCCCACCCCTTGTACAATCGATTCGCGCCATTGAACACGACGCCTTTGCCGGTCCCCACGTTCTTGTACGCATGCACCACGCCGGGGGGCACCACAAGCCCGAACGGAGCCGAGTCGCCGACGAGGCGCACTTCCTTGTTCCCATAGGTCGCTGATTGTGGACGGGCGTCCCACAGATACACTTTGAAATCCGACGGCCCAATGAAGCAAAAATAATCCGACTGGTCCACGTGTTCGTGCGGCCCGCGGCCCACTCCGGGCTCGGTCATCGACATGTACGCCATCACCGGATAGTACGGCTCCGGCAACTCGTCGTGCCGGAACAACTCGCACAACCAGCCGCGGGCGTCCTTGTAAAACGTCAGCGGCTTCCAGATGATGCCGTCGATCGGCCCGTCGCGAAAGGTCATCGGCTGAACCTGCCTTGGGGTTGGGGCGTCCTGCAATTCTCCACGAAGGCCAGCATAGGGCATGAGTCTTGCCGCGGCTTCCCCTGTAAGTTGGTCGCGGTTTTGTGGTATCTTCTACGTTCCCATTCCGGAGGCATGATGTCCGAGTCCGCCGCACGACCGAAGCCGACCATCTCGCGCGGCGAATGGGGCATCCTTCTCCTGCTGGCGGCGATCCAGTTTACCAACGTCCTCGACTTCGTCATCATGATGCCGCTGGCGCCGTGGGCTAAGCTGCAGTTCGACATCAACTCCACGGAATTCAGCCACGCGGTCGGCGTCTATGGCATCGCCTCGGCACTCAGCAGTCTGATGGCTGCTAAGTATCTCGATCGTTTCCCACGCAAGTCCGTTTTGCTCGCCATGTATGCCGGCTTCACCTTGAGCAACCTCTTCTGCGGACTCGCGCCAACTTACGAATGGCTCGTCGCCGCGCGTGGGATGGCCGGCGCGTTCGGCGGCGTGCTCGGCTCAGCGGTCATGGCGATCATCGGCGACATCTTTGCCGACTATCGACGCGGGACCGCGATGGGAGTGGTGATGTCGGCCTTCGCGGTGTCGTCAGTGGTCGGTATCCCGATCGGTCTCACGCTCGCCCGCGCCCGGGGTGTCGGGGCACCGTTCGTAGCGCTTGCCGCCCTCAGCACCATCGTGTGGCTCGGTGTCGCCCGCGTGTTCCCGCACATCCCGGCTCATCCAGATCGCCGGCCGGTTCCACTGCACGCGCTGATCGCGCACTCCGGTCATTTGCTCGCGCTGGCGTTCACGATGGCACTTGTCATGGGCTCGTTCATCGCCATCCCATTCCTTGCCGACTCGATGGTCGCCAACGCCGGACAAGTCAAAGAGGACATGCCGATTGTTTATGCAATTGCCGGCGGGTTTACATTCTTCACGACGAACATCTCTGGCCGGCTCGCGGACCGTTATGGCAAGTTGCGAGTGTTCCGAATCATGGGGTTCCTGGCCGTCGTGATGATCTTGGTGGTCACGAACCTGCCGCCGATCTCTTTGTGGCTGGCCGTGATGATCGCGACGGCATTCATGGTGACGACCTCCGCACGCATGGTGCCCGCCCAGGCGCTAATCACCGGCAGCGCCATTCCCGCTATGCGCGGCGGTTTCCTCAGTCTGAATAGTGCGATGCAGTCGGCGGCGATGGGGCTTTCGAGCTTCATCGGCGGTGCCCTGATCGGCCAGACGGCCGACGGCCGATTGCCAGGTTACCCGCTCGTCGGATTAGTTGCCGCGAGCATGGCGATCGTCAGCCTCGTGCTCGCCGGATTCCTACGGAGCGCGGAGGTAAGCCCAGTGCGCGTGCCGGCTCGCGAGGAACCGGCTGTCGTCGAAGCGTCTGCGTGAGGTCATTCCGCGTTGCTGACGACCTCGCCGCCCGCGATCGTCGACAGCGCTCGATACGTAGCGGGCGTGACCCCCTCACGAATGAACCGCACGCTGCCGTCGCAGAACAGGAAGTTGCAGCCGCCCGGATGCATGCTCCGAAAACCGGCGGTCGTGTCGTAGGTATCTGGCGCCGACTCGGCGTTCGTGCAGCCGTGATTGCAATCGAACGACGGCAATGCGAGCGGGCGATTCATCGGCTCATCGAATGGTTCCGCTTGCCCGCCGCGAATGGCTGTGACGCCCAAACACGATCCTCCCATCAATCCGAGCGAGTGTAGCGCCGTTGTGGCGCCGGGGCCCTGCGACCAACTCTGGTCGATGTACGGCGACTGGCCCGGCCACGTCGCTGCTCGCGTCGTGTCCGGCCAGTACTTGCGATAACCAAAGCGCGGATTCCCGCCGGCTCCTTCGCCCGCGGCAAAAGTCTGACTCGTCCCGTCGGTAATGTCGGTCAGCCGGGTGTGCGTGTTGACGTCGAACGCGCCGCGACCTTCGGGCGGCAACTTGATGAACTCACACAAGGCGGCGTTAGCCCCCTTGCACAGCATGTAGTCGCAGGCCGCCGGGTTGGGCAACGGCCGGCCGGCGATCGGCACGAGGAACGAGAAGTCGACGACGCCGCGGCTGCGGTTGCTCGGACAATAAAACACCTTGAGTTCGGTGCCGACAATCTGGGCGTTCGGCGCCTCGTACCACTTCCCGTTCAAATCCCAGTGGCTGAACAACGCATCTTGTTCGAGGTAGGGCAGCAGCGATACGAAACCACAATAGCCGCCCAATTCAAGATTGTCGGACCCGCCGATGGTGTAGCCCGATGGGAAACCGTCGTTGACGTCGTGATAGTTGTGCAGAGCGAGCCCGAGTTGTTTGAGATGGTTGCGACACGATAGCCGATTCGCCGCCTCACGCACCTTCTGAACCGCGGGCAGCAACAGACCAATGAGAATCGCGATGATCGCGATGACCACCAGTAGCTCGACCAGCGTAAAGGCGGATCGCTTCATGGCAACATGATTATAACCGGCCGCCGGGTAATAGCGCTTCGGGTTTCGATTGTGCGACCGCTGCCGCGCGAATACTGTGTAGAACAAAGAACGGAACCACCCCCGGGGACACGTCATGCGTCTCGGCCTCTCGTTTGGCGCTCTGCTTGCCGTCTTTGCCTTTGCAACCGTAGTCAGGGCGGAAGGCGATAAGGTCGCGGTCGACCTGAAATCCGGCCCGATCGCGCCGCGATTACAAATGGCGGAAGATGCCCGCGGCGTCTACAAGGTGCGCCTGGTGGGCCAGGTCGAAAACACCGGCGCCGGCGCCCTTTCGTTGGAACTCGACCTCACGACGCGGAAATACAACGAGTTCGGCTATCAGGAGTTTGTGCCCGACGAATCGCCGTTACGGTTGGACGTGACGCTTAGGTTTGTGAAGAAGGGGACGGTGACTGTTCCCAGCGGCCCGCGGCTGGGCGCTGCGGAGGTCGAAGTCGAGTGGTCACGCTACGAGATTCACGGCCCGAAGTTGCTGACTAAACTCTCGCTGGCGATCCCGACGGCCGACGGCTGGAAGGCGGGCCGCTTGCTCGTGCATGACAAGGAGGGCAAGGTCCGCGACGTCATTGACTTCCTGCGCCCGCCGGAACCGCGGGAAATCCCCCCGCCGCCGCCCTGTCATCCCGGCTGTTTCCCGGCGGGAACGAAGATTCGTGTCGCCGACGGAACGTGCTTGGTCGAGAAGGTCGCCGTCGGCGACAAGATCACGACCATTGGTGCTGATGGCAAGAGTTCCTCAGCAAAGGTGACGTCGATCTATGTTGTGGACAATCGGCTCTGGACCGTGAAGACCGATGCTGGCGACTTGGTGACGACTGAGACGCAGCCACTCGCGTTAGCCGACGGCAAACTGCGCGCGGCCGGCGAATTGAAGGCCGGCGACAAGATCTACCGCTGGGATGGCAAGGAGCGCAAGACCGCGACGATTGCTTCAGTCAAAGCGACCGAGCGCATGGAAAAGGTCTATAACCTCGTTCTCGGCGAAACGACTCTCTTCGTCGCCAACGACTTTATCGCCCGCAGCAAACCACCGGCGGTGGTTGTGCCGTAATGTGGCGGAGACCGAAGCGCAGTGAGGGCGACGCCGTCGTGGGAAGCTGACGGCGTCGCCCTCGCTGTGCTTCATTGATATACGGTGAAAGTCCTCGCGGTTGGCGCGGATTTTAGGCGGCGTCGAGGCGGGTGATGTCGCTGGCATGGGCGGCCAGCAGACAGGTGACGATGCGCCGGCCTTGGGCGCTCAGGCGATAGCGATGCGTC
>DATANR010000020.1:0-8044 GCA_036266155.1 Gemmataceae bacterium | reverse complement strand
GACGGCGACTACCAAACGGGCGAAAAAGCCCCGAAAAACTACAAAAAGAGCATGCGAATCGTCTTCGACGAGGAGCTTCCCAAATGGAACTACCGTGCCGTGCCGTCGAAACAGGGAAGTTAATAAGTTACATGTCCTAAGTTGCTCAATGAAGCGGCGAACGAATTCACTTCTCCGCTTTTCCCACTCTTTCCAACCTTGGCTGGCCGGAGCGGGACTTTCACGGGCCTCGCCATGTCCGGAACAGATATCTGGCGGATGGTGAAGCGACGGCTGCGCCGCGCTGGGCTACCTCTGCATTTAAGCCCTCACTCTTTCCGCGTAGCCACATGTACCGATCTGTTAACTCAGGGCGTTCCGCTTGGCGATGTTCAATACTTAGCCGGCCACGCGGATCCGAGGACGACGCGTCTTTATGACCGTAGGCCGAAGAAAGTTACGCGAAGTCTGGTGGAGAGAATCTCGATATAAACCGCCCGATTTCTGCCGCGGGCTTTGGTTCCGGTTACGCGCCACGTTACTTCATGTCCCTCATCTATCGGTTCTAAATCCGCCCTCTGCGTTGCTGGTTCCTTTTCAGTTCTGCGAATTCGATCGCCAAGTCTCACGTTGATGTCTGATTTACCCGCGAATCTCGGTGAGGTCCGAAAGCCAAGGAGCGGTTGAGGCAGTGCCTGCCGGCGGGACTGGCAACGCAAATCTCGTCCAGGCGGGTTGATTGTGTCCGTTCGTGGGATGCATCGGCTCGTTCTTGTTCCTTAAGGGTTGTCTGTCCCCGACATGAGGCCTTCTTGTTGGCCCTCTTAAACTGCCCGAAGCGTAGTTAAAGCTGCCAAAAAGGTTTCCACGGGTGGAGCCTCCTTTTTTCGCTTGATCTACCGGCGTGCCGCCTCGCTTCTATTGGCCAGTTTTCCAGTGTGCCATAAGGCCCCGATGGTCGGGTCCGAAATCAACATTAAGGAGAACGACAATGACATCCACAACTGAAACAAAGACAACCCGCAAGCCGAGCTACGTAGCGTACCAGGTCCGCGACACCGGCAGCGGCAAGAGCTTCTTCAACCGCATAGGCGTGGCTTTCGCTCACAAGGACAGTCGCGGCTACGACATCCTGCTGGAAGCAGTTCCACTCGACGGTCGCATCTGTCTTCGCGATATCGCTGAAAAGAAAGAACAGCAGTAACGCCGCAGGGGGGCGGTACCAAGCCGCTCCCCATAACCAAATGGAGAACAACATGACCAAATCATTTGACATTCACGAATAACTCGCCAACGCCAAGAAGATCGCCGTCATCTGGGGCGTCGAGGATGTGCAAACCATCCGCCCGGACCTCAACGCCAACCAGGCTTGGGAAGTCTTGCAAGAGGTACGCGACCGGGCCTCGGCCGAATGCGGCATCACCTGGGATACCTTGCTCGATGCCGCCTTGGAACTCTTCGGGCCAGTGCCCGACGAAGACGGAGAATAACCATGACCAATCCATTCTTCGAATTACGCAAACCCCGGAACGCTCCGGTTTTTGCAAAACTGCCGACCGCACCAAAGAACGCGAGTCCAGTGCCGCGGCTGACCAGCCTTTATCACACCGACGCCGCCGGGCCATACGGCGATCGCCGCTATCCGGGCAACTGCTCCGGCGAGTTGATCAAGGATCTACTTACTTACTTCGCACCAGCGAACGTGCTCGACCCGATGACCTGGTCTGGAACTTGCCGCGACGTGTGCCAGGAGATGGTGATCCCATGCACGGCCCTCGATATCCGCGAGGGGTTCAACGCTTCCGACGCGGCCGCTTATGCGGACCTCGAAGCGTTCGAATTCATCTGGGCGCATCCACCTTACTGGAGACAGAAGCTGTATAGCGAGCAGCCAGGAGATTTGTCCCGCACATCAAGTCTGGACGACTTCCTTAGCGGCTACGGCCAGTTCATCGCGAATTGTGCGAGCCGCCTTCAGCCAGGCGGGAAATTCGCCATCCTGATGGGCGATTACTTCGACACGCGGCACGGATACGTCCCGCTGGTCTACCACACCAAGCGTCTGGCATTCGCAGCAGGCTTAGAGCAGCACTGCACCGACATCATCCGGTTCAGTCACGGGGCTTCGAGCAGCCGCAAAACTTACCGCAGTAAGTTCATTCCCGGCCTGCACGACGTGTGTGCCGTGTTCGTGAAACCCGAACGCAATGGAGATGCGAGATAGCCCTTCTACTTGTCATCCGGGTCGATCACTTCGATCCGGGTGACAACTGTATTCTTCTCGGGGACAATCGCCTCGGCGTGCAATTTGTCCATCTCCCGCACCACGGCGACCCGCTGGCTGACCAGCCCAGCGAAGAGCGGCTCCAGATTGCGGCCGCTCAGCCTGACTTCCTGTTCGCCGAAGTCCATTTTGATTCCTTCGGAAGGGTTGTAATCGATGCCAACGCAGTAGCTGTACGCTCGCGCTTTCGCGTTCCCATCCTTGAACCTGAACTCGACCATTATCTTTTGCTGCCGATCGGCAGAAATTACGGAGAAGGCATCCGTGCCCGAGTCCGGCTCCGCCTCGAAAATGTCCTCGTCGTCTGCCGTATTGTTCTTGCCCTCGCCGCGCAGATCGGCGAGACGCTTCTCCGGATCGAACCGGCCGCGGAAACCATCGTCTTTCATCGTTCTCTCCCCCTCTTTTGATTTTCCCGTTCGAGATTATCACGCTGCCTTCGGTTGTCATCTCTTTCCGCCCGAAGACGCACTGTTGCGGCGCGCAGCACCCTCCCTATGTGTTGGCGAAGCCGCACAAGCCGCGAAGGGTTCGTGCGCTTCTCGGCTTGCTGGCGTTCCGCCAGTTCGGTCGCTGAGACCCGCGCCGTCGAGCGGCCGACTGCCTCTTTCAGTTCTTCCTTGTCGCGGCAGTAGATCTTCACCGCCTCGCGGCCGCGTGAAGCTGAGACATAGAATTGTTCACGCGATGCCGCCGCGAATGATTCAGGGCCGAGGGCGACGAAGACGCGGTCTACCGTCTTTCCCTGGCTTGCGTGCGAGGTCGCAGAATAGCCGTGGGCCAGGTGCCCGTATTCGCGGCTCACTGTCTGTCCGCCCTGAAGAACGATGTTGCCGGCCCGGTCGAATCCTTCGACCGTATGCAGGCTGCCATTCAGGAGGCGTCCCTTCGCGTCAGCAGTGGTGCCATTCTGCGTTATCCGTAGCCGGTCGCCGCGGGTGATTTTCAGTTCACGCTCCTCGAATACGTCGAAGTGCTTCGCCTGATCGAGTTGCAGCACCGCTTCCTTGCCCGTCGAGCGGGCAACGCGGATGTTGCCATCCGGTTCGCGGTCTAAAACTTGCCACTTCTCGCCTTTGCGGAACCCGCCTTTTGCGTTCTGGTGGAACCGGATCACGTCTCCGGTTTGGTAGTTGAGAGAGTCCTTGCGCTCCGCTTCCGTCATGCCGTAGGCACGAAGCTGCGAAACCGTACGATCCTTACCGCCGATTCTTTTGTCCTGCCGGAGCTTCTCGCGGATGAGAGTGGTCACCGCATTTCCTTCGGCGTGCGTCGGTGTCACAACCAATGCGGACTTACCCTCTTTCACCGCCGCCAGGTAATCGCCGGCAAGTTCCAGGTGCCGCGATTCGTCGGCGACCTCGCGGATCGCACCCATGCGATCAAGCCGCTCGATCCCAGTGGCAACGTCGCCCGTGGCGAGAGACTCGACCGCTTCGCGGTATTCGCCCCGCTGTCGCTGAATCGAACTGACCTCGGCGGCTTTTAGTCCGGCGTGAGTCTGGAGCAAACGGAACGCGTCCCCTCGCGGGACGCTACCGTGTTGCCGCTCATCGCCTTGCAGGATGATTTTCGCATTCTGTTCCTCAGCAATCTTGAACAGCTTCCGCATGTCCTTTGTTCCGAGCAGGCCGGCCTCATCGATCCAGATGACGCCGCCCTTCACTTTTGCCTGCGCCTTCTCGTCAGCAAGCAACCGGGCGACGGTGTCCGCATCCTGGAAACCGTCACGGCGGAGAACGCCGCGTGCGGCCTCCGATGTAGGTGCGAAGACATGGACTTGTTTACTGCTCTCCTCGATCGCTCTTGCGGCTTCCCGCATGAGCGTCGTCTTGCCGGTGCCGGCCTTGCCGCGAATCAGCATGACCCGGTCATGCGAGGTAAGGACATGCCGCACGGCCGCCTGCTGCTCCCGGTTCAGCCGCGAGGAGGTAAACTCCTCCCCGCCCTTCAGGTCAATCGCTTTGCACTTGCCCCGCCCGTCGCGGGCGAATCTGAGAGCCTCTGCCTCTTCGAAAAGTACCTCTTTCGTGGTAACAAGAGTCTGATCCTCATGGCGGTAACGGATGACCTCGCCGCGTTTGTCGAAGTCCTGCCGCACCTCGTCGACTTTGACTGATCCGTATCCGCGTTTGAGGGCGGTCGCCAGCAGCCGGCGGTCGGCGACGACTGAGGCCCGCTCGAACGCATGCTGAAGTGCGTGATCGACCGCTTCTTTGGCGGTCACGGGAGCGACCGGAGTACGCTTCCGGGCCAGCACGTCGAGGACTTGTTCCTTATCGGGGCCGCTGAGCCGGACCCGCCATTCGGCCCGGAGTTCGTCCAGCGATTTCGGTTCGCCCTTCTTCTCGCGGGTCTTGGCCCCGAGTTTTGCTTTCTCGCCCGCGTCAAGAATTCCTTGCGCCTTCGCCTGCTCTTCAATGAGTGCAGTGCGGCGGGAGAACTTGGCGATGAGGTCCCTCCCCAGCCCCGCAACCTCCCAGCCATTCCGAGTGCGCTCGACCCCGAGGCCGAGATCCGCGACCGACTTACTTAAACGTGCGTGGAACGCCGCCTCATAGTAGGGAGCGTCCCGCATCAGGTCGCGGAACTGGCCCGCCTTCCACCGAGCTTCCTCCCCGTCGAAAGTTGCATTGAAGACCACGCAGTGGGAATGAAGGTGCGGGTCCGGCACGCCACCAACCGGCCGCGCCGTCAGATGGACGAACTCGGCATAAAGAAGATTGCCGGTCGTCCGCTCTGTGTTCTGCCCCCCTACCCGCACCCGAGTTTTCGCGTCCGCTTCAATCTCCTGCATCGTGTCGCGCACGGCATTCTGGAAGGCCCGGAGCAGTCGCTCTTCCTTCGTCAGGCTGTAAAGCAGCGACAATGATTTCGGAGCATGGAAGTTGAAGTCGTAGCCGACCGTGCGGTTCTCGCGCGTCCGTTGCGTGAGTGTCCGACCCGTGTTCGGGTCGAGGTTGTCGCAGAGATTGTGGAACGACTCCCGCGTTACCTCTCCGACCAGGCCGAGTCGCTCCGCCCCTTTGCCATGCCACCGACCAGGGATGGTGTCTCGGGTGTAATAATCCTCGCGCGCGAGTCCATCATCGAAATAGGACCGGGCGCCAGCGGCCGATCTCTGTTGATTGATGCGAAGCATATCCGATGCTACGCAAGTCTAAGAATTAAGTCAGTTGATAATTGTTTCAGACGTCTTCCCTTTGCGCTGCCAAGGAGAATCTGACACTGAAAAGCCACATTGAAAATGACCGTTATCACACCTCTCGTCGCGCTCGAAAACCGCAGTCCGCCAGCGTTTCCGGGGCCGCCGCAGATTCTGCGGAGGGTCACGCAGCTATGCAGAAGTCGGGCCGCAGTTTCTGCGGCGGAACTTCGATCGATCGACGCTTGCATGCCGACATGTCGGCCGGACAGCTTGCCGGCCTGCAAGCATGTTGGCCGACCGGCCTGCCGGCAAGCTGGCAGTCATGCAAGCAGGCTGGCTCGCCTGCTGGTTGGATGGCTGGCAAGCCGTCCTGACGACCGGCTGACGTGCCGGCAAGCCGTCTTGCTTGCTGGCCAGCCTGTCAGACTGCTTGCATGCTCCTCTAAATTCTGGTATGTGTCAAAATGAAATGATTATTGTCGTGGCCAATTCAAAAGGCGGTGTCGGGAAATCGACCCTCGCAGTTCACTTGGCCGGCTGGCTCTCCGAGGAGGGCTACCGGGTAACCCTAGCCGACTGCGATACCCAGCGCTCCAGTTCCGAATGGATCAGGGAGGCCGCACCGAAGGTGAAGGCCGTCCGCCTTGCCAACCCTGACGACATATTGAACGGACTACCGGGCCTCGCCGAGGAGACAGACTTCGTCGTTGCCGACGGACCGGGCAGCAACACCGAGACCAGCCGGGCACTTTTGCTTCGGGCCGACTTCGCCATCGTGCCGTGCAAGGCGTCGATGTTGGAAGTTCGGGCACTCTCTCAGGCGACCGATGTGCTTCGGCAGGTCCACACCATTCGGGAGGGGATCCCGAGGGCCGTCATCGTCCTCAGCATGGTCGGGAAGAATTACAGACTCACCAAGGACATGAAGGACGCGGCGGCCGCTCTCGACCTGCCGCTGGCGAACACGCCAGTGATTCTTCGCCAGATTTACGCCGATGCTCCCGGACAAGGGACGCTCGTCTGGAAGATGGGCGCCAGGGCCGGGGAGGCTGCCCAGGAGATCGCAAAGCTCTTCCGTGAACTTCTTCCGGAGGCTCACAAGCAAGAGCGGGCATCCAAACTCAAACGACCAACCAAGAAGAAGCCGGCAGGAGCGCGGAAGTAGATGGTCAAACGTCGCTCGCTCACTGCCGGTATCACCAAACCCGATCCCAAGAAGGAGCGGGAATTCGTCTACGGCAAGGACAAGGCGGAGGGTAAAAAGCCGAAACCAACAGCCGAGGCGAATGCACCGGCCAGTCATCCGCCGGAAGCCTCCAAGCCTCGGCCGAGCGGGCGAGTGCCGGTTACCACGCGGCTCCGGGCCGACATCGGAACCGAACTGAAACGCGCTTCACTCGAACGCCAACTGTCCGGGACCAAGCCCAACACGGTCCAGGAGATCATCGAGGCTGCCCTGGAACCCTGGCTGAAAGACAACGGCTATCTGAAATAGCCTTTCAACTGATCTCGACTCTCAAGCAGCTCACTTCCCTGGTTGTCAGCCGACCCCAACGGCCTTCTGTTCGGGGATAAACCGCCCGCCGGGACCCGCAAGCTGCCAAGGCCGCTTTCCGCGAAGTTGCGGAAGCCTTCGGCCTTTCGCTTGAACGGGACGGTTCCCTTCCCGGCTAATGGCGGTTTGGATTCTCCCCGGACAGGCCGTCATGGGGACGGCTTGAAACCAAACAAGGAGAAAAACCATGAGCTACCAAATCGAAATTCAGCCAATGCATCCTGCCAACCCGCATTACGCGGCCCGGAAGAACCGCACCCGAAAACTCATTCATCCGCCGGCAGTCCGCAAGGTCCAGATCGGCACGGCGACACTCTACAACGCCGACTGCTTCGCGGTCCTGCCACAGCTCAGTGGCATCGGCGCAGTAGTCACCGATCCGCCATATTGCATCGGCTACCACTACCGGAGCTACGACGATGCCCCTTGGAAGTACCATGACCTCATGACCCACTTGATCCCGGAACTGATCCGCGTCACGGACGACGGGCCGTGTTTCGTTTGGCAAAGTCAATTGAAGGCTGACCGCTGGCACCGGTACTTCCCAGACGATTACAAGATAATCGCCGCATGCAAGATCTTCCGGACCGGCGACAACAAACGCTTTAGCTGGGACCCGATCATTTACTGGAACGGTCGCTCAAAACGTGTCCACGACCTGCCGCGCGACTGGCACGTGGTGGACCTCCGGCCGTGGGACGGCTACCGCGGGGATAATCCCGTCCCATGCCCCCGTCCGCTCGAGCAGGTCGCTTGGATCTGCCAATCCCTCGCGGCCCAGAGCATCCTCGACCCGTTCATGGGCAGCGGCACGACCGGCGTGGCCGCCATCCAGGCCGGGAAGCGGTTCGTCGGCATCGAGAGCGACCCCGTCTATTTCGACTATGCCTGCCAGCGGATCAAGCAGGCCTGGGCCGATTCATGCAGGGACCGGTCATGACCGGTTCCAACCATCGTTTGACATTTACCCAGCAGTGGTGTTACTGTCAGGCTTGATGGGAACGGATATGGAACCAATCGAGGCGAAGAAATTCTTCAAGATGACGCCGATCAAGAAGCGGATCATGGAGGCATCGGC
>DATANR010000019.1:0-1585 GCA_036266155.1 Gemmataceae bacterium | reverse complement strand
ATGCGACATGGTCAAAGCAAGAGGGTAGGTCTTCACTACACGACCTCCGACGACCACGCGCTCGAAAAATCCCGAAGCGTTGACTCACCGGAGGGCCGAAAAAAGTGCAAAAAAGAGCGCAGTAGCGTAACTTGGGCTAATATTCTCCCATGCTCTTGACCGCGCGGCCGGTCAAAATGCGGACACGTATGCCACCTGGAAGGCGATCCCGCAAAGGGTCTGGCTACACGGCTTACTGCCGACGCGATGCCCTTCACACGGTCGTGATCGCCGTGCCCTCCGGCCAGCGTAGTTTGTAGTAGTCGAGCAACTCCGACATTTTCAACTCGTTGCTGGGGTTCCCCGTTCGGATGTAGAACTTCTCCTTGCCTTCTTCCACGAAGAACCGCGGCTTGGGCGATGGCTTCACGGTCACCACGCACACGTCGTAGCTGCCGGCTTCCGTCTGGGTGTCGATCACATATTTCCGAAGTGCGGCGTTTTGGTCCATTGACATCGGCGGGGTGCCCGAACCTTCACATTTAGCCTGAGCGAGCAATTCCTCCTGGCCGGCAATGTTCGGCGGCGTCAATTCGAAAAAAGCGACGGCAAACAACCCCGCCACGTCCTTGCCGAAATCCTTCATGAGCGTTTGGGTCAGCCAGAGTTCGAAGCCATCGCGGCCCTTGTCGCCCGAGAGCTTATAGTCCTGCGCCAGTCCGTAGACCTTCCCGTCATCCTCGATTCCGATGACCAGCGTCCCTCCCCGCGTGTTCAGTAGCGCCGCGACAGTCTTGACAATGACCCGCTCGATGATCTTGCTTGGCTGGTTGAGTTTCACATCCCAGCGCGCAGTCGATTTGAACTCGACAGTTGCCGACTCGCCGGCGGCGATGAGGTCCTTCACGGCCTTGGCCGGATCGATCACGGTCGACGCGCGCTTGGCCAGGTCCGGGTTGAAGACCGCCGCCTCGCCGCTTTCGCGCATCCGGATGAACTCGTCGAGCGCGGCCTGCTTCGTCGTCTCCGGCACAATCGGGAAGGTGGTGAGTATGTGGGCGAACTCTTCCTCGGTCAGGCGGTAGAGGTGGGCGACCATAGCATCGAGTTCAGTCCGCAACTTGGCCCGGGCAGAGGGATCGGTGACGCCTGCTCGGTGCGTTGGTGGCTTGAGGCCGATGGCGGAGGCGAGACCGTCATACTCAGGAGTTGTGCAGGTCAGGCGTGCGGCGCGATCGGCAATGCGAGTGAGAGCAGCCTCCGTATCACTCAAGCGCGGGACAGGCACTTGGTACACGTAGAACATGTTCACATGCGACGTGATCTTCTGCCGAATCAGCCAGTCGACTGTGAAGCTGTTGAGCACGCCCACCACGAAGCACATTTCCAACGGCGCGAGCATCGGGCGTTGGTCAATCCTGGATCCGTCCACCACAAAAGCAATGGGCTGTTGATTGTTCAGTGTGTGAAGTGGACCCCAATTCCTGGACCACCTTCGAAGTGAGGAAATCTTGTCCTGGCGGGCACCTATGGAGTAGGGTGTGGCGACATCGATTCAAGGGAGTGAATCATGGGCCGCAGGAAGAAGACGGCGCGGAGCGCCGAG
>DATANR010000018.1:0-33100 GCA_036266155.1 Gemmataceae bacterium | reverse complement strand
CGACGCCGTCATGGGCGATGCCTGCGTCGACCGCGCTGCGCTTCGGTCTCCGCCACATTCGGAATCCATTATCCAGACACGAATCAACCGGCGACGTGACGAACGGGTTGCTGCTGTTGCGCTGTAAGAATGCCTGCAGATCGTGATCGCCAGCAAGAAGTGCGTACTCGCGCGTGATCAGTTCAACCGTCTCATGGCTGTAGCCCGGCAGCGGCATCGACTCGCCACAACGCCACGAGCCGTCGGACAGTCGAGCGAGGCCGACGAACGAATCGAATTGCGTTAACGGCCCGAACGAGAGGACATAGGGCCGAATCAATGGCGTGATGAGGTGGAATACCTCCAGCGATTCAACCATGACCGGCCCAGTTGTCGACGGGTTTCTCGCGGAAGCCAACGACAAAATTCTTCAACTCCTGTTCCGGTCGCAGGCGCAAGACGCCAGGGTCCTTGCCATGCAGCAAATCGACGACGGCCGCCGGGAAGTTCATGCCGTTCATCGTGTGCAGATAACTGTAGCCATTGAGCCGGCAATTAACTTCGAGCGGATAGAAGTCGCCGGTGCCCGAGTGCCGCTTGAATTCCAGGTTGATCGGTCCGCGCCAGCCGCCGAGCTTGGCGACCATGTCCTTTGCCTGCTCCAGCACCGCTGGCTCATCGACCAGGCTGCCCGCGTTGCCGCCGCCGCCCCAGGTCATGAAGGTAAGATGCGAATGCGACGCCGCTTCCCCATGAAGCTTTCCGTCGTGCCCATAGAGCAGCAGCACGACATAGATGCTGCCCGTGTCGCCGGGGATGAACTCTTGCATGACGAGATCGTCGCCAAAGCGCGGCCGCAGGATTGTGAGTTTGTCGTTAAGTTCCTTGCGATTCTGGACGATCCAGACGCCTTTCGAGCCGCCCTCGCGGGCGGGCTTCACGACGGCGGGATATTGCACGTCATCCGGCGAAACGTAAACCCGTATGGTGCGCAAGCCCGCCCGCTCCAACGCATGCATCAAATTGGCTTTATGCGTGAGCGTGCGATAGACGGCGTAGTCCGGTTTGAACATCCGTACCGGCGGGTTCCAGCCACTATGCAGTAATTCCATCACGCCTTCGATGTCGTGATCGGAAGTCGGAATCAGCAGGTCGATCTTGTTTTCGGCGATGATGCGGTCGAGCGCCTCGCGATAGGCTGCCAAGTCGCGGGCGCGCGGCACAATCAACGGCGTCACCCCGGCTCCGTACAAGCTGGCCGCGTACGGGCTCGCGTCAGTGAAGAATAATCGCAAATCGGACCGGCTGGCGAGGGCCTTCTGATAGTTGATGGCCGACGCCGTGGCCGACAGGACGAGTACATTCATGCCACGAGCCGGCGGTAGGAGGTGTAGGTGATGTCAACGACGAATTTGTAGCCGGGAGGGGCGATCGCAAGTCCGGTCGGCGCCAGCAGGTTGATGTTGGCATTCCGAAATGTGCCGAACACGGCTCGTGGGGCTGGGCGGAACGAGGTGAGGCGGTACTCGTTGCCGCGCTTCAGCCAATTGAACGTAAAGAATCCGCGATGCTGAAGACGTATGAGGGCGGCAAACGTAGGATGGAGAATCTCGTCGTCAATTGTCTCGCCAGCCGCCAACACGTCGTCGCGGGCGCAGCTCTCACTGTGAATGCGGAACCCCCCGGCGGCGGGACCGCCTGAGCCAAACTTATGGCCGACAACGATCAGATGTTGCTCCGCCGGCCAATGCGGTTGGTACACGGTCCCGCAACCATACGGGTCGCCGACATCCGCGGGATCTAGATTGGCGCCAGTGATCGTACTGTCTGGCCGATGCCAACGGTCCCCTTTAACGATGCACGGTTGGCCCGGAAACGGAGAATATGACACCGGCAGGATCATTCCTGGAAAAGCATCATACAAAACGGGCATCACTTCGGAGAGCGGCCGCTGTTGATCGACCGGCAGCCAGCGCGGGCAGAGGGCAATGGCCTCCTCGCCCTTTTCGAGAGCGACGTTGCCCGGCGTTCCCTGCGTGAACGTGACGTTCGGCAGGTCCCAGCCATCAAGAACGGGTTGGTCGCTGACGAAGCGAAACTGGCGTTCCGGATACGCGAGGGCCGCCGACGTTGCGGCTTGCTTCTCGGCGCCCAGGAGTACGATGCGCTCGGCCATGGTCGAAATGACTGCCTGAATGTGCAAGAAGCCGAGCCAAGCGGCCCGGCTTCGTACGTATTGACTCGCTCACCGTATCAAGGGATGTTATAGACAGCCGTGCTGCGGATGTCTCCCATTGCCTGGAACGTGGCCAAGTCGATCGAGAATTTGATCATGCGCACGGACCCGTCGCCCAGCGCCACCATGATGCCGGACGAGTGCGGGCCGCCGAATCGGTAGGTCGAGCTACTTGGCGCCTGACTTCCAGGCACGTCCTTGGACGGCTGATAGTATGTGCTGCGAATGATGTCGTTGTTCATACCGGTGTAGGCGCACTCGTTGTTGCCGCCGTCGACCGAATCGACGTAGTGATCGGACATGATGAACTTCTCACCGAGGATGATCTGATTGCTCGAGCCTTTGGTGATGTCGGTGATCCTGACCTGGCTGCGGACGTGCGCGATGCCGTTGAACACGTTGGGATCCTGGGCCGTCGGCGCGTTGGCCGACCACCAGTTGTCGTCGTCGCCCTGAGCATAGGAGGATGGCCCACCGAAATACTCCGAGGAGTTAGGATTCGATCCGCCGCAGGCCGCGTAGTCGGTCTTGGCGAAGAGCGGAGCGATCCCGGTCACGTTGTAGTAGCCGTAATTGTTCGTGTTCGTGTACGCCTTCACCTGCCGACGGCTTGGACAGTAGAAGGTTTTGATCGGCTTCTGCACCTTATCGAAATTGATCGTGTTCTTCGTCGCCACCGGTTGGCCGGCGCCGAGATTGAAGAAGTTGTCCTGTTCGATGAACGGCAGCACGTTGAACGTCCATCCTCCCGGCTGGAGCTTGCCCTGACCACGGTCCGGGTCGCCGACCCAAAGCCAGCCCCAGCCGCTCGACGGGAAAGAACCGTTCGTGTCGTGACAGTTGTGCATGCCGAGCGCTAGCTGCTTCAGGTTGTTGCCGCACTGCATGCGATTGGCGGCCTCGCGGATTTTCTGCACGGCCGGCAACAGCAGGCCGATCAGGATTGCGATGATCGCAATCACCACCAGCAATTCGATCAGCGTAAACGCTGACCCGCGGTTCACGCGTCTCGTTGTAACTAACATGACAGCCCTCAAAGAACGGAAAAAAGAAAAGGACTTCGACTACCGAGATCCGAGGAACAGCTGAACGCTCGCTTCGCCTCGGCGTGTATCATGGATGATCTCGGTTCCTAGCGTCGTCTGAGTATTGTAACGGGCTGGAACGTTTGCGCCTTCCTTGGTCACCTGAATCTTGTACCAACCCGCCGCGAGCCCGCGGTAGTTCTTGCCGTCGATCTGAAACTCGTTGCAAAGGCCTTCTTGGTTGGTCTTCGCGGTGGCCGTCTTGAGCACGCTGCTCATGCACGCTTCCGGGACAAGGGTTATTGTCGCATCGACAAGTGCTTTGCCATCCATTTGCACGAGAATCGCGACCGGTACGCTGCCGGTGCTGCCCGCCGCATATGCCTCGACGCGTTTCTTGATCTCGTCAGCCGAGATCTTCCGGTCGCCATTGGTATCGATGGCGGCAAACGACGCAGACAGCGCCGGACAGGCCCGCGCCTCGCTTGCGTCGATTGACCCGTTGCCATCCTTGTCGAAGTCTGCCAACGCCGCCTTGGCAATCGCCTCGGCGTCGTATTTCGGCACCGGCGCCTCGTTGAGCTTGGTGGAGTCCTTTGACGAACATCCAGCCGCAACACAAAGAGCCAACGCAGCGAGCCCAAGGCGAGGCATTCAGAAATCTCGGAGAGGTTGCGATGGTGGTATGAGGATACTCGAATTCACGGGGAAAGGGCAAGGGAAAAGGCGGGGCTGTGACAAAGGAGGAGCGATCGGTGTGGCTCATTGCCCTGTCTGAACGGCAATGCGGGATTAGAGTTGCGGCCGCGCCTTACGCGCCAACAACTTCGCACTGCGATCCTTCGCATTTTCCAGCCACGCCACGTCCGATTCGTCGTCCGCGAAGCGCTTGATGCCGACGTCGCGGATCGCGGAATCAGGCACTACTTTCAGGGGCGTGTAGCGCGGGTGGTGCGCTTCCTTGTAGGGATCATTGCGTGCCGCGTTAAAGCAGCAGATCATCGACCAGCGCGGCAGATCGCTCTTGTTCTGGTCCGAGCGATGCAGCAAGTTTGAGTGGAAGAACAGCGCGTCGCCCGGCTCCATCTCGACGTACACAAGCGGCATCCGCTTGAGGATCTCGTCGACGCGTTCGCGATCGGCGCCGGCCTGGTCGCCGGTCAGGATGTGATCGATCCGCCCACAATGGTGCGAGCCCTCGATTACTTGCAGGCACCCGTTCTCCTTCGTGGCTCGATCGACGGCGATCGACACGCTCGTCAGTAACGGTTGCAGGACACCGTTCTGGTACCAGTAGCCGTAGTCCTGGTGCCACGTCCACGCCCCGCCGACGCGCGGGTCCTTCATGATCATCTTCGAGTGATAGTGGTACACCTCGCCGCTGAGCAGTTTTTCGCATGAGCGCACCATGCGCTCACACCGGGCGAACATGCCGTAGATGCCGTCGCCTGGATGGTTCCAGAGCGACAGCCGCACGGTTCCACCCTCGCCATCCGCCCGACCGAACGACCGCTTGTCAAGCTCGTGGTCCTCCTTGGCGGCCCGATGCAGCAGCTCGATCTCGTCGGCATCGAACAAGCCGCGCGCCAGATGGAAGCCGCGCTCGTGGTACTCGCGGATGGCGGCATCTGAGAGTTGGCTGGACATCGATCAGGCTCCGGGTTGGCAAAGTTAGTCTACTCCGCGTCGAGATCGATTTTCTCCTTGACCCATCTGCTTCAGCCTGCGAATCTATACCAACCAACGCTGGCTGAAGGACCTCGCATCCATTGGCCCGCCCTAGCCGCACTCCCCGGACGTCGGAACCACACTCTCCCCCCCGAGTAACGTCATGTTTGCATTCATTCGCTCCGCCACCCGCCGACGGGCCGCGAAGATTTCGCGTCGATGTCCGATCCGCTTGGATGTCCTCGAAAGCCGCGAGGTGCCGGCCACGCACATTGACTTTGCCGTTGATCCGACGCAGAGCACGTTGACTTTGTCCGGCAACGTGGCTGGGAACAGCATCCAGCAACAGGGGGCTGGGTCGCTGACGTCGTCCTACACCGGCGCCATGGCGGCGGACGTCGATTTCACTGCCAACACCATCAACATCACGAATACAGGTACCCTTCTGGACGCTTCGGTATCCGGCAACTGGAAGCCAAACGTCGGCGGCGGCGGTGGCACGGCCCCGGCCGACTATGGCGGAAAAGTCACCATCATTTTCGCCAACGTGTACGTCGCCATTCGCAACACGCTCGCCTCCATGAATACCGCCGGGGCAGTCCCGCTGACCGGTACCGGCGCCGCCCGCACCTTCGACTCGACGCAGAACCTGGCGATCACCGGTGGGACCGCCGACTACGACGCCAGCAGCCTCGGCCAGGGGACCGGAACGTCCGATATGTCGGGCAACTCGGGGACCAACGCCTCCGGGTCCGCCAGCTCGATCACCGATCAGGGTGGTGGTGTGTATCAGCTTTCCGTGCCGGTCGACCTGACCATCAACACAACCGTCAGCGGCCAGGCGGCGACGCTGCACATGGTCGGCCAGATGGTCGGCAAAGGTTCAATTCCGGTCCTCGACCTCAATGGGGCGCTTTCCGGGAATGATGCGACGGCGGGATACGTCGAGGACGCTGCTCCAACGGCAATCGTTGCCTCGGACATGACGGTCACGCGGTCCGGCGGCGGCACGCTCACCGGCGCCACGATTACATTGACCAACCTGCTCGACGGCGCGGCTGAGTCGCTGGACGCCAATCTCGGGGCCAGCGGCCTGAGCAAGAGCTATGTCAATGGACTCTTGACAATCAGCGGCGCCGCTTCGATCAGCGCCTATCAGGACGTCCTTCGCACGGTGACTTACTTCAACAGCTCGCAAGCGCCCAATCCGACAGTCCGTCAGGTCTTGTTCACGGTAAGCGCCGGAGCGACCACCGGTTTCTCGCAGACGAGCACAATTTCGGTGACGCCGGTGGAAGATCCGGTGGTGATTGACCCGATCAACGATCAGATGGTGGACGAGCATGTCACGCTCAGTCTGACCGCGACGGCATTCGATCCCGACTTGCCGACGACGATCCCGACGTTTACTCTTGACTCGCCACCAGCCAACGCATCGATCACTGCGGATGGGCAATTCACGTTCACGCCGGACGAGACTCAAGGCGGCCAGATCATCCCGATCACCGTTCGAGCAACCGACCAGGGCGGCACCTCGGACACAACGACTTTCAACGTGACCGTCGCGAAGGTGAATCAGGCCCCGGTCATTCCCGACATTGCCGACCAACCAGTCGATGAAGGAAGCGGTCTCTCATTCTTTGTCGGCGCCACCGACGGGGACATTCCGGCCGACACGCTGACCTATTCATTGGTTACTCCGCCGGCGGGGGCCCACATCGATTCCGCAACTGGCCAGTTCACTTGGGATGCCAGCGACGGGCCCTTGACCGCATCCGTCACGGTGCAGGTCGATGACAACGGGACACCGCAGTTGTCGGACACCAAGACTTTCAAGATCATCGTCGGCAATCTCGCCCCGACAGCCACGTTCGGCAACGGCGGCGCCGCGCCCGAGGACAAACCCGTCCAACTGTCGTTCACCAACCAGAGCGACCCATCCGCTGCCGACATCACCGCCGGGTTCTTGTACAGCTTTGATCTGAACAACGACGGCGACTTTACCGACGCCGGTGAAGTGGCCGACTCCACCAACCCGAATCTGGCTGCCGTTTTCCACAATGACGGCTCGCACACGGTCCGCGGCCGCATCGCGGACAAGGACGGCGATTACACCGACTATACGCAGACGGTGACCGTCACGAACATCGACATTCTTGTTACCGGCTTCGATCGCGGCGGTCTGAGCACCGTCCATGTGCTCGACGCATCAAGCCTCGTCGAGAAGTTCCCACCGTTCCTGGCCTACGACGCCAAGTACCGCGGCGGTGTGCAGGTAGCTGTTGCTGACTGGAATGGTGACGGCGTGCCGGACATCATCACGGCCCCCGGCGGGGGCGGCAAGGACACCAAGGGCACCAATCACCTCAAGGTTTTTGATGGAACGAACGGGACCGAGGTCACCAACGCGTTCGTCAACTCGATGCCTTTCGGCGTGAAGTACGGCCGCGGTTACAACGTCGCGACCGGCGACTTCACGCACGACGGCAAGACCGACCTGGCAGTCGCTCCACTCGGAGGATTACCAAACGTCATCATCATCGACGGCGTCACGCACGACGTTCGGCCGGCCATGACCGTGTTGCCAACCACCCTCTCCTACCGATCGGGCGTGCGTGTCGCCGCCGGCGATGTCGACGGCGATGGCTTCCCCGAGTTGATCGTCGCCGGCGGGACGGCGAAGAAGTCGCTCGTCCGCGTGCTGGATGGACTGACAGGTCAACCCGTCCGCCAGGACGTGAATCCGTTCATTGACCGGCCGAAGGTCAGAGGCAAAGTCAACATCGCGGCCGGCGACCTGAACGGCGATGGCAAGGCTGACTTGATCGTCAGCGTGATGAGCGGCCCACCGATCTTGCGGACGTACGACGGAGCGAGCGGCCAGATTCTGGGCACCGAAGACCTGGCCCAGGACGCCAAGTACAAGAACGGCCTACGAGTCGCGGCTTTGGACGTCACCGGTGACGGCAAAGCCGAAATCATCACCTCGACCGGCAAGGCAGCCAAGCTGAACGCCGAAATCCAGCGCCTCGACGGCACGACCTTTACGCTCCTCGACGAGACCAATGTCGACCCTGCCAAGGTCTTCAAGGGCGGAGCGTTCGTGGCGGTGGGGCGGTAGGGAAGCGGCGCCGCGGATCGCGTGAACGATGGACATCATTTACCTTGAAACTACCGTCGTTGGCAACATCGCAGGGCGGCTGCATCCTGATCCGAAAATATCGGCACGACAACAGATCACCAGGGACTGGTGGGCTAGTGCGACCAATCGATACACGATTGTCACGTCGAAGCTCACTGTGGACGAATGTGGTGATGGCGATCCAACCGCTGCGGCTGAACGGCTTGAAGTTGTTCGCGGACTGCCACTGCTCGACCAAACCGCAGGTGCCGAAGCTCTGGCAGGCCTCTTGATCCAACGTCTCGCGGTTCCTGCCTCGGAGCCACGTGATGCGTTACATATCGCCACGGCGGCTGTGAATGGAGTACAATTCATTGTGACATGGAATTTCAAGCATATCCTTAATCCGCACGTGCAGGCCAAGATTGCAGAAAGTTGCCGGGAGGCTGGCTTCGTTCCGCCCGTCATTTGCACCCCGGAACAATTGAGGGCAACCGAAAATGATGCCTGATCCAAACGACGAGATTCTTGCTATCAAGCGCCGGCTTGCGGCGAAATTCGACAACGATTTGCATCGAATTGCTGAAGACGTCCGAAGTCGTCAGGGCGAGGGCGGACGCGAGGTGGTGTCACTTCCTCCGCGACGCAGGGAACCGACAACGTCGCCAAATCAGCCGCTGCTGCCGACCGGAGTCGCCTCCTCTGTTTCAGCGAGTTCAACGTGATCCGTGGCGGCTTGTTCAGTTGCTGTTATGGCCTGGCGACCTCGCCGCACCGATACAAATTAGGTTGCATGCGCGGGAATGGCTGACTACACCGACCAGAATTCCCATCTCCTTCTTTCGGAACACGCCATGCCGCGTCCCATTCACTTCGAAATCCACGCCGAAGACCCCGAACGTGCGATCAAGTTCTACGCCGACTTGCTCGGCTGGGAATTCAAGAAGTGGGATGGGCCGATGCCATACTGGCTTTGCATGACGGGTCCGGACGGCGAGCCGGGGATCAATGGCGGCCTCATGAAGCGCATGGGCCCGGCCCCGACCGAGGGCCAGGCGGTCGACGCCTACGTCTGCACCGTCGGCGTCACCGACCTGGATGCCCGCGTGGCCAATGGGTTGACGCTCGGCGGCACGGTCGCGTTGCCGAAGATGCCGATCCCCGGCGTCGGCTGGCTCGCCTATTTGAAGGACACCGAAGGGAATATTTTCGGCATGATGCAGTCCGATCCGGCGGCCAAGTGAAGCTCTCGAACGAACCTCACATGGACGGTGTGAGTCGCAAACCACGCGGCACCAGGACACGCTCCGCAACCTCAAACAATCCTTGGGCTACGAGGGCCATCACCGCCGCTGGGATGGCGCCGAAGAGTATCTCGCCGCGATCGACATTCTGCAAACCCGCCTGGATCGGCTGTCCGTAGCCGCCGGCGCCGATGAGTGCGCCCAGCGTTGCCGTCCCAATCGTAATGATGGCCGACGTCTTGATGCCCGCAAGGATGCTGCGCGACGCCAACGGCAAATCGATTCGCCACAAACGGAACGAGGCAGAAAGGCCAAGCGCCTCCGCCGATTCGGCGATCGACGTCGGAATGCCACGCAAGCCGGCCGCCGTGTTCGCCATGATCGGCAACAAGGCGTACAGGAACAACGCCACGATCGCGGGTATGGTGCCGGTGTGCAGAATCGGGATCATGAACACAAGCAGTGCCAACGACGGGATCGTTTGAATCACGCCGGCTGTTCCGATCAGGAAGCGACCGAGAGTCGGTCGTCGCGCCGAGAGGATGCCGAGCGGCAGAGCGACCAGGATCGACGCGGCCAGGGCAATGCCGACAAGCATCAGGTGCTCGACGGTCAATCGCCAGAGTCGGTGCGCGTCTGATTCGCCAACCACGGTTGTTTCGATTTGGAAATGCTTGCGGACAAAGTCGGCCGCGATGACGGCGGGCTTGTCGCCGTCCATGGCCCGACTGTTCATCTCGATCACATCGTTCGCTGACAGTTTGCCTTCGAGTCTCTTAAACGCGGCCACGGCCGACGGAGCCCGTGTTTCCAGGTCGAGCCGGTACACGAGCACGGCCTGATATTCGGGGAAGAAGCTGCGATCATCGGTCAGCGTCACGAGGTCGAACTTTTTGATCTCGGCATCAGTCGTGTATAGCTCGGTCACATCGATCCCACCCTCGTCCAAGGCCTTGTAAGCAAGCCGATGGTCCATTCCGCGTGCATCGTTGTGCGGCAACGCATACGCGGCTTGAAGGCCGGGCCAGCCGTCGGCACGTTTCAAAAACTCGTTACTGAAGCCGAGCCGCAGCTTCGGGTGGTTACGCAAGTCAGAAGTGTTCTTGATGCCAAGTTCCATCGCACGAGCCCGCTTCATTCCAAGCGCATAGTTGTTGGCGAATCCGAGCGGCCGAGTCATACCGAGGCCGAGCCGGGCGAGTTCTTCACGGAGGGCCGCGTCGCTGGTGATGTTCCTGTCGGCAAAGATCTGCTTGTAGAGCGTGCCCGTGTATTCCGGGTATACGTCCAGGCTGTTGACGCGCAACGCACCCCAAACGACCTGGGTGCCGCCATAACGTTCGTGAATGTCAACGGTGTTCCCGGCATCGCGCACCAGGTCGGCGACGACATGAGCAAGGACCGTCGTCTCCGTGTCGGACTTGGAGCCGATGCGGATGGGCTCGGCGACAACGGAAACCGGCGCGACTACCAACAATAACAACGCGGCCCATCTGTTGAGTGGAGTCCTCATGCCGCGGCCTCCCGGAGCGCTTCGAGCGGCTCGCGTTGGGCACGCACGAATTCTTCGACAAAAGGCGTCGCCGGCGAACGGATCAAATCGCGCATTGAACCGCGTTGTTCGACTCGTCCGCCACCGAGCAGCAGCACTTCATCCGCAAAGAACGCGGCCTCGGCCAAATCGTGCGTCACCAGCACGACCGTCTTGTGCAGGTCGCGAAAGATGTCGCGCAGATCGCCTTGAAGCTGAGCCCGGGTGATCGGGTCGAGCGCTCCAAGCGGTTCATCCATCAACAACACCGCGGGGTCGAGCATCAACGCCCGCATCAGGCCCACGCGCTGTCGCTGACCTCCGGACAACTCGGCTGGGTAACGTTCGAGTCCGTCCGCCGGAAAGCGTGTGAGCTTTGCCAATTCCGCCAGTCGATTGCGGATGCGTTCGCGTTCCCAGCCGAGGTGGGTCGCAAGCAGTGAAACGTTGCCGGCCGCGGTCAAATGCGGAAACAGGCCGCCGTCTTGCACGACATAGCCCATCTGATGCCGCACGCTGCGAGCGTTAGCCGATGTGAGCAATTGTCCGCCAAAACGAACCTCGCCCCCATCCGGTCGAATGAGCCCATTCATCACGCGCAACAGCGTCGACTTGCCGCCACCGCTCGGGCCGAGCAGGACTGTCGTTTGACCCGTCGGCACCGCCACTGTTACGTGGTCGAGCACGCGGTTCGGGCCGAACGATTTGGACACATCGCGAACGTCGATCATCGCATCCCCTTCCGACAACAGAATAGGGATACAACGACCTTCCAACCCACTGAGGAATTCGCAATGCGCCGATTGACCGCATTCATCCTTCTCCTCTCACCACTGGTCGCGACTGCCGCCGAGCCGACAATTATCGACCTTTGGCCAGGCAGGCCGCCAGGTGAGACGAAGGAACTGCCGCCGGAGGCCGACATCAACAAGCCGACCGACGCGCTCGTCGGTGGTCGCAAGATTCTGAAGATCACGAACGTGAGCAAGCCGACGCTCGCGATCTATCGGCCCGAAAAAGACAAGGACACCGGGGCCGCGATGATCATTTGTCCCGGCGGCGGACACTTTATTCTCGCGTACGATCACGAAGGGACCGAGACGGCCGAGTTCCTCGCGAAGCACGGCGTCACCGGCATCGTCCTCAAGTACCGCGTCCCGTCGCGCGACAAGGACAAGCGCTGGCTCGCGGCCGTCCACGATGCGCAGCGGGCCATTCGCCTGGTTCGCAGTAAAGCCGACGAATGGAAGATCGATCCCAATCGCATCGGCATCCTCGGCTTCTCGGCCGGCGGCGAGACGGCGGGCCTGGCGACTTTGCTCTGCGCCAAAGACCTTTACCCGGCAATTGATGATGTCGACAAGGTCTCGGCGCGTCCGGACTTCACGGCGCTGATCTACCCGGCGTACCTCGTGAACAAGGCGAAGACGGGCCTGGAAGATTACGCGAAGCCGACCAAGACGACGCCGCCCATGTTCCTGGTCTATGCCTACGACGACCCGGTTGATCCGCGCAATGCGCTGTACCTCGCGTTGGCAATGAAAGACGTCGGCGTCTCGTGCGAGTTGCACATGTACGCCACCGGCGGGCACGGCTACGGCATGCGCGACACTGGGCACCCGGTCAATTCGTTCCCAGACCGGCTCGTGGAATGGATGACGAAGCAGGGATATCTCAAACGCTGAGCGCCTCGCCACGACATGTTCCGGCTCCTTGTCCGCCGAGAAAAAAGTTCGAAGATCGTTCAAGGAGATGGCCAATGAGCGACGACAGCGATCCCGATACGGTGGACGACATGCCGGCGCTTTCGGCGGGCGCCGGCGCGGCACCCATATCGCTCCACGTCGATTTCGACGGCCGCACGAGCCGGGGCCTCGTCCGGCCGACCAACGAGGACCATTTCCACATTGTGCACTTCGGCCGCTATTTGCGAACGCAGTTGTCGAGTCTGCCGGCTGGCGCGGTGGACGAAGAGTTTGAGCCGCCTGGTTATGGCTTCGTCGTCGCCGACGGCGTCGGCGGGCACGCGGCCGGCGAGACGGCCAGCCGACTGGCCATCCGCCTGCTCGTCGAGTTCGCGCTTCAGACGCCCGATTGGATCCTCGGTGTGCAGGACGATCATCTAGATGAAGTGATGGATCGATTCGCCCGTCGCTTTCAGTCAGTGAACTTTGCCATCCTCACTCTGGCTGAAACCGATCCCAAGCTGAAGGGGATGGGGACGACCCTCTCGCTGGCCGTGAGCCTGCGCGACAGGCTGATTGTCGCCCATCTTGGCGACTCACGCGTGTACTTGCTCCGCCGGGAAAAGCTCCACCGGCTCACCCACGACCACACGATGAGCCAACAGGTGGATGACCCGTCCGGGAGCGGACCAGTCCGCTTCCGCCGCGTTTTGACCCGTGCCATCGGCTTGCCTCAGACTGGAGGGGAGCCGGACCTGTTTCAATACCAACTGGAAGACCGAGACCGGCTGCTACTCTGCACAGACGGCCTGACTGACATGGTGGGCGAGGACACGATCGCCAGTGAGCTGGGTCGCGCGGCATCCGCGGCCGACGCCTGCCGGAAACTCGTCGACCTCGCCCTGGAGCGCGGCGGCCGTGACAACGTGACAGTGGTGGTCGCGAATTACCGTTGGCCCGACGCGCCCGCGAAATGACAGCTGCTGAGCGCTGGGATTATCTCACGCAATGATCTGCTGAATCGCCTTTCCGAAATCCATCTCCAGCCGCTTGTGCCCCGGCACCTCCAGTTTGCGTGGATCGAGCCCCAATTGGTGCAAAACCGTCGCGTGCACGTCGGTCACATAGTGCCGATCTTCGACGGCATGGAAGCCGATCTCGTCCGTAGCTCCGTGAACGACGCCTCCCTTGAGGCCGCCGCCGGCCATCCAGACGCTAAAGCCGTACGGGTGATGGTCGCGGCCATCGGCGTTTTCGGCGCCGGGCGTGCGGCCAAACTCGGTCGCCCACACAACTAGAGTGTCGTTCAACATGCCCGTTCGTTTCAGGTCCTTCAATAGGCCGGCAATCGGCTTGTCGACGCGGGCGATGTTCTTCGAGTGATTGTCTTTCAATTTGCTGTGCGCATCCCACCCGCCGCCGCCCCCACCGCCGTCATAGACCTGGATGAAGCGCACGCCACGTTCTGCCAGCCGGCGCGCGATAAGGCATTGGCGGCCGTAAGTCGCAGTTCCCACGTCGTTCAAACCATAAAGGTCCTTCGTCTCCTTCGTCTCCTTTGATAAATCCATGACTTCGGGGACTGCAAGCTGCATCTTCGCAGCCAGTTCATAGGCCTTCACGCGGGCCCGCATCGCCGGGTCGTCCGGGTATTGCACGCCGGCGAGGCCGTTCAACTCGCGCAGCAATTCCAGTTGCTTCGCGCGACCCTCGCGGGTGACCGTGTTGCCCGGCGTGCCAAACGGCAACGGGTTCGCCGGATCGACAACGAGTGGGACGCCCGCGTGTTCCGGTCCAAGATAGCTCGCCCCATGAGCCGCCACGCCGCCGCAGCAGTCGCCGGGCGGATTGCCGATCACGACGAACTGTGGCAAGTTATCGGACAATGCACCGAGGCCGAAGTGAATCCACGACCCGACCGTTGGATGAAACCCTTCGAACACGTGCCGGCCCGTGTGGAATTGAAGCTGCGCCGCGTGGTCGTTATCCGTCGTCCACATCGAGCGAACGAATGAGATGTCATCGACACACGTCGCCAACTGCGGCCACCAATCGCTGACTTCGATGCCGCTCTTGCCGTGCTTTTTGTACGCGACTTGCAGCGGGTACAACTTGTTCATCAACTTGCGCGGGCCGCCGGCAAAATCCATCACGTTCTTGCGGTAGTAGGGCGACTCGACGACGGCCTTGTTGAATGGCGACTCGTCGATCGTTTTGCCCGCATATTTGTTAAGCGCCGGCTTTGGATCGAACGATTCGACGTGACTGACTCCGCCCATGAAGAAGAGCCAGATCACGCGCTTGGCCTTCGGAGCAATTGGCGTACTCTCGCCGCGCGCGATGCCATCGTGCTGCAACATGGCTCCAAGGGCCAGGCCCGTGAACCCAAGTCCCACATCCGCGACAAATGTTCGACGCGTTGTTGGAATCATCAATACCTCAGCCGCTTGCGGCTTAGCGGACGGTGACAAAATCATTGTGATTGAACAACACCTGAATCAAATCTTCGCGGGCATGTTGCGCGGGATCATTCGACGGCGGCGTCACTCCGGCCGGACCTGGTGGGAACGGCGTCAACTTGTTTGTCGATTGATAGAGGGCGGTCTGCTCACGGATGAAGTTCTCACAACGCGCTCGTTCGTCCGGCGTCGGCGGCCGCGTCAAGACATGCTCAAATGCCGCGTCAACAAACTCCAACTTGCTCGCGGCGATCTGCCGCGCCAATTCGCGTGACAAATTCAACGCCATAACACTGTTGTGCAGCGCTAGCGCCTGCTGCGGAATCACACTTTCGCGACGCTCATAACACTCGGTTGGACTTGCGGCATCGAACTGGTCGAGGAACTGCATCTTGTATTCCGTGTTGAAGCGGAAATACACGCTGCGCCGTCGCGATGTTTGGCCCAGCTTCTCATCAATAATCGGCCCACCCATCGCGTGATCGAGTTGGCCGGCGACGGCGAGCAAGCTGTCGCGCACAACCTCGGCCTCCATTCGCCGCGGGTTCATGCGGCCGTAATAACGGTTTTCGACATCCACTGCCTTTTCCCGCGTGCGCGAGGATAACCGATAGGCCCGCGACGTCACCATCAACCGATGCAAACGGCTCATCGACCAGCCGGACTCCGTGAACTCGACGGCCAGCCAATCCAGAAGTTCCGGGTGCGTTGGCGGCTTGCCATTCAAACCAAAGTTGGCGACCGTGGGAACGAGCGGCGTTCCGAAGTGCCGCATCCAGATGTGATTGACCGCCACGCGAGCCGTGAGCGGGTTCTTCGCGTCCGCGATCCATTTGGCGAGTGCGAGCCGTCGGCCGGTGCTCGTCGCCGGGTCGACTTTGACCAGCGACGTGTACGTTGGATCGTCCTTCGCGGCCGCGGCGTCGGCGGCTTCCTTGGTCTTCTTGGCGGTCGTCACCTTGGCCATGTCGACCGGCGTCGCCTGTTCAAGCACAACCAGCGACTCGGCAGCTTTCAATGCCGCCTCGCGGCGCTCTGCCTTACCGGCCGCGAGCGCCAACGGCTTCCACGTTGCCTCCGCAGCCGATGCGAGCTTGCGCGCATCGGCCGCGACACGAGCTTCCACGCCGTCGGCGCTGGCAAGAGCGATTGCGAGCCGAGCGATCGCTCGTGCAACGGTCGCTTCGGCCTGCTTGACCTGTTTCTCGGCATCGCCCTTCGTCAGAATGATCGGCACGCCGATGGGCGACGGCCGCATGTCGCCGGGCTTGTCGGCAAGCACAACCGCGTCCGGCAATTCTGCCAGCCGCACTTCGTGAAATTCAACCATTGCGTCGTGCGCCCAGATCGTGAATGTCCCCGGCTTGCGTGCGATCGGCAGCCGATAGACGCTCGTCAGTTTGCCGTTCACCCACACATTGAGCAGATTGCCACGGACCGCGAAGTCGAGCGTTACGTCGTCATTGAAATTCACCGGATGCGGAACGACGCCCGCAGAGGGATAGGTGTCCGCACCGTTGACGCGATGGAACGGCCGCACCGCCGAGGTCTTGCCGGCGTTGATGTAGGCGGCCTGAAAGTCCTTGCCGGCAACATCGTAGCTGAACCCCACGGACCCGACGCCGCCGCCGGTCGTCTTGAAGCGAATGCGGCCCATGAGCGCTGCTGGGTGATTCTGCTTCGCGGTCACGGTCGCAAACGTCGACGGCAACTTGCACACAAGCTTGCCATTTTCCCAGGCCCACGTGCCGCTGATTATTTTCCAAAGGTCGTCGTTCTTCTTCGCGAACGTGTCATGTAGAAACGCCTTGATCTCGGGCTCCTTGGGCTGCGTCCCAGCCGCAATCTGCTCGAGCTTGCGTTTCGCGGCGGCGACGGCATCGTTCGCTCGTTTCACCTCCGCCTCGGCCACGTCAATGTCGTTGCGTGCGACCCGCCGGGCCGCCGCGGCGGCTTCGGGAAGCGCCGCGGCAAAGTCCTTCACCGAGAAGGTCACGGCCGCAATCGCCGGATCGGCGCCGAGAACGCCCGGTACTCCTGGAGTCAGCGTCTTCGACTTGTCCGGCATGCGCTCATCGCCGCGAGCGAAGAGGAATGTCGGATCGTTCGGCTTGCTATCAAATACGCGCGCGAGGCCGTCCTTGAGAATGTCGGGTTGACCCGGCATCGTGTCAATGCGCACGTCATGCGGCTCAAAGAAGGCACGGAAGCGATAGTAGTCTTGCTGACTGATCGGGTCGTACTTGTGATCGTGGCATCGACAACAACGCATCGTGATGCCGAGGAATCCCGCGGCGGTGTACTCGACCGTGTCTTGCAGCCAAACGGTGCGATTGAATTTGTACCAGTTGCGCGCCAGGTAGCCGGTCGCGCGCAAAGCATCGCGATCGGCGGGGGCGATCTCGTCGGCCGCGAGCATTTCCAGGATCATGCGGTCATAGCCCTTGTCGGCATTCAACGACTCGATGATCCAGTCGCGCCAGCGCCAGATGTGCCGCTGGCTGTAGCGATACTCCTCGCCGAGGCCGAACGGATCGGAATAGCGCCAGACGTCCATCCAGTGCCGGCCCCAGCGCTCGCCATACATCGGCGAACGCAGCAGGCGATCGACCACTTTCTCATAAGCGTCGGTTGATGTGTCCTGCAAGAAGGCATGCAATTCGTCCGGCGTCGGCGGCACGCCGATGAGGTCGATGTAGACGCGCCGCAATAGCGTCGGCCGATCGGCCTCCGGGTTTGTCGGGGCCTTGTGTTTCTCGCGTTCGACTGCAAGAAACGCGTCGATCGGATTGCCGACGCCGGTCATGCCGGGAACGGAAGGTCGCGTTGGCGGTTGATAGGCCCAGTGATCCTTCGGCCCCGGCGGGATCGGCTCGTGGGGCATCTTGGCGCCGAGCCGGATCCATTCCTTGACGATCTCGAAATCTTTGGCCGAGAGATGCTCGCCCTCGCCCTTGGGGGGCATGCGCGGCGAATCGCCGCCAATCATCTCGATGAGCAGCGATTCCTCAGGCTTGCCTGGCACGACGACTGAGCCGTGCTTGTTGCCCTTCAATATGAGTGGCGCCGCATCGAGCCGGAGCCCGGCCTTTTGACGCACCGCCCCATGACACGCGGCACACTTCTTTTGCAAGAGCGGCTTCACGTCGCGCAGATAGTCCGGCTCCGGCGGAGCACCGACGATCAGGGCGGCAAGGAGGAGGGCCGAGTTCATGAATGGCATGCAGGCGGGCCGGGCAGGTGATTGGTAGTGTACCCGACCGTTGGCGTTGCGCCCATTACCTAGACCCAAGAACTCATCGCCCGAATCACTTCTGCTTGAAGTCCCCTGAGTAGGGCTTCGTGCCGACCTTGCCGCTCACAGTGCCTTCGAGCTTCATCTCTATGGCGAAGACGTCATTCTTCGCGACGAACTGCGACGCCTTGCCCGCAGGATCATCCTTGGTTGGCTTCGCGTCGAATTTCACCGTCGTCGCCGGCTTCGTCTTGAGCGCCATGATCAGCGCCTTGGCGTCGATCGGCTTGGCCGTCCCTTTCTTCAAATCCTCTTCGCCGCCGTAGACGTAGATCGTCGCTGTGCCGGCCTTCGCGTCGGTCACGAGTTCGAGGTGGTATTCCTCATCGCCCCATTCGACGATCGTGCCCTTGTGCGGGCCGACGTGTTCTTCGGCATTGGCCGTGCCGTTAAACCACAGGCCAAACACGGCAAACGTGGCCACCAACATCATTGTCGTTCGCATCTCGTCCTCCAAGGGTAAAGGGATCGTCGTCAATTCGTTCGCTCATCCAAATCGTCAGCCGCATCTCCGGCATGCCGCCTGGCAACCGCGGCCTTGCCGCTGAAGTGCCAGAAGATGCCGGGGTGAATCAAGAACTCGCAGAAGGTCGAGGTGATCAGCCCACCCAAAATTACGGTGGCCACGGGGTAGAGAATCTCGCGCCCCGGCTCGTGGCCGGCCCACACGAGCGGCACGAGGCCGATGCCTGCCGTCAGGGCTGTCATCAGTACGGGCGACAGGCGTTCAAGGCTGCCGCGCAGGACCATTTGCTCCGTGAAGCCCTCGCCTTCGGACTTCATGAGGTGGATGTAATGCGTCACGAGCAAGATGCCGTTGCGCACCGCGATGCCGCCGAGCGAGATGAAGCCGACGAGGCTCGCGACCGTCAGCGTTTGTCCGGTGATGACGAGTGCGAGCACGCCGCCGATGAACGCGGTGGGGATCGCGTTCAGGATTTGCAAGACGATCCGAGCCGACGGAAACAGCATCGTCAGCACGAAGAACATCCCCAACACGGACCCGCAGGCGAGGACACCGATGAGCCGAGTCGCCCGGCGCTGGCTCTCGAACTGGCCGCCATACTCGACGAAGTAGCCTTCGGGGAGGTGAACCTTGTCGTCGATGTTCTTCCGAATGTCGGTCACGACTCCTTGAAGATCGCGGCCGAGCGCGTTGCACCGAATCACGATGCGGCGGCGCACGTTCTCACGCTTGACGAGATTGGCGCCCGCGTCGCCGCCAGTCAGCGGCGTGACGTCGGCGAGGTCTTGCAGCATCACCTGGCCGCGTCCGTTCGGCAGGTCGAGCCGCAGCCGGCCCAGGTTAGCGACGTCCGCCCGGTAAGGCTCTTCGAGGCGCACGAGCAAGTCGAAACGGCGTTGTCCTTCGATGACCTGTGACACAATCTGGCCATTGAGCGCTGTCTGTACGAAGTTGCCGACGTAGGCGCGATCGACTCCGTAAAAGGCGAGCGCATCGGGCCGCAATTTCACATGCACCTCGTCGACCTTGCGGATCGCCTCGACCGCCAGCGAGCTGATGCCTTTGACCTGAGCGATGGCCGACTTGATCTCATTGGCGACTTTCTCCAGAACGTCGAGATCGTCGCCATAAAGCTTGATGGCGATTTGGGCCGTCGATCCCGAGACGACGTGACTGATGAGATGCGCCAGCGGCTGCTCGACTTCAACGTCGGCGCCGGGGACTGACTCCTGTGCGGCCAATTGCAACACGGCGATCACTTCCTGGCGCGACTTGCCGCTCGCCGGGTTGATGGCGACGACATACTCGTTCTGGTTCGGCGGCTCCGCATGCTCGTCCATCTCCGCCCGCCCGGTGCGTCGCAGGAACGCGAGGACTTCGCCGTTCGGGTTCGCTGGCGACTTCTGCAGTTCCACGAGTCGCCGATCCACGGCACGGGCAGCCTGGTTGGAAGCGTCGAGCGACGAGCCGGGCGGCAGCGTCACATTCACCTGTACGCTCCCTTCATCGAAAGGCGGCAGGAAATCGGCGCCGATCGTCGTCAACCGCCAGCCGCAATAGACGACCACGATCCAGGTCAACAGCAACAGCAGCGGCGCCCTGCGCATGCTGAATCGAACGAGCACGGCCGCCGTCCACTTGAGCCCACGAACGAGGAAGCTATCCCGTTCGACGCGAACGGCCGACGAATGTGCGAGCAAATAGTACGAGAGCGCCGGCGTCACCGTCAGCGACACGGCGAGCGACGCGAGGATCGACACGATGTACGCGATGCCGAGCGGCGTGAAGAGCCGGCCCTCGATTCCCGAGAGCGCGAAGAGCGGCAAGAACACGAGGATCACGACCGCCGTGCCGAACACGATGGCCGTCCGCACCTCGGCGCTCGCTTCGTAAACGACGCGCAAGGGCGAACGCGGCCGGGCGAGTCGGTTGTTCTCACGCAAACGACGGAAGATGTTCTCCACGTCGACGATCGCATCGTCGACCAGTTCGCCCATCGCGACGGCAATGCCGCCGAGCGTCATCACATTGATGGACAACTCGACACCGGTGATTGCGCCAACCATCTTGAAGACAATGGTCGTCACCGCCAGCGATAACGGGATCGCCGTGAGCGAAATGAACGTGGTCCGGAAGTTGAACAGGAACAGGAAGAGGACGATCAGCACAAGGATGGCCCCGACGACCAGGGCCTCGGCAACGTTGGACACTCCGCGGTCGATGAAATTGCGCATCTGAAACACGTTGGATTCGACGACCACGTCGGCCGGAAGAGAGGGCTCGACGTCCTTGAGGGCCGACTGGATCGACTCGGTCAAAGCGCGCGTATCGACATGCGGTTGCTTCGTGATCGTCAACGCCACGCCGGGCGAACCGTTGATGCTCGCGTCGCCGCGCTTCAATTGCGGCCCCTCGACGACGTGGGCGACCTGTTGGAGCAGGATCGTCCGATGTGCCGTGGCCTTGATCGGAATCTGCTTCAAATCCTGGACGACGTGCTCGTGCCGCGGGCCGAGCCGACCGATGACGCGGATCGGTTTCTCGACGCCGCCCTCCACCGAATAGCCGCCGGTGAAGTTGACGTTGTTCGCCTTGAGCGCCGCCTCGACCTCTTGCAGTGTGACGCCGTATTCCGCGAGCGCCGGCGGATCGACCAGCACTTGATACTGCTTTCGGCCGCCGCCCATTACGACGACTTGCGATACGCCCGAAATCTTCAAGAGCCGCGGTCGGACGACCCAGTCGGCAAGGGTCCGCAACGCGAGTTGCCGTTGTAGCTCCGATGGAAACGCGACGTCGTGCGCCTGGGTCCCAATCGTCGCGCGCACGCGTTGTTCGCCGTCCGGCGACAGGTTGGACCAAACGACGTCCACAATTGGGATCGCTTGCCACGCGGCCGGGTTGCGGCGATCGGTCGGCTTCCACGCATAAAGCGCCGGCTTGCCGTCGCGCATCACGCGTTCGGCGTAATAAGTTGTGCCGGGCACGGCCGTGAGGTCCCCACCGTTGGGCCCGGCTTGCCGGCGGAACCCCGCAATCATGATCTGGCCGAGGATGGAGCTGACCGGGGCCATCTGCGGTCGCACATTCTCGGGCAGATCGGCGGCGACGGTCGCGAGTCGTTCTTGCACGACTTGCCGTGCGACCCGGATGTCAGTGTTCCAGTTGAACTCGACGGTGACCACCGACAGCCCGAAGCCCGACTGCGTGCGCACGCCCTCGACGCCGGTCGCCCCCAGCAGCGACGATTCGAGTGGATACGTGACGAGCGTCTCGACTTCCTCGGGCGCGAGACCGGGACATTCGGTCATCACATTGACGCGCGGCCGATCGAGATCGGGGAAAACGTCGATCGGCAGCGTCGTCGCCACGTAGCCGCCGTAGAGCAGCACCACGAGACTGGCGATCACGACCAGCGGCCGATGGTGAAGAGAGAACTTGATGATGACGTTGAGCATGTGCGGCGATCCCGTTAGTGGTCGTGGGAGTGACCGGCGTGATCGTGGCCCTCATGGCCCCCGCCGCCCCCGCCGCCCGCCGCGGTCTTGATCGCTCGGTTGATCGCCGCCGCGTGATTACGCACGACAAACGATCCGGCCGCGATGCTGCCGTCGTTCGCGACGACGACTTCGGTGCGATCCTCATAAAGCACATGAACCGGCTTGCGTTCGAAGAAGTCGCCGTTCTGACGGAACACGAAGGCTTCAGCCCCTTCGCGAACGACGGCGCCGGCTGGCAATACGAACACGTCGTCGCCGAGTTTCTCAACCGGGACTTTTAACCGCACGCGCTGACCGGGCCGATAGCGCCACAGGAAGAACGTGCGGCCGTCCTTGGCGAACGTCCGCGACTGGTTTTCCAGGGGCAGAAAGAACGCGAACGTCCGCGTCGTGGGGTCGACCTGATTCGACAGGTGGTGGATCGACAGTGGCTCGATGGCGGGCCACTCGCCGATCGTCTCATCCGCGAAGTCGGCCTTGATCGGCACGGCTTGCTCGGCCGCCTTGGCTAGAGCAGTCGCCTCCGACTTGAACGCCCGCCCTTCGACGAAGAGCTTCTGGTGATTGGCCAGCAGGCACAAGATCTGGCCCGACTGCACCTGTTCGCCGAGCTGGACCTTGAGTTCCTGAACTTCGTAAAGAGCCTCCGCTTTGGGTGTGGGCGTCGTTCGCGCCGGCACCGTCACGGTCACTTCGGTGACGATCTCGCCGTTCTCGATCTTGTCCACCTGATCGGGCGCGAGGCCAAACACCTGCAATTGCCGGCGAAAGTTCAGCACAAGCGCCGCCGTCCGCTTGACCTGATTCTCGGCCTCCACCAATTCGGAGCCTGCGGACGTGCCGATCTTGACCAGGTTCTCGGTGCGATCACGCTTGGCAATGGCGAACTGATGTTCCTTGGCCGCCTTGGCCAATTCGGTCTGCGCACTTTGGATGAACTCGCTGACGAGCTGCATGCTGAACAGCGGGTCGCCGGCTTTGACCGTGTCGCCCGGCCGCGCGCGGATGTCGGTGATGAGGCCGGCGACGCGAGACGTCACGCCGCGATCGCTCTCGCCCGGTCGATCAACGACGACGCCGGGGATCAACACGCTGCGCCAGTAGGTCTCGGGCACGAGCGCATCGACGTCGAGGTTCAAGTTGGCCTGCGCTTGCGGCGACAACTTGACGCGCTCGCCGTGCGCATGGTCGTGACCTGCGTGCTCGTCGCCGCCGTGGCCGTCTTCGGTCTTGGCCGCGACCTTCGTTGGAAAGGCGAGCGGCAGCCAGCGGTCGCGCGTCTTAAACGCGGCGACGCCGACGGCGCCGACGATCGCCAGTGTCGCGATCGTCGAAATGAAACGGCGCGTAGCCATGTCCCCCTCGCGGGTCAGGAGCCGGACGGCGCGACCATACGGTCGTGGTCCTTCAGCCAATGGGAAGCGATTGTGTGGAAGAAATTCCCGAAGTGGGCAGGCTAGTTGCGCAGCACGAGGAGTGAAAGGAAGATGGGGACGTGCGGCGGACCGAGCACAGATGGCTGCTCGGGTTTCGATGCACGCGGAGTTAGGTAAATGTCGATGGCTTCGGCGACGGCGCCCGCGTCAATCAACTCGACGTGAACGATCGTTGATCGTGGCGTGGTCCAACGGACGTCGACGCTCACTGCCGGGCAGCCGGGTTGATGCGGGTCGCGATGTTTGTGCAGCGGAGCGATTGGCAGGTCGTCGTCATCGTCCGCGTCGACCAATCCATCATCGTGGTGATGATCGCACGGACAAATGGGTTGAGCGAGCGGGCACGCGGCATTCGTGCAAGTAGATTCGCCGGCGCCGCACGTGCAGATTTGCTGCGGTGCGAGCACTAGCAGGCAGATGATCAGATTCAGCAGCTTGCGAATCATCAACGGCATTATCGCCATCCGGTGCGCCGCGTCAATTGAAGTTGCGCGAAGGCGAGCGGAGTCCCGGCGCGCCGGGACCCGATGCTGTCGTTATCGGGCCGCTAACGCGGCTCCGCTCGCCGCTCTGTCTTCGGGGGAATAATTGCAGGCCAGCTTTCTTCGAGCAAGTACCCGGAAATCTCACCCGCAGCGCGCCAGGCTTCGCCGAGCGACTTGTTGAATTCGAGCCGCGCCTCGGCGACCGCTCGCTGGGCCTGAAGCACGCGCAGATACTCGAACTGCCCGCCCTTGAAGCCCTCGATCGACAATCGGTAGGTCTCCGCGGCACGCGGCACGATCGCGGTCCTATAGCGCTCGGCCCGCTGCTTGCTACCGCTGTAGGTGCGAAATGCCGTCGCCACCTGTTCCGCGAGCACGTTTTCCGCACGAGCGACGTCTTGCATCGCCATGCCGACCTCGGCGAGTGCCGCGCTGACGTTGCCTTGATTGCGATTGAACGTCGGCAGAGGGATGCTCACGCCGACACGGCCGTCGTGCGACCGCGTTTCGTACTGTCGGACGTAGCCGCCGACGATCGTGACGTTCGGGATCGGCTCCGCTTCCGCACGGCGATAGGTCGCTTGAGCTTTTTCGATGCCGACCTTGGCCGCCCGGACTTCCGGATGCGTGGCGAGGACGACCTCGCGCGTCTTGTCCTGATCGTACTCCGGCAATTCGGCTTCGAGCGACCCTGCCAACGGCACGATCGCTAGCCGTGGGTCGCCGACCACGGCCGCGAGGCGACGATACGCGGCCGGCAATTCGCGCTCGACCGCGTCAGCCTCGGCCCGGAAGCGTTCGAGTTCCACTTCGAGTTGAATGACGTCGAGCCGCGAGACTTGCTTGGCGTCAAAGTTCTTTTGTCCCTGCGCCGCCGCCGCTTCGGCCAGTTTGACGACGTCCGCCAGGATCGCCGCGCGACGTTGGAGGGCGAGGACCTCATAGAAGTTGGCCCGCACCGTGCCGATCAACGCATATCGTTCGGCGAGGAGAGCGAGCGTCGCCTGATCGATCTCGTGCGCGACGACCGCCTGGCTGAGTCGCAGCTTGCGGCCGAGGACTATTTCCTGAGAAACCTGCGCGCTGAAGATGCCGTCCTTCGCGGTGCGGTCGCCCAGCTCGTCGGCCAGAACGGCGAGCACCGGATTCGGATAGAGGCCCGCTTGCACCTGCCGACCCTTAGCCGCGTCAATGGCGAGCGTGGCACGCACGAGCCGGGGGTTCTTCTGCACCGCGAATTGAACGAACGTGTCCACGCCTACCGGGAGCGGCGGCGATGGTTTGCCGACCTTGGCCGCGGGCTCGTCGGCGAGAGCCATGCCTGTTGGAATGGCGAAGGCGATCAGCGCTGCCCACGTCCGCATCACGTACCCGTCCTCCGGATGCCAGGTCGAAACGCACCGAGCCTTTATCTCCTTCGGCACACGGACCGGACCAGCACCAACAAAACGACCAAAGTCCCTCGAAGGAGAAACCACGAAAGACACGAAAATAAAATGCAGGATTGGTCGCCCGGAGTGACCAATCCTGCATTGCTTTTCAATTTCGTGTCTTTCGTGCTTTTCGTGGTTTGTTCTTTTACTTCACCAACGCGTAGTTGATCACCGTTCCATCTTGCCGGGTCATGCGGACCACGTCGCCGGTGCGTTCGATCTTGGCGACCACCGTGCCGAGCTGCTTGAACTGCACCGTCAGCTTGCCGTCGCTGACCGAGTAAGTCCCCGAGTCGTTGATCTCTCGCCAGTAACCATCGCGGCCGCGGACTCGCAGGGTGCTGCTCATAGTGCCGTTGTCGCGGATTACCGCTCGCTCCCACGCTTGGGCGCCATCCAGCGTGCCGCCGAACTCCCAGGTGCCGACGATGCTGATCCCCTTCGCTTCAACCACTTCCGTTTCGACCATGCTCATCGTCGCCTTCGCCAGCTTCGGGTCGAGCTTGGCGGCTTCGTCCAGGTCGGCCTTGGCTTCGCTCGTCTTGCCGGCCTCTTGCAGGAGTTGCCCACGCTCCAGGTGAGCATGGGCGTGCTTCGGGTTGATCTTGATCACCTGGCTGAAGTCGGCGATCGCGCCAACGGCGTCCTTCATTCCCTTGCGAGCCAGACCACGGCGATAGAGCGTATAGGCCATGTTCAACGTCGCGTGCTTGCGGTTCAGGTCGAAGGAGTCGTTGAACGCACTCGCGGCTTTGGCGAACTGGCCGTCTTCCAGCAACGTGTCACCGATGTCCGCAAGGTGGATGGCCTCGTTCGGGTTCACCTCATTCGCCTTCATGAAGGCCTTGTAGGCATCCTCATATCGCTTGCCGGTCCACAGGTAGAGGCGGCCCAGTTGGCTCCAGCGCCAGTCGTTCTTCGGCTGCATGTCGATGGTCTTCTTGATGTCAGCAGCCGCCTCATCGACTTTGCCCATCCGCTCGAAGGAATTGGCCCGGTTCGAGTAGAGCACCGCGTCGTTCGGCGCCATCTCGATGGCCCGTGTGTAGTCGGCGATTGCGTCCTCGTAGTTCTTGCCGCTGTTGTGGCGGATGTTGCCGCGTTCGTTGTACCAGAGCATCTTGTTCGGCTCGAGGCGGATGGCCTGGGTCATGTCGGCGATGGCGTCGTCCACCTTGCCGGTGGCCGATCGCGATTGGGCCCGAGCGACCAGGGCCGGCACCGAACTCTCGTCGAGCTTGAGGGCTTCGTCGAAGTCGATCAGGGCCGTTGCAAAATCCTTCTTGGCGGCGAAGGTCTTGCCGCGGCCGATCAGGGCGGCCACGTTCTTGGCGTCCCGCTTGATCGCTTCGGAGAAGTCGGCGGCAGCAACGTCGTTGCGGCCTTCGTTCAGACGGCGTTGACCACGCTTGGTGAACGTCTCGGCGTCCTTCGGCTCGACCAGCGGCAGGGCTTCCGCGAGGTAAGCCTTCAGCTCGCTGAGATCGACATGCAAGGTCACGCTCAGCGTCATCTGGCCATCGGCGCCGGCACTGTTGTAACCGCCTTCGACAACCGCCACCACTTCGCCCTTCTCGTTGACGATGGCGCCACCGCTGTTGCCGGAGTTCGTCGGCATGCTGGTGACGACCATCATGCCGTAGCCGCCATTGGCGTTGCGTCGCTTGGCGACGAGCCGGACCTCGCCGCTGACCGTACCCCAGAGGGCCTCGTTGCCGCGCGGCAGGCCGCCGACGGTCCGCAGCATGTCGCCTTCCTCGGCCGGCTGCTCGGCGATCTTGAGCGGCCACGCGGTGCTCGGCACCTCATCGACTTGCACCAGGGCCAGGTCGCGGTTGTGGTCGCGATCGATGACCTTGCCCTTCACCGACTTGCCGTGCTGCAGGTACTCCTGGTAGTCGCGGTTGACCTTGTCGCCATTCCACTGCGGGAAGAAGATCTCGACGTTGTCGTTGCCGTGAACGACGTGCTCGTTGGTGACGATGAGCCGTTTCTTCGCATCGAGCACCCAGCCGCTGCCGTGAGCGCTGTAGCTGAGGCCGTCGTGCCAGAACATGATCCAGACGGCCCCGCGGGTGCAGTATTCGTTGAGCTGTTTGTTGGTGAGCTTGGTGGCCGTCCGTTCAGTCTCGGTGGGCTTGCTGATTTCCTTTTGAGCGAAGGTTGGCTGGCTCGTGGCCAGGGCGACGGCGGTGAGGCTTCCAGCGATCAGTTTGCGAAGGATGCGAGCGGTCATGTGAGGCTCCCGGTGAGGGTGAGTTAGGTTGTTGAACCCACTACCGGCCGAGAATCGGGGTGTGACAGCACGTTTAGGAAAAATGGCGAAACGGTGAGAAGTCGCCGCCTACATCGTCTGTATGATGGTCCGATTGACTGAAGTTCCTAAACTATCCCGTACGCGCCTCGCGGCGGACCCGCGGGGCGCGTACGTTTTACCCACCCCGGAGAAGCACTTCATGCGTATGCGACTCGCGGCCTTGCTGACCGTGTTGGCCGTTGCCATCCCGTTCGCCGCCGCCCAGGAGAAGAAGGCCCCGCCCGCCAAGGCCGAAGACGATCGCCAGGCCCTTCTCAATCAAATGATCAAAGACTTTGTCAAGGCGCGCAACGAAGCTTTCGCAGCCGTGCGGAGTGCCAAGACCGATCAAGAGCGCAAGGATGCCGAAGCCAAGTTGCCCAAGGAAGCCGACTTCTTGCCCCAAGTGCACAAAGTGATCGCCGCCGACGCGACTGACGACATTGCCGGCGAGACGCTCGCCTTTGCAGTGTTCGGACTCAAGTCGAACGACGCGAAGGTTATGGATGCCCTGAGCAAGAATTTCGTCAAAACCGACAAGATCAAGCGGTTCGTGCAGATGTCGATGGGCAATCCGACAGACGCAGCCAAGCCGGTCCTCGAGAAGGTGCTCGCCGACAATCAATCGAAGGACATCAAGGGCATGGCCTGTTACGCCCTCGGCGAGATCGCGTTCGCGAAGGAAGACGGCAAGGGGGCGAAGGACGCTGAAACATACTTCGCGCGCGTGGAGAAAGAATACAAGGACATCGCCATGGGTGGCGCCACGCTCGGCGACATGGCCAAGGGCAGCCTGTTCGAGCTGCGCAATCTGCAAGTCGGCATGAAGGCCCCGAACGCCACCAGCAAGAACCTGAAGGACGAAAAGGTCAGCCTGGCCGACTACAAGGGCAAGGTCGTCGTGCTCGACATCTGGGCGACGTGGTGCGGGCCGTGCAAGGCGATGATTCCGCACGAGCGCGAGATGGTGAAGAAGCTCGAAGGCAAGCCGTTCGCGTTCATCAGCATCAGCGCTGACGACGAAAAGAAGACGCTCGAAGATTTCATCGTCAAGGAGCCGATGCCCTGGAACCACTGGTGGGACGGCCCGGAAGCATCGATCCTGAAGACGTGGAACATCCGCTACTTCCCCACGATCTACGTAATCGACGCCAAGGGCGTCATCCGGCACAAGGGCCTGCGCGGCGAAGAACTGGAGAAGGCGGTTGAGAAATTGGTGGCGGAGGTTGGGAAGTAGTCGAGCGACGAAGGTAATATCATCCGGAAGCCAGGAGCGTGGGCTCTTGGCTTTCTTGCTTCATGGACTTTCTACCGTCGCATCCTCGGTCAGACGGACCAATCTTCGATCAGCAATCCCGAAACACGTCCGAAATCGCGACGATTGCGCGTCACGACAATAGCGCCCAATTCCATGGCGATGGAGGCAATTCGTAAATCGTTCCGCTTGATGTTGAGCTTTGCTTTGACAAGTTGCTCGAACCGCGCGATCGCTGGCACCGTCAGTGGCACAATTGCAAACTCATGCCACGAGGCGACAAGAGCTGTGAGAAACATGGCGGCATGTTCGTGATCCGGCGGGGTGCGAGCGGCGCGAGCGAGCGCTGTCCATCCTCCGATTTGTTCGTCGATTGTGACAGTCGAAATGCCCAACGTGTCCGTCGCGTGGGCTGCGACCGCTGCCGTGACTTTAGGATGCCGGCGTTGGAGCAAGCTGAGAATATCAGTGTCGATGAGGAAGACGGCCATGGGTCAATCGGCCGTATTCTCGGCAAGTTGCTCACGCAGTTCTTGTTCATTCCGGTAGTCATCGATTGCCGCCAACCAATTGTCAAACAGTGGATTCTCCGCGAGCGGGACCACTGGAATTGGCGGTGACATGGTAGCGATTGACTGTTCGATGAGGATGGCTCCCCCACTAAGCCGGCTGGCGATCTTGCTACGCAACGCAGCCACGGCTTCGGCAACGGATGTGGCTTCGGCAGACAAGTCCAGCGGACCACCGGCTGCGGCCCGGAATCCGCCGAGGGCCGGCTCAATTAGGATCGGAATGCTCATCGGTCGAGGCCTTAGCTAAGCGACGAGTGGATTATATCCAATTCTCCAAACTATCTGTTTCCGTGTCCCTGCCGGCCCCTATCGACCAACTCGCCTCGCTGTTTCAAAGCGACCATGTGCGCTAGTCGCTCGTCCCACGGGACCGCAGGGACAATCTCCGCTTCACCGAGTTCCAGATAATCCATTCGCGGCGGATCGATTTGGTCACGCTTCAGACGCAGCCCACATGCGACGGCCACCGCGTGGATGGCCCATCCAACAAAAAACGTAACCAGTCCGAACATGAGAATTCGATACACCGTCGACTTGAGTAGCCATGATTCTTTGAGATGACCGATGCTTGCGTGACCTTCATCGAACAGGCACGCTGCGTCCGCCACGATCAGAATCAATAGCAATACGCCGGACACGATTGCCCAAAGCTTGACGTCGATGGGCAATCGTCCCGGCACGGAGCTACCTGCGGTGGCACCTTAGAAATCAAACGGCACGATCACGCCGTCGTTCCGGCCGGCGAGCCACTTGATGATGTTCGGGTCCGTGCCGTTGCGGAACAACCGGACCGAACCGTCGCCGAAGGCAAAGTTGGCGCCGCGGCTGTGCCGGCTGCTGAACGCTTGCGGGGCCGTCCCGTTCACCTGGGCCGTCGACTCATCGACCCACCACATCACGTCGCTGATCCAGATCGACCCGGAGTCGAGCCCGTGCATGCCGGGCCAGATGCACGCGCGTTTGCCGGTCGGGATGTCGAGGATGCACTCGCCAATGACGAGTGTTTGGCTCGTCCCGTCAGTGATGTCCGCAATGCGAATGGTGCTGTTCTCCCACATCACGCCGCCCATGTCCTGGTTCTCGTAGAAGTACGGATACGTGTACGGCCCCGCGACCGCGCGATAGTTTGAGGTCGCAAAATTCTGCCGCATCGGATTCTGGTCCGGAGCCGGGTCGGACGGGCAGCGGAAAACCACCAGCTTGTCTTGGGTACCCGGTTGGGCCGCGGTCGGCAGAGCCGGGTTAGCACCTAAGCCGAAGATCGTCGAGTCCGGGTTCAGCTGACGGTACTTGTTGTCCTGTTCCACGAAGGGCAAGATCCAGGTGGACCAGCCCCAGCCGGGCTGCAAGGACGTGTTTGGGGCGGTCTTATAGGCCGGCGGGAAATTGTTCATCGTGTCGTGGTAGTTGTGCAGGCCGAGCGCCATCTGGTGCAGGTTGTTGCTGCACTTCATACGATTGGCGGCCTCGCGGATCTTTTGCACCGCAGGCAAAAGCAGCCCGATCAGGATCGCGATGATCGCGATGACGACGAGTAGCTCGATGAGCGTAAAGCCCGAGGGGGGACGACGATACTTGGCCATTGTGGTCTCCGGGCGGAAGGAAAGATCACTCCGCTGCCGTGGAGTAACGCGGCAGCAAGGATGAAGGAGAGATTAATTTGACGATAACCCGTCGGAACCCACCGCGTCAATTGGAAAATCGTTCGTCTTTCAGTTTGTGTTGATGGCGCGGCCAACCCTCCGCGAGTTCGAGCGCCGCCAGCGGTATCAGCCAGCTACCCCAGGCTGCAACGACATACGCGGTTTCCGGATCGGTTGTACCGAGGAGGCCGGCCGTTCCCGAGATGAGACGCAGAACGACGGCCGAACAGATCAGGACGTAGGAACGCAGCATCCATCGGCGATGGCGCGCAAAGTTCCGGCGGCGAGCCTGAATGACGCCAACGATTGAACAGATTGCGGTTACCGAAGTGAGCAGCAGAAAGCTTAGCCCCGCCGGCCAGCCGGCGAACGCGTAGCGCGACATGAAGGCGCTCGACGGAAGCACGAACGCCAGCAACACGATCACCTGCAGCCGGCCCAGCGCCCGGTGCAGTCCGCCATGGCGCCGACGGATCGATTCGCTGAGCAGGATCAATCCATTGAAGAGCACAAACGGGCCGGTGAAGATGTGGACGTAGAACGCAACCTGATATTGGTTGGTAAACGTCGTCTCGCGACCGTGTAAAAAGAGCGAATCGAAGTCCGGTGGAAAGTAATCGACGTAGTTCGACAGAATTGTCGCCAGGACGCGCAGGATCACGACGACAGTGAGCCAGCGGAGAATCGTGGTTAAGACTGGGTGCGGCACGGCGACGCTCAATCAAAGATCGAATGGCTCGCCGCCGGCGATGGTGATCGCGGCAGCCAGCACTTTCGCGTCAATTGAGGAACTCAGAAAGCGCGTCGAGCCGTCCGCGAGCGCGACGTTGATTCCCTTGGGATGGCCGTCGAATGGTCGTTCTTTGCCATACCACGGCAGGTCGTCGGGATCGAAGCCGCGCAGGTTCGACATGCCGCCGCGTACCCACGGCCCGAGGTCGAAACGCGTCTCCATCAGGGCAATCGTGTGCCAATCTCCGTCTTTGATCGATGCCATCGATGTTTGTCGGTCGTAGCCCATGAAGCCATTGCCGGCCGTGTCCTCCGCACGAGTCGCGGCATCGAGCCCGATGCCGGCCATGGCCATGTAATAGGTAATCGGCTCGACGGCGCCGCGGTTCCCGTTCGGGCAGAGGTAGGTCTTTACGATTGCCTGGGCGGTCGGCAAGTTCTCGGCGTAACCCTTTTTCATGTCGAACTGATGCGCCAGAGCATCCTGCTCGACATAAGGCAACAGTGCAAACATCCAGCTCAGTCGCTCTTCGGGCGTCGTCCCGGGCCCGATGCAGCCGGTTGGGAAACACGAATTGGTGTCTGCATAATTGTGCATGCCCAACATGATCTGTTTGAGATTGTTCGAGCACTTCATGCGATTGGCTGGCTCGCGAATCGTTCGAACCGCGGGGAGCAACAAGCCGATCGACAGCGCGGCAATGCCGATGACGATGAGGACGTCGATGAGCCTGATGCCGCGGCGTGGGGACTCGGACATGCGTGACACTCGCGTTGATATGCATTCGGATTTTACGCGAATTCACGATGTCTGTCAGCCGGCAAGCATTGCGTAGCTGGATTCGTAAGAATTCAGCAGGTGGGCAGGTTCCAAGAGCTGAATTCTCACGAATCCAGCTACTTCTACTGTATGTCGTCTTGACGGCGCAGAAGTCCGTCGGCCACAATCGCTTCCATCGATGTTTTCTCCACGGAAGGAGCGGCCATGGATGGGCGTTTCGATCCTCGTCTGCGGGAGATCTTGCATCAGGCCGAACTC
>DATANR010000017.1:0-3006 GCA_036266155.1 Gemmataceae bacterium | reverse complement strand
CTCGGCGCTCCGCGCCGTCTTCTTCCTGCGGCCCATGATTCACTCCCTTGAATCGATGTCGCCACACCCTACTCCATAGGTGCCCGCCAGGACAAGATTTCCTCACTTCGAAGGTGGTCCAGGAATTGGGGTCCACTTCAGGGCGACGAAGAAACGAAAAGCAACCGTCTGCTCGGGTGGTACACCGTGCCCCCGCTCACGACTTACCGTTAGCGTGCCAACTGGGGAGTCGATATCAAACCGTTTTTATTACTACTGGTGAAGGTGTCACCGTCCGAGTCAAGCTGCGGCATTCCAGGCCGCAAACTTTGTACTCTCGAACTCGACCTGGGCGAACGGGAAATTGACGCTTCGATGTAATTCACGGGAATCTGACCATCACCGTCCTTTCCCGCCATAGGCTCATAAGTGATAATATTGTCGGTGACTTCGGTCCTTATTGGCGATTTTCGGAATCGCCAGTCACATGCAGTCATTATCTCCTTATGCCGGTTTTGATTCCGGCAGTGACCGCGCGACCCGATAGACAAGCGCTCGTTCACTACGCTTCTTCATCCGGCAAACGTCTAAGCAAATCGTGAGAATTACTTTTGCGTGCGCGGAGCGGGATATGACTTGAGACACGCCGCGATTGTCTCTTCAAACCCGTCCGGCACAGCGACAAACTTTTCGATCCGGACCAGCCCCATCATCCGTGCAACCTTGGCTGTTTCGTGTGAAGTCACGAGCCCATCGCGCAGCTTCTTCAATGCAATCTCGTCCAGGCTGCCCTTCTTGTAGACAAGAACTGTCGGCGGGAATTCTTCAGATTTGGCCAGCACCTTTAGATTCTTGGACGCACCCGGATAGAGCTTTTGGAAATAGCTCCAGGCGGCATGGTCCGTTACGGTCAAGTCGCCTTCTTCCGCTATGACCTTCTGAATCGCCTCGTGAACGGTATCCACTGTCGCGGTCGAGCGAAAAACCGATCCGCCCATCTCCTCAGCCTGCCTCTTGGCCAGGAACAGGCGCGCGTGATCCGTAAGTGCGGTGGCCATAACGAGTTTGCCGTCCTTCAAGTCAGCGAGGTCGCCTGCGTTGCAATCGTGTCTAACAAGGAGATAAGCTATCAGCGGTTTCGGTCGTGCAATGGAACACACGAGCGCCTGAAGGTCGGGGTATTTCTGCCTGGCCCAACCGAATTCGTGCCCCTGGAGAACTCCCAATTCCAGCTTCCCGTCGTTCAGGTTGCGGGCAAGCGCTGGCCATTCGTGATCGAATGTAACTGCGCCGTTCAGGCCGGTCTGAATTTTCATCAACTCCCGGAACGGATCACCCGCTATCGACAGGAGGCCTTGTGGCACGTCCCGGACGACGCCCTTGGCAATGCCTATGCGATAGACCTCTTTTTCCCCAGCCGGAGCAGCCCATGGGTTGAGAGTAACAATCAGTGCCGCCACGAGTATGAGTTGCTTCATCGAAACGCTCCACGAATAGGCGAACGGAATGAACTTGAGTTGAGTTGGACACGGCTGCGGCGGTCGGTGGACTCAGGGCCACGGTCCTCTGCACTGTCGTTTACCAATCTCCCCTCCAATGCCTAACTAAGCGGGGAGAGGTGGACAGGAAGTTTGTCGATCCGTGAAAAGCAATGTCGTTGCGCGGTGCTTGCGAGACGCAGGTTCAGATAGGAGTCGACTGACGAATCTAAGGACACTTCGCCGATCGGCAATGAGCGGTATCGAGCTGCTTGGTAATGGTTTAGCCGGCAGGTTCCCTGCTCGTCGATTCTTCAGTAATGTGGCGTCAAGTCCCTCTCTTGACGCGCTCCCACTCCCGCTTCAGAATGCCCTTCGCCTGCCGCGAAATGTCTTCAATGTCGGTGTCGGTATCGTCCTCCCGCGGGGGCTCGTCGCGCAGACGCCGAATCGCGTCGCCGATCAGTCGATCGAGCTCCTGGTGGTCAGCCTCGTTCAAGTTGAGCATCAACCGGATCTTCCACCGGACCAGGACCAGCCGCTCAAGTCGGGCCACGAGCGCGGGGTCGGACCGGAGCAGCCCGCGGCCTCGGTCCCATTCGCCGGTCCACCGGGTCTTGAGGACGGACAGACCGGCAAGCTGTGACATCAGGTCCGCGAGCAGGTCGCGGAGGGCATCGATCCACTTCTGCCGGCTGGTCGACAGGACCGTCGCGTCGAACTGTCGGCGGGACACCCGTAGCGTGGCCAGCGGGCCGGCGATCGACGCAACCAGTGCCGTGCAGGCCGACACGAGGCTGACGAGTTGCAGGTCCATGGGATACCACCGTGTTAACGAACGTCAGCTTCTCAGCCGCGTCGTCGGGGTTTCACTTTGATCGCGGTTCCGTTGGGACCACTCGCGGCTGTGGGCCGGCCTCCGTGCGCACCGACCCAATGATCGCCTCGGCTTCGCGCCGGAGGATGTGGGCGATCCAGACGTCCCGGTTGTCCGCCTTCGCGGGGCTCCAGTCGTAGGAATCGACGGCCGAGGCCAGGGCCGCGCGAGCCTCCTTGGTATTTCCCTTGCGGAATAGCGCCATGGCCATCACGAGACGGGCGCTCGGACCGATGTAATCGGTGTTCTTGGCCTCGCCGCTCATCACAGCGATGGCTTCGTCGAACCGGCCCAGTCGGTAGTCCGCGAGGCCTTTGGCGAAGTGGAAGTACGGGCGAGCCCAATCGTACTTCGGATCGGCGGCAGCCGTGGCCCGCTCGGTGAGCGCGACCGCCTGCCGCAACTCGTCTTCGCTGCCGGGCAGGAGTAGACAGGCCCGGCCAACTCGTTCGGCGACCTGCGGCTCCGTGGCATCTCGAAACAGGGCGAGCAGTTCGCTCCGGGCTGACCGGAACTCGTCCTTTTTGCCCAGGAATAGGGTCTTTCTTCTGAACTTCCCCGCAAGATGCGGAGAAGTTTTCGACTGCTGAAAGTCGTTGTAATCACGCCGCTTGGGCGTGGTAGCGGCGGTAGGCTTGGAGCGTTTCGCCCAAGATGCGTCGGCCGCGTTCG
>DATANR010000016.1:0-6561 GCA_036266155.1 Gemmataceae bacterium | reverse complement strand
CACCCCACACTTCAGGGCGCGAATCTCTCACAACTTGATGGTACAGGTATTCCCGTCTCAGCCGGTCCCTCGCTAGAACATGGCACTCATGTCACAAGTGTAATCTTCGGCCAGCATGCAGGGCCTGTGAAAGGAATTGCGCCGCGTTGCTGCGGCGTCATTATACCGGTGTTCACTGATGGTCCGGACCATTCGGTGATTCCCTGTTCGCAGGTGGACCTAGCAAGAGCCATTACACTTGCGATCGACTATGCACGTAAGAGAAGCTGCAAAGGTTTGATCGTCAATATCAGTGGCGGACAGTTCTCTTCGTCCGGCGAAGCGCATCCACTCCTCGCGGACGTCATCCGCGACTGTAACCAACAGAAAGTTCTGATCATCGCTGCCGCGGGCAATCAGGGTTGTGACTGCCTGCATGTTCCAGGTGCCGTCGAAAACGTTCTCGCTGTCGGAGCGATGAACCAAGCTGGCGAACCGAAGGACTTCAGCAATTGGGGTGAACGCTACCGCAGACAGGGCGTCCTCGCACCGGGTGAACGCATCAAAGGAGCTTCACCCGGACATATTACCTCGATTCGCACCGGCACCAGTTTCGCCACGCCCATCGTATCCGGCGTTGCAGCCTTGCTGATGAGTTTGCAATCTCTTAATGGGAAGCCAATCTCTGCGGCCATCGTTAAGGATGCACTTCTGAAGACCGCGGACGGGTGCGATGACGATGAATCAACGGAGTGTCAAAAACTATTAGCCGGTAGACTGAAGATTCCTAAGGCAACTTTATTCGTTCTGGAAAGGACAGGTATCATGGGCGACAATGTGGATTTGAGCGTCCAACCCTCTGAGTCCGTCATGAATGGCGAGGCTCCCCAGCCGTCCACGCGGCTCAACAGACCCTTCGACATACCGCCGGCTGTGCTGCCCGCGGAATGCGCTGTCGCGCCGGCAGTGCTGCCGTCGGACTGTGGTTGCGGCGGCGGGGCCAAACCGAATGCAAACGGACCGCAGAAAGTCTTCGCGATCGGCAAGCTTAGCTATGACTTCGGCACGCGATCGCGCCGCGAGTATTTCCGCAACGCCGTTCGTTCAGCGCCGCTGAACATCGGTGTCCCAAATGTCGATTCGGCGGAGGATATGTATCGTTATTTAACCCACCGTCCTTCCGTCGCCGGTGACTACACGATCCTGAACGGGCCGGTCTTTGGTGCGCGAACAGACGTCACGTCGCTGATATGGATCCTCGAGATCGATGAGACACCAGTTTATGCCATTGCTCCTCGCGGCCCATTCTCGGAAGACATCTACGACATTCTCGTTTCATTCCTGGGAGATCAACTTCCCGAGCCCGACCCAAATGATAGTCGGGTAGAAGGCCCCAAGGTTGGAAAGGGCGCGGAGCGGATGTCGCTGGCGGGGACAATTGCGGGAAGCACACGCCTATTCACGGGAGAGACCGTGCCTGTAGTCGTTCCTGACCACCGAGGCATGGCCAACTGGACAACGGCAATCTTGCTCAACACGATTTCCAGAATGGTAGGCGCCGGTGAAAATGCTCAGGCAGCAATGCGCATCTTCCTCGACCGTATCTTCGAGCAGACGCGGAATCTCGGACTGACCCCGCAAGATCGCGCCTTGAACTATGCCGTCACAGATTCCTTGTTTGTTCAAGGGATTTTTGCCAATGAGGCAGAAGACAAGCCATTCAGCGGACTTGAGCTTGACACCATTACCGTCACAAAGAGCCCGATATGCCGGCCAGACTACGACTGTTGGGATATCAGCATCATTTTCTTCAATCCCAATAACCTGATGCAGTCCCGGCGCGCCGTTCGCTACACGATCGATGTCAGCGACGTCGTTCCAATCATCGTCGCGGGATCCAAGCGGTCATTCACATTGAGGTGATACTCGCATTATTGAGCTGGTTCCTTCATTCCACAACTTGGAGAGAGCAATGAGGATTCCAAGACAAACTCGTGTCGCTTCTCGATCGACGAAGAGGGTAGCTCGGCCTTTCCTCGGCGTCGAAGCGAGCGATCCGGTGCGGGCGCCGAACGATCGGATGTGGGATGCCTCGGGGCAATGCGTTACGACCTGCGTGAATGGGAAATGCCGTCAATGCTGCGCGACATCAGGGGGACAGCAGTGCGGCGCGCTCTACGACTGTTCCGCCTGCAGTTGACCTTTAAGAATCCAGCCCTGATGCTTGTCCGAGTGTTTCGGGCCGGTGTCAGGGAGCGTCAGGAGGAGGGTTGATCATGAAACTGCCTACGATGACCAGAGCGCAAATCAGGGAACGCCGGCAACCGAATTCAACTGAGCCGAAGCGGAAAGAAGACGCGTCTGGCTGCGGAGTTGCGCCGGCAGGGGAATGCGGCTGCGCCAACCGCTGCCTAGGTCCTTGCATAAGCTCTCCTTTCGGCTCTTACTGCAGCGGGACCTGTTATTGACTGGCCAGTGGAGGCTGACGATGAAATTGCCGAATTTTACTGAAGCAGTTCCCGCGATAGAGCGGTCGCGCGTCCGACCTGCATCGAAATCCGGCATGAACACCTCCGAATTTCCCGGAGACTGCCGGTGCAATTTTGGGCCTGGATGTGGTCCAACGGTCAACCGTTGTGCCCCAGGTTTTCGACCCAAGTGTGTCTGTCCGTTCGGCGTGTGTGTTTGTGTTCCGATTGGACAGTTCTAAGTTCCGAGCTTTTCTCAAAGAAAGAGGTGCATGATGAAGCTTCCGAATTTCACTCCGCAAAATAGGTTCACGACCCCGTCGCGCACGGCAGGTCTGGGCCGCGGCGTCACGCCGTCCGATGGATGCGGGACCGGTAAGTGGTGCTGCCAGACCATCTCCGGGAAGGCTTGCTTTGAATGCGCGATCAAGGATCCGATTTTCGGCAAATGCCTGGAGCCCCACGAAGTCACGTGCGCGCGCAACTTGTCGCTTCCGACGGAAGGATGCTAACCTTCGTTTGACTGGCCACAGGCGCGAAAGCGATCATCAAAGAGAGGGTAGCTCACAGATTTAAGGCAGAAGGGGTGAAAATCACCCCTTCTGTACTGTAATATTCCGTCTTGCCTTAAGTCGAGAGATAGCGCGGCAATATAGGTCCGAAACGCATTTTTCTCCAATAGCACCACGACACTATTCCCCACGTCAGACGACTGCTGGCGAACTTGGAGTCAGCTCGGCTCTGTTCGGTCACCCGGCGGATCGCAGGTCGGCCCCAGCAGTGAGCCGGCTACCGCCGTGGCCGCACGACCAAGGCGTCAAGGCCGCCGCTTAATGACGAAGCGACCTGGCTCGATCCAGCAATCAGCGCCCCGTACAAGCTGATGACGATCATCGGGCCTCATCCAGCCGACGAGAAGGTGGCCGATGCCGCGAACCCATCGCTGAACAATCCGCAGTTTCAAGGGCCTGAATGCCTTGTGGCCCCGGCAGCGGTGGCCTGATCGCCATCAAGATCTCAATCGCCGAGCGAGCTTGGCTGATCCAGCATGCGAGTTGGGTCGATCATCAGAGGCAAATCGGCAATCACGATTGATCTCGTACCGAACGGAATGAATCTTTCCTCCTCACCGCGTTCGCAGGAAATCCACAACTCGGCACCGTCCTCGAACCTTACGCGTTGCCTTCCAGCTGCTGATCGAAGCCACTGAGCGGCAACGCAAAGCCGGCGACCAACGCGACCCAAGGGACTGACCACGTTCACGGGAGACCCGTCTGCATCCTCAAAATGGGCACTTCGCGCATCGCGGCGGTTTAACCGGCATGGAACGTAAACCATGCGGTCGCGGTTGAGGTCTACCATCATTGGCTCCCATCGGCTGGGCGCAAATCTTTCGCTCTCCCTTCCAGTAGATGCGAAATGGACAAAACGAAAGCGAGATTCTGCATGACAATCGAAACGAGCCTACAGCACACCCTGACAAGGCGACTAGCGATCGCTGATTCGCTCTGGCCCGCCCCTACCCGGCGATTATTCTGCGGGCAAACGACCCCTGGAGTCTTTGCCAGGAGGTAGTCTCGAATCGCGGCCAGCACCATTACGCGACAATCTGTCGCCGACCCTGACTGCACAATCTTCGTCGTCAGGCCACCAGTCAGGCCGGCACAGAAGGGGAAGTCGCTGATTGGAGCCACAAAGTTCTTGCGTTGGACTTTGCGCCACTAGAGAATGCTCCGAGGTTTCCACCGGCCCATTGGGTTCCTGCTCACCACTCGTACCGCCGAATCCACATGCCCTTCCGCCCACCACCCCGCGAAGCCCTCGCGTCCGTCGATATGGCCGAGAAGGCGTCGTATGAGTCCGAGTGCCGGATCGTCGAAGGTGTTGTCTCTCCACGCAATCAGTCCGGCTGGCCTCGCAGCGCTGACTACGATGTCCACTGCTTCTCCCTGGCCAACTGGCGGTTTCTTGACAATGCACTCGTCGGCAAGGAGATGACGCTGCTCCGCCCGGTGCCGAAATCATCGGGTGATGAACCTCGGAGTGAAAACATCTTCGAGCGGTTCCCTGCTTACTCGGTCCAGCGATTCCTGGTCCTGCTAGACAGGGACCACACCCGTGCGATACTCGCCGAAGTCCTGAAGTCCGAGGACGCAGACGGATCGCTGCACCGGTTTTCGGAGCGGTTGCGAACCCCTGTTGTGGTCTCCACCAAACACTTCGGGGATTGCGTCATGGATCCTATGACCGGCTTGTTCGAGACAACCGCGAAGTGGAACCGCCGGAATGTGAAACTGAGTTTGGGGCCGGATAGCGACGGTGGTATTGCCGGCGCAATCCAGACGGCGGAAGCACTCTGGGACCGCCAGGCAGCCTGGAAACGCCAGATCGACGACTTCGCCGTGACCAAGCTGATGCCGCTGAAGAACGAATCTTGGCTGGACGACGGGGAGCCTGACGTAAAGGCGGCGGAGTTCAAGAAGCGGATGAAGCTCCAGTCGGTCAGCGTGGCGGCTGACGGCGAGTTCTCGTTCTGGCACGCGGACGGTGATCTGTTCGCCGGTCACGCGATCCTCGTTTCTGGCACGTTGAAAAACGGGCCGACCGATGCAGACATTCCCGGATGAGATCCATGAAATTGCAGGCCGTTCTCGTCTTGCTCCTCCTCTCGCTGCCACTCAAGGCAGAACCGCCCAAATCCCCGGACGCCAAAGACGAACTGAAGAAGTTCCAGGGTGTGTGGATCATCAGCGTCGCCGAGCAAGATGGCCGCAAGGGCACGACTGAAGATGGGAAGTGGGTGTTTGAGGGCGACAAGTCCACGCTGAAGATCGGCACCCAGGTGGAAGAGTCCGTCGCGAAGCTGGATCCGGCCAAAAGTCTCAAGTGGATTGACCTTGAAGTGACCTCCGGTAAGAACAAGGGCCAGACGTACCACGGGATTTACAAATTCGTGGATGACGAGCTTCTGCTCTGCTTCCCCAAGGACACGAAGGCGGAGCGTCCAACGGAGTTCTCTGGTAATCTGGGGAACGGACAGGCCCTCACGGTGCTGAAGCGGAAGAAGGAATGAAGCAGCGGGTTCGTCTGCGGATCAGCAGCGCCAGGTACTTTGCGGAGCGTGTCGTGCCGATGGCGGCAAGACCCACGATCGCGATCCTTTCGCTCGTCTGCCCGCACTGCATGACGCCGCTGCCGAACTGGCCGGCGGGAAGAGGTGAGCAGATATGCTCGGCGTGCGGAAACCGATGCTTGAGTAGCTGAACCTCATGCGGCCACCGCATTCGTAAACCCAAGACGGAGGCTGTCATGCCAAACCAGGCAGACCTGGAGAAGGTTATCGATAAGGCGTTCAAGAAACTCCTACGGCGTGACCGGCCCCTGTTCGATCGCAACGTGTGTGAACGCGCAATCTCGCACAAATTCGCCATGTACCTCGAACAGTGGGTGGCGAAATGGCCGGGCAAATGGGACGTCGATTGCGAGTTCAATCGGCACATGAGGCCGCATGGGATTAATGGCCGAAAGGAAGTAGATGTGATCGAGAGATTTTACGCGCTACGTCCGCATCTAGCCATCGAAAGGACAACTACCGTCTTCCCCGACGTGATTATTCACAAAAGAGGACCGGGACCGAATCTTTTGGTAATCGAAGCGAAGACGAACCACGCGACTGCCAATGACATCGAGTTTGATCGTGTTTACAAGTTGCCGGCATACATCCATGATATCGGGTATTTGGCGGCGGCCTATGTCACTTTTGATGTCGATAAAGCTGCTTGTAGCGTGGAATGGATCAAGACGCTTGAGGCGAACCGCCGCCAAAGGTAACTGCCAAGGGAGTGGAGCAGTTGACTATGGCGGCCACCGGTCGGTAGATCCGCAAACGTTTGCGGATTAGACGTTCACTTGCGTCACCTGCCGCAAACCTTCATCGCACTATTCTATCATTCTCAGGACCTCTTGTAGACGTTTGTGGTGGACCCCGTTCTTTGGACCACTAACCCCTCGAAAATAGAGAGACTTCGTCCGGGCTGTTTGCTCCTCGCCGGGTGTTGAGGCGAGGGCTGCTCCGGTCATCGCGTGTGCCTTGCTCTGCGGAGTGAGATGTCGC
>DATANR010000015.1:0-26367 GCA_036266155.1 Gemmataceae bacterium | reverse complement strand
GGCGTCAGCCCGACGTGCCTGACTGCGGCACATCGGGCTGACGCCCCGACGCTCGCCTTGTCGCCACCATGCCCATAATCTCTCCCTATCCCACCATGAATGAATCCGCATGACCGCGACCGCTGCCGCCCATCCCATCATCGACCGCCTGCGAGCCATCGTCGGCGTGAAGGCGCTGCTCACCGAACGCCCCGACCTGCTCGTTTACGAGTGCGACGGCTTCACGATCGAGAAGAACCAGCCGGACGTCGTCGTGTTCCCGACGACCACGGAGCAGGTCGTTCGCATCGTCAAGGTTTGCAACGAACTGAAGGTCCCGTTTCTTGCGCGCGGCGCCGGCACGAGCTTGGCTGGCGGCTGCGTGCCCGTCGGCGGCGGCGTGATGATCGCGCTCGCCCAGATGAAGCGGATTCTCGAGATCGACTACGCCAACCGCTATGCCGTGGTCGAGCCGGGTGTCGTCAACAAGTGGCTCACGGATCAGTGCAAGAGTCACGGTTTCCACTTCGCGCCGGACCCGTCGAGCCAAGGGGCCTGTACGATCGGCGGCAACGTCGCGACGAACTCCGGTGGGCCGCACACGCTCAAGTACGGCGTCACCGTCAATCACGTGCTCGGCGTCGAGCTGGTGTTGCCGAACGGCGACGTCGTCGTCTGCGGCGGCCCCGCGGAAGATAGCCCCGGCTACGATTTGACGGGCGTCATCGTCGGCTGCGAAGGGACCTTTGGCATCGTCAGCAAAACGTGGGTCCGCATCACGCGCAATCCGGAGGCCTATCGGACGCTGCTCGGCGTCTTCGATTCCGTGGATGACGCGACCAACACGATCAGCGACATCATCGGCGCGGGCATCGTGCCGGGCGCTCTGGAGTTGCTCGACCGACTGATCCTCGGGGCCGTCGAGCAGGCCTTCAAGTTCGGCTTCCCGCTCGACGCCGGCGCTGTGCTCATCATGGAAGTGGACGGCCTGAACGCGGGGCTCGAAGAAGAGGCGCTCAAGATCGAGGAGATTGCCAAGCGCAACAATGCTCGCGAGGTTCGTCGCGCCAATACGGATGCCGAGCGCTTGCTACTCTGGAAGTGCCGCAAGCAGGCGTTCGGCGCGATTGGTCGGCTGGCCCCGAGCTATTGCACCCAAGACGGCGTCGTCCCCCGCAGCCGCTTGCCGGAAATGCTGCGTTTCATCACCGCGACCAGCGCGAAGCACGACATCAAGATCGCCAACGTCTTTCACGCCGGCGACGGGAACATTCACCCGATCCTGCTGTTCGACGAACGCGACGCCGATCAGGTGCGCCGCGTGTTGGCCGCGAGCCACGACATTCTCGACGAGTGCATCCGCATGGGCGGCAGCGTGACCGGCGAGCACGGCATTGGCGTCGAGAAGCTCGACCTGATGCCGAAGCTCTTCACGCCGGAAGACCTGGCGATGATGGTCCGCCTCCGCGAAGCGTTCAATCCGAACAACCTGTGCAGTCCGAACAAAATGCTGCCCACGGCGGGGGCGTGTGCGGAGCCGAGCCGAGTCGGACAAGTGAAAGCGGGGCGACGGGCGGCACTTTAGAATATCGTAAATCATCGAGCTGTTGTTCGAGGTTTGTCATGTGTTGCATCATCGAGATTGCGTCGGTTGTGTTCGGGATCATCATTATGATCTACGGGCGCTTTTCGCTCAGTCAGGGCAAGGAAGTCCGCGGTCCAGCCGCGTATGCGGTTGCACTGATCTTGCTCAGCATGATTCCGGTGGCGGTCGCGCTCGCGTTGCTCATGAACTGGGACGACATGCAAAATGGCAATGTCCAGCCATTCAAAGTGGACGCCAAGACAATCCTGCCAGATGCGATTGCGGTTCTCGGTTGCAGCGGCCTGGCGTTGATCGTCTCCCTCGCTTCAGCGAAACCGAAGCTTCAGCGCCGGCGTCGTCCTCGACACCACGACTACGACGACTATGAGGACGATTACGACGATCGTCCCCGTCCCCGCCGGCGTCGGCGCGATGAAATTGAAGACGAGGAAGACGAACGTCCCCGTGGTCGTCGCCGGGACGAACGGGATGATGACGATGACGATCGGCCGCGCCGTAAATTCGACGACCTGGACGACCGAGCACGCTAGCAGCCTTCGTAGCCACAAGCTGCCAGCTTGTGGGTGAAACTTTAACTCCACAAGCTGGCAGCTTGTGGCTACGGCGGCCGTCGGCCGCGCACACCTTTGAATTCGACACGTCATATTGATGGTTTTGGTCCGTTGCCAAACGTGCGGCCGGGATCGGCGAGCGAGCTGTGCGAATTGGTTCGCAAAGCGGCGGCCGACGGACAGGCCCTCTACCCGATCGGCGGCAGTACGCAGCTCGACTTCGGCTTGCCGCCAACCAAGCCGGGAACGGCAGTCGAGTTGGGCGGCCTCGATCGCGTTATCGACTATCCGGCACGCGACATGACGATCACTGTGCAAGCGGGTATCACCGTCGCTCGTCTGCGTGATGAATTGCGCAAAGAGGGCCAGCAACTTCCGGTCGACGTCCCGGATGCCGCAACCCTCGGCGGCGCAATCGCGACGAATGTTAGCGGGCCGCGGCGCTTCGGGCATGGGACCTTCCGCGATTACGTGATCGGCGTCAGCGTCGTCAACGATCGCGGTGAGGACGTCAAGGGCGGCGGCCGCGTGGTCAAAAACGTGGCCGGCTACGACCTGATGAAGCTCTACACCGGCTCGCTCGGAACGCTCGGGATCATCACGCAACTGACGTTCAAGGTGAAGCCGCTGCCGGAAGCGGTGGCTGCCATCGTCACGCCCTGCCCGGCGGAGTCGCTGGACAACGTGCTCAATCGCGTGCTTCCCGCGACGGCCACGCGGCCGACGATGATTGGCGTCGCCAATGCCCCCGCGGCCATGATGCTCGGGTCCGAAGCCAGGAGCTTCATTCTCGTCGTCGGCTTCGAGGAGAAATCGACGACGGTCAATTGGCAGGTCAATCGGTTGATGGAGGAACTGCCGACGGAACTGCGCAAGACCGACAGTGAGTTTCAAAGCGATCTGGCCAACGGTCTGTTTCAGCGCTGGGCCGACTTTCCGCTCGATCCGCCGGGCGGATTGACTTTCAAAGCGAACATGGTGCCCGCCGCGACGGCCCAGTTCTTCCGCAAGGCCGACGGCCTCGATCCCCGCCCGGCCCTAATCGCGCATGCGGGCAACGGCATCGTCATCGGCCGCTGGCCGGAGGAAGTTGGAGCGGAGCGAGCGAAGCAATTGCTCGATACGTTGATCGGCTGGACGCAGCCGGTCGGCGGAAACGTCGTGGTTCTGCGTTGCCCGTCGGCGTGGAAAACGGTTGTATCGGTGTGGGGCCGATCGACGCCGGACCGGCTGCTGATGCGGGCGGTAAAGGATAAGATGGACCCAGGCCGCGTGTTCAATCCGGGGCGATTTGTGGATGGCATTTGATCCTCGGGCGACCCGTTGGGTCGCCCGCTAAACATAGATGCATTCAAGATTCTTGATGACAAAAACTCAACCGAAGACCACTCTCGACGTCCTGGCCGGTTCCGGGCCCGCGATCGAGTACGAACTGGTCCTCGACTGCGTCCACTGCGGGCTGTGCACGTCCGCATGTCCGACTTATGTCGAAAACGGGCACGAAGCCGATAGTCCGCGGGGGCGCATTTATCTGATGCGCAGCGTCATCGACGGCAAATTGCCGCTCGATGATACCGTCAAGGGACACCTTGACCTTTGCTTGAACTGCCGGGCCTGCGAGACCGCGTGTCCGTCGGGCGTGCAGTACGGCAAGCTCATCGAGCCGTTCCGCGAGTACATGGGCCATCTTGAACCGGGACGCCAGGTGCGGCCGCTCAGCCGGCTTCAGCGCTGGATGCTGTTCCACGTCTTCCCATCGCGTCTTCGAACGAGGCTTGCGTTGGCCCCGGCTCGGCTGGCCCAATGGACCGGGCTCGACTGGCTCGCACGCAAGACCGGTGTGTTGCGCTTGCTGCCGAGGCGTCTGCGCCTGATGCACGGGATGCTGCCGAAGCTGCGGGCACATTACGGATCGCTGCCCGAAGTGTTGCCGGCCGAGGGGCCGCGGCGAGCACGCGTGGGTCTGTTCCTCGGCTGCGTTGCCGACGCGATTTATCCGGAGACGCAGATCGCGACGGCTCGGGTGCTGCAGAAGAACGGCTGCGAGGTCTGGATCCCGCGGACGCAGCAATGTTGCGGTGCGCTGCACTATCACGCGGCGATGGAGGAACCGGCCCGCGACCTGGCGGCACAGAACCTGGCGGCGTTCGGCTTCACCGGGCCGAAGCTCGATGAGCTTGACGCCGTCATCATCAACGCGGCCGGCTGCGGGGCGATGCTCAAGGACTACGAGCATCTGTTGCACAACACTGAACACGCGGCCGCCGCGACGAAGTTCGTGGCGAAGGCCAAGGACATCAGCGTCTTTCTGATGGAGCTTGGCCCGATCAAGCCGACGCATCCGCTGCGGATTCGCGCGACGTATCACGACGCATGCCATCTGCGGCATGCGCAACAAGTGGCGACTCCACCGCGCAGATTATTGGAAATGATCCCCGGCCTGGAACTGGTGGCTCTGCCCGAAAGCGAAATCTGCTGTGGCGCCGCGGGCAGCTATAACCTGACGCAACCCGACATGGCCGGCCGCCTCGGTGATCGCAAGGCGGCGCACATTCGGGAGACGGGGGCGCAAGCGGTGTTCATGGGCAACGTCGGCTGCCTGATGCAAGTGAGCCGGCACTTGAAGAGCGTGGCCCCGGACGTGTGGGTGGCGCACACGATCGATGCGCTGTGGGCAAGTTACAGCGGCGAATTGCCGGCGTCTCTGAAAAAGCGATCGGATCAATGGGGCGGAGGGGACGCATGCGTCCCCTCCGTCCCATGAGTCCTATTTTCTCGGTCTCACCGTCCCATTGAAGATCGCCGGGTCAAAAGGGTCATCCGCCACGGTCTTCGTCGGCTTCGGCGGGACCGTCTTGCTGTCCTGTCCAAAGACGTTGCCCGGCGGTGGCGGCGGCAGGTCCGGCAGCTTGCGTGGCTCAGTAGTCGGCAGCGGCCGCTCCGGTTCCAGCGTGCCGTCGGCCGCGCGAGCGAAGCGGGCCCAGGTCTCCAGCGTCTGAAACGCCGGGTGATTGCGTGTTTTGAACGGGGCCTCCGTCGCCGAGCCGTGCGGCATCAAGGCCTTCACGAGGATCGGGCTCTGAGTCGGCTCAGCGGCATTCACTTGTTGCAGAGCCGACATCATGTTCTTCGTGACCCCCGGCCGACCGCTCGTCCGCGTGAGCCGAAATCCCTTGATGTCGTCGCGGGCATGACAGTTCGCACACGCATTCACGAGCACCGAGTTCACCCGACTCGCGAAGAGCGGGAACGATTCGCTGTTGTAATCGATGACCGGCACGTCCGTGACTTTGTCGCCCGCCGGAGTCTCGGTTTTCGCTTGCACGACCGCTGGGTCGACGACGGGTGCCGTCTTGGCCGTCATTTCCAGCGATTGGGCATAGCGCTCGGCCGCTCCGAATCCCGGCCGCATCTTCGCCGCGATGCGGGCCTCGCTCAGCGCTTCTGTGGGCAAACCGTTCGTGGAGCACCAGCGCGCCAGGCGCAGCCGTTCGTCCGCGTCACGCAGATTGGCTCGCTCGCAGACAAACGCGAAGGCTTCCTTGCGATCCGCCACGACAGCCTTGACGCGGCTGGTCGGCAACGTCATGTCGCCGCCCACCGCACGACGAATCTGATAGCCGGTCGCCAGGCGCGTGACCTCGCCCTCAATGAGATTCTCGTTGTCGAGGATTACGACGCGCGTTGCGGGCGGCTCCGCGTTGGCGACAGCGGTACCGAGCAACAAACACGCGAGGGTACGGAATGCGGCGTTCATGGGGACGGAACGATAGCAGCGATGTCCGGCATGTCAAGGGGAACCGAATCTGCTATCCTGACGGCACCCGCCTGAACGCCTCTCGCTTATGATCCGGCTCTCCACTCTTCTCGTTGTTGCACTCGTGCCGTCCGCCGCCTTCAGTCAGGCGCCGCGGCCGGTCACGTTTGAACGCGACATCGAGCCGATCCTCTTCCGTTTCGGCTGCAACGCCGGGGCCTGTCATGGCAAGGCCCGCGGCCAGAACGGCTTCGCTCTGTCTCTGCTCGGCTTCGACCGCGATTTCGATTACGCCGCGATCACCTCCGAAGGCAAGGGCCGCCGCGTCTTTCCCGCGTCGCCGGACACAAGCTTGCTCCTCCGCAAAGCCAGCGGCCAGGTCGCGCACGGCGGCGGCAAGAAGTTGCCGACGACCGATCCGTCGTTCGACGTGCTTCGTCGGTGGATCGCGGCCGGTTGCCCACGCACGCCGGCCGATGTGCCGACGCTCGAACGCATCACGATCGAGCCCTCAGAAAAGCGGCTTGTCTTCAAGCAGACACAGCAACTGCAAGTGATGGCGCATTTCTCCGACGGATCGCGTGAAGACGTGACCAACATGTCGCGCTTTCAATCGAACGAGAGCGTCTATGCCGCGGTTGATGCCGATGGCAAAGTCACGGCCGGCCCCCTGCCCGGCGAGTCGGCCATCATGGCCCGCTATCTCGAAAAGTTCGCCGTCGCCAACATCCTGATCCCGATGCCCGGCGACATCGCAGCCGATGTCTACGCCAAGTTGCCGCGGCAGAACTTCATCGACGGCCTCGTGTGGGACAAGCTGCAACGCCTCGGTCTCACGCCCTCGGTCGCCGCGTCCGACGCCACGTTCCACCGCCGCGCGTTCCTCGACGTCCTCGGCCGCTTGCCGACTCCCGATGAGACGCGGGCCTTTCTCGCGGATACTTCGTCTGACAAACGCATCAAGCTCATTGATCGTCTGCTCGAACGACCCGAATACGCCGACTGGTGGGCCAGCAAGTGGGCCGACCTGTTGCGGCCAAACCCGTATCGCGTCGGCATGAAGGCAGTCTTCAATCTCGACGCCTGGCTCCGCGACAGCTTCCGCCAGAACAAACCGTATGACCGCTTCGTGCATGAACTGCTCACCGCTCAGGGAAGCACCTGGCGCAACGGCGCCGCCGTCGTCTTCCGCGATCGCCGCGAGCCGGACGAGATCACGACGATGGTCAGCCAGCTCTTCCTTGGCGTGCGGCTCGATTGCGCCCGTTGCCACCATCACCCGTTCGAGATCTGGAGCCAGGACGATTTCTACAGTTTGGCCGCCTATTTCGCCCGTCTCGGGCACAAGGGTCAGGGGATCTCGGCCCCGATCTCCGGCGGCGAAGAAATGATCTTTACGAAGCCGACTGGCGTCGTGAAGCATCCGGTCAACGGCAAGGAGCTGCCGCCGCGGCCGCTCTTCGGCAAGGCAGCTGAGATCACCGCTGACCGTGATCCGCGTGAAGTCTTCGCCGACTGGGTCACGTCGCCTGACAACCCGTACTTCGCGAAGGTGATCGTCAACCGTGTCTGGGCCGATCTGATGGGTCGCGGCATCGTCGACCCGGTCGACGACCTTCGTGCGACCAACCCGCCATCGAACGGACCATTGCTCGACGCATTGGCCGCCGACTTCCGCAAGAACGGCTGCGATCTGAAGAAACTGATCCGCACGATTGCGACGTCGTACGTCTACGGTCTATCGACGACGCCGACCGACAAGAACGTGGGCGACTCACGCAACTATTCGCGGCACTATCGCCAACGACTGCGGGCCGAAGCGCTGCTCGACGCGGTCAGTGACATCACGGGCGTGCCGGAGAAATTCGACGCGACTCCGCCGGGCACCCGCGCGATGGCGGTCTGGACGGTCCGCTCGCCAAGCGTCTTCCTCGACAGTTTTGGCCGCCCCGACCCGAACCAGGACCCCCCCTGTGAGCGGACCATTGACACCACGGTCGTCCAAGCGCTGCACCTGATGAATGCCCAGAACTTACATCGCAAGATTACCACCGACGACGGCCGCGCCGCCAAACTGGCCGCGACCACGAAACCGGTCCAGGAACTGATCGCCGAATTGTACTTGCTTGCCTATTGTCGCCCGCCGACCGTCGACGAACGAACGGCCGCGCTGAAGCACTTCGACAAGTCGTCGCGACGGCAGGCCGCCGAAAACCTGCTCTGGGCGCTGGTGAACACGCCGGAGTTTGTGTTTGATGATTGACGTACGGTGCGCATCTATAATCGACACAAGTGCCATTCTCATGAATGACGCGTGAGACGACGCAATGTCCCGAACACAGTCATTTCTCCTGATTGCGACGCTCCTAGTCGTTGGCGCCGGCGCTGTCATCTTCGTTTGGCATCCTTGGCGTAACTCGGCCGAGGACAAGAATCGCATTGGCCCTTCGGTATCTCGTCCCTATCAGACACCGCAAACGATCTTGATCCAGGTCACCTATGCTGGGGCGAATGCTCAGACGGTTGCTGAGACCGTGGCCGCGCCGATCGAAAAAGAGGTCAACGGCGTCGAGCACATGGTGGCGATGACGTCGCATTGCGCGAACGACGGCAGCTATCGACTTCAAATAACTTTTGAACTGGGGACCGATCTCGACATCGCGCAGGTGGTCGTCCAGAATCGCATCAGTCTGGCCATCCCGGTCCTTCCCGATCCGATCCGCCAGGAAGGCATTTGGGTGCGCAAGAAGTCGCCGGACCCGTTGGTGCTTGTCAGCTTGACTTGTCCCGACAATCGCTTCGACGATCTTTACCTCAGCAATTACGCGAAAATCCAAATCAACGATGAACTGGCGCGCGTGCCCGGCGTCGGCGACGTCAGTCTCATGGGCAAACGCGAATATCGCTTGCAAGTTTACCTCGATCCGGATCGGCTGGCGGCACGTGAACTCACCGTGGCTGATGTGACCGCGGCCCTGAAGGCACAGAATGTTCAGGTTGCCGCGGGGACGATTGGCGCTCCGGCCGTGCCCAAGGGCCAGGCGTTTCAATTGACCCTCAACACGCTCGGCCGTCTTGCCGAGCCGGAGCAGTTCGAGGGCCTGATCTTGAAGACCGGGCTGGAGTCCCAAATCGTTCGGCTGCGCGACGTGGCGCGCGTCGAACTGGCCCGCGACGAGAGCAGCAATTCACTGGCGATCCTCAATGGCAAGCCGGCCGTGGTCGTGTGCCTCTATCCGCTCCCAAATGCCAAGCCGAGCGATGTGAGCAAAGCGGTTGCCGACAAACTCGCCGAACTGCGTGGCCAATTGCCCGATGGGCTCGACCTGGCGGCGCCTTTCGATTTCGCGGCCAACCTCGATCATCCGGACAGTGCCACGACTCCCGAACATCTGGTGATTGACATTGAATTGCCGGAAAGCGCCTCGGCGGAGCGCAGTGCCAAGATTGTCGAACATGCGGTCGCCGTGTTGCGGAAATCGCCAGGTGTGCAGGACGTCCTTGGACTGAGCGAGCATCCGTTTTTGTTCGCCCACAATGGCCCCTGCCTGATCGTCCGGCTCGCGCCCAAGAACCAGCGGGAACTAAATCGAGAGAAGATCGTGGAGACCGTGCGCGGCCTGCTTCGGGAACAAATTCCCGAGGCGATGTTCCGCGTCAGCAGCCCGTCGACCGCGGATGATTTTCCGGTCTACGGCTATCCGATCGATCTCACGATCGAAGACCGTGGCCTGCACGGCAATGAATGGCTACGTGAGCATGCGGAAGCCATTGCCGAGAAAATGACCAAGAGCGCCAAGTTCACGGACGTTTCAATCAGCGCCACTCAGCGCCGAGCGCCAATGGTTGCCATCGACGTCGATCGCGACAAATGCACGGTGCTCGGGATCGATGTCGATGATGTCTTCACCACGATTCAGGCCGCGCTCCGCGCCCACGGCAAGAAGGATATGCATCATTTTGGGCGGACCTGGCAAATCATTGTGCGCGTCGATGAACGGTTCCGCGATCAGGCGTCGGCGCTCAAGACGCTGAAAGTGAAAAACAAACAAGGACAGGCCGTCCCCCTCGGCACTGTCACGCAAGTCCGCGAAGTCACGGGCCCAACCATGATCGAGCGGCACAACATGTATCCGAGCGTGCGCATCACGGCCAACTTGACGACGGGCGTTGTCCTCAGCGATGCGACAGCGTTGTGCGAAAAAGTTGCCAGGGATGAGGTCGGCGTGAAGGGCACGGGGCTGATTTGGCGCGGGCGCTGACCACAACGATGACTTCGTCCTTCGCCCGCTGAACAAGGCGGGTGAAGGACGAGACGGCCACCGTATTGTCGTTACGTCGCCTGCTTCGAGATGACGAGCCGCGTTATTTCACGCGCACCAGCTTGATCACCTTGCTGGTGTCGTCGGTCATCGTCATGTTGTCGCCGTCGATCTTGATCTTCACCTTGGCGCGATCCTTGCTCCCGAACAGGCCGCCGCCCCCCTTGTTCTGCATGTCTTTGGGAAGGTCGTAGAATTCGACGCCGTCGCCCGATTCCAGCTTGTACTTTGCGTTCCACGACGTCGGCTTACCCTGCGACATCAGCTTCACAAATTCAAGAGTCTCCGGCTTGTCGGCCGCGAGCGCCATGACCAGCGACTCGTCGGACTTGAACTCCATCGCGATGTACAGCCCCATCTTGCCGAGATCCGCGAAGGTATCCTTTGTGTTGCTGTTCGGCTCCGACGGGAACTCGGTGATTTTCCACTTGCCCTCGATCTTGCCCTTGTTGTTCGATCCACACCCGGCCGCCACGAGAGCGAGGCCGGCCAACACGAGGTACGCGGTCTTGCGTGATGCGCGGAGCATGAATGCCTTTCGTGAGATTCGCGGGATGACGTTCGAGATACCTTATGAGGAGGAACAGAGTTTCGCACGTCGTGACGCTCACAAGCTGGCGGCTTGTGGCTGCGATGGTCTTCGGGCAGTCCGATTGATTTGGGCCGCGTAAGGAGAGTAGTCAATGTTCCAGCGCATCGCGGACGGCCGCACTGATCTGATCTTCGACTATCTCGCACAAGGCCACTCTTCCGCTTCCGTCGATGCCGGCGGCGTCTCCTTGATGCAATGGTGCGCCTACCACGGCGACGTCAGCGCCATTCGCTACCTGTTGTCGCGCGGTGCGTCCCTCGACGCGCTCGGCACGAACTTGGACCTCAACGGCGCCGTGTTCCACGGCCACTGGCAGTTGTGCGAGTTCCTCATCGAACACGGAGCGGACGTCAATCACGCGCTGCCGGACACCGGCGAGACCCCGTTGCACTCGGCACTCTGCAAAGTCGACGCCGCAACGTTTAACCCAATCTTGAAAGTTCTGCTCCAACACGGCGCCGATCCGAATCGCGCCACGACGCCCGCCATCGAAACCGACTCCTTCATGCGCGATTGCCGTACCTATGGCGAAACCCCGCTCCACCGTGCCGCCGCCTTCGGCGATGCGGAAGCGATCCAACTCCTCCTCGATGCCGGCGCCACCATCGACGTTCGCGACGTCCGCGGGGACACGCCCTTATCCTGGGCCAGTTGGCACCTTCGGCCCCGGCCGATTCTGCGAATGCTCTGTTATGGAAGGTATTCGGTGCGGGCGTGAGAGGGAGAAACGTCTCGGATGACCGGTGAGTCAACGGCCTTGAGGTGCTGACTCGCTTGCGGTCTTTTCGAGGCGCCGGCTGATGTTTGAGTATCAATTCAGCATGACATCGCGTGCTGCCGATGTTACACTGTACCTACCTGCCGAAATCTTCCCGCCTCCCTGAGCCCCTCTTGAGGGCCGTCGGATGACTTTGCGAATCAACTGCGAAGGCGCTACTCGCCGCGATTGCCTGAAGCTCGGCCTCGGGGCCCTGTTCGGCGGCGGGCTGGCGCAGACCTTGCGACTGCGTGCCGGTGAGACGGCGCCGACGATGCAGGCCAAGAGTTGCATCCTCATCTGGATGGATGGCGGGCCGACGCACTATGAGACGCTCGACCCGAAGCCGGATGCGCCGAGCGAATTGCGCGGCGAGTTCAAGCCGATCGCGACCAAGGTACCGGGCCTGCAGCTTTCCGAGCACCTGACGCGGCTGGCCGGTATCGCCAACGACCTTGCCGTCGTGCGCTCGATCCGCCACGACCAGGGGAATCACGGGGCGGGCAATCATTACATGATGACGGGCGCGCCGCCGCGCATACCGGTCGGCTGCGGGGCGTTCGTGTCGTTCCATCCGAGCCTCGGATCGGTGACCGCGGCCGAGCGCGGCGCACCAGCCGGGTTGCCCGCGTACTTCTCGATGCCGGACATGTCGCGGTCCGGCGGGCCAAATTTCTTGGGCGCGAAGTACGCTCCGTTCGTCGTCTCCGACAATCCGAACACGACTGACTTCCGCGTTCGCGACGTCGCATTGCCGCGTGGTCTGTCGGACGATCGCTTCCTCGAACGTTGCGACCAGCGGGCCGAGGTCGACAAGTTCCAGCGCTTCCTCGACAAGCAGACAGCCGACCCGGCGCTGGCCCTCGACGATCATTACAAGCAGGCCCACGATCTGATGCGCTCGAAGGAAGCGCAAGCGGCCTTCGACATCGGCCGCGAGCCGGACCGCATCCGCGACATGTATGGCCGCTCGCCGTTTGGTCAGCGGGCTCTGCTCGCGCGCCGATTGGTAGAAGCCGGCGTGCCGTTCATCACGCTCTACGACGGCGGCTGGGATCATCACACCAAGCTATTCGAAACGCTGAAGAAGCGGCTGCCCTCGTGGGATCAGGTCGTCGCCGGGCTAATCGCCGATCTGAAGCAGCGCGGCTTGCTTGAAACGACGCTGGTCATCGCGCTCGGCGAATTCGGCCGGACGCCGCAGATCAACAAGGACGCCGGCCGCGATCACTGGTCGAACGCGATGAGCGTGCTCTTCGCCGGCGGCGGAACGCCGGGCGGCCAGGTCGTCGGCGCCACCGATCGCAAGGGCTTCGCGGCTGTCGAACGCGTCCTGTCGCCTGAGAACTTTGCGTCAACCATCTACGCCAAACTCGGCATCGACCCCGGCAAGATCCTTTACACGCCACAAAGCCGACCCGTACATGTCGTCAGCGACCCGACCCCGATCAAGGAACTGATGCGTTAACACTCGACCGCCCCGCCGCCAAATTAGCCACGGATGAAACACGGATGAAACACGGACAATGCAGAAAGGCAGTTGATTCTGTCTTCTCTTCATCCGTGTTTGATCCGTATTGCATCCGTGGCTTTGTTCTTGTGATGGCTTCAGTTCTTTGTGTCCTTTGTGGTGAATCGTTTTCGGCGCCACCCGCAATCACCTATCTCTATCCCGCCGGTGGGCAGCGCGGCACGACGGTCGACGTCACAGTCGGCGGCACGTTTGAACGGTGGCCGGTCCAGGTCTGGACGAGCGACAAAGCGATCACGGCGAATGCGAGCAAAGACAAGGGCAAGCTGTCGATTGCCATCGCGGCCGATGCCGTGCCCGGCGTGCATTGGTTGCGGCTGCATGATGAGCAGGGCGCGAGTACGTTGCGGCCATTCATCGTCGGCACACTGCCGGATGTTGCGGAGAAGGAGCCGAACGACGAGCCGACGAAGGCTCAGACGATCAAGCTGCCCACGGTCGTGAATGGCCGGTTGGAAAAGGCCGGCGACGTCGATGTCTTTTCAGTAACGCTCAAGAAGGGCGAGACGCTCGTCGCGTCGGTTGATGCGCACCGGTCGCTCAAGTCGCCGATGGATGGCGTTTTGCAAGTTCTCTCGGCCGATGGCTTCGTTCTCGAACAGAACAACGACTGGCACGGGCTTGATCCACAGATCATTTTCAATGTGCCGAAGGATGGCACATACTTGGTGCGACTGTTCGCATTCCCGGCCGTTGCGGACGCGAGCATCAAGCTTTCGGGCGGAGAGACGTACATATACAGGCTCACGCTGACGACCGGCGGCTTTGCGGATTACGCAATGCCGCTGGCGGTGGAGCGCAAGGCCGCGGCGAAGGTCGGCATTAAGGGTTGGAATATTTCGGCGGCAGCACGCCCCTTGGCCGTGTCAGTCGAAGGCGATGTGGCGACGGTGTTTCATCCGCTGCTGGCGAATCCGGTTCGCTTCCGACTCGAAAACCATCCCTGTTGGGACGCGGCCCGGACTGACGGACCGCTGGCGGTCCCTTTTTCCGCGACCGGCCAACTGACCAAGGCCGGGGATGCCAACTCCTTTTCGATCACCGGCAAGAAGGGACAGGCCATTGCGATTCGCGTGGAATCCCGAGCTCTCGAGCTGCCCGTCAATCCGGTCATCCGTGTTCTTGACACGGCCAAGAAACAATTGGCGATCGCCGAGCCCCCCGATCTCAACAAGGATGCGGAGCTCGCCTTCAATCCGCCCGCGGATGGCACGTACACGATTGAGGTGCGCGACCTGCATGGCGGCGGTGGGCCGCGGTTCGTTTATCGCTTACGGGTCGCGCCGCCGGAGCCGGACTTCGAACTGATGATTACCACCGATCGATTCGCTCTCGCGCCGGGCAAGCCGCTCGACATTCCGATCACTGTTATGCGGAAAGCCGGCTTCGCGAGAGATGTCGAGGTGACAGCGGAGGGATTGCCTGCTGGCGTGTCGGCAGCCGTCGTCCCGGCGACGGGGAAGGCCGATCCGGCCAAATTGACGTTGCGCCTAGCGACCGAGAAGGCGGGGCCATCGGAGATGTTTACTATTGTTGGCCGTACGAAGGAACCGTCGCTAACAAGAACCGCTAAAGCACCGCTCGCGGAGTTTGAAACAACGACGAGTCACCTTTGGCTTGCCGTCGGCGGTGAAGTGCCCGCTGCCGCGCCCAAGAAGAAAAAATGAGTTTTGCATTGCCCAAGTCTAGGGTTTTGAGCCCCCGGGGGAGTTGGCGATCTTCCTTTTCAAAAAACTGCGTTTTCCGCGGGTTTTTGGGTAAGGTCGCCAAGATCGCCACGGTTTTGCCACACCCCCCCTGACGATTGCATTTCATTACAGACGACAATCCCCCGATTTCTTTGATGAGGCAAATAGTGGTAGCAGTAGTGTGAACGTAATGCATCAGTCCTCCCGACCCTCGCGTTCGAAGCGGCGTAGCGCTAGCCACCAAAGCAGCGCTGACGCCACGCAATACACGGCGACGCCGCAAAGCGGATACTGCAATCGCGGCGGACTGTCAGGGACGATCGGTAGGATACGCCACTTGCGATTGCCATAAGAACCGTCGGCGGCATCGTCCGGCGACATCGCCAGCTCTTGCCAGGCCATGACCGGGTTCGCGGCTCGACTCCACTCGGGAAACTCCTTGATCGGGGCGCCGTTGTCGCGCTTCACGTTCAGAGCCATCGCATCCGCGAGCAGGTACGTGCCGATCAGGCTCATGGCGACGAATCCCATCCATGAGGCGTGCGCCGTCAGTGCCGATCGCGAACGCACGGAGAGCCAGATCCCGAGCGTCGCCCCGAATGTCAAGTAGACCGCAGCGGCGACGAACAACAACGGCAGTGCGACCACTGGCGTGCCGCCGAACGGCGCGGCCACGAGCAGCCCGATCGTCGCCAGCAGGAGCCAACGGCCGGTCCACACGGCGCCGAGGAGCTTGGCCACGAGAATATCGCGGCGGCCGCCCGGCAGCATGAACAGGTCGATAAGCGTGTTCCGCTGGCGCTCGCGGGCCACGCCGCCGGACGCTCCGAGACCGATCGACGCACCGGCCGCGAGCATCGCCACCGGGACGACGTAAGCGCCAATCCAACCGGCCGGGAAAATGCCCGCCGCGACGAACACGAGCATCATCACGGCAAGCACCACGCCCACGCTAGCCATGCCGACGGTGCTCGTCGTCGTTTCGGTTGCCCCGCCGACGACATAGCGTTCCTTCCAAAGGAGTGGATTCTCCTCGGCGACCGGGGGCTTGCGTCGCGCCATGCGCTCGGCCAACTCGGCCGTGACGCGGCGGCGCTGACGCAGCATCGCGAGACGCAGCCAACGCAGACCGTGCGCCAACGACACGAACGTGACGATGAGCTGGACCGGCAGAAACACGAGCCCGCACGCGATGCCCATTGGCTGAGCGCCGCTCGCCATCGGGATGACGAAAAACGGCGACGCGGGAAAGATCAGCACGTCGAACACGAGGATATAGGCGTACGTCTTGAGCACCGCCTCGCGCAGCGTCTCCGATCCGCCGGCAACCGACGCCGCGATCGCGCCGCTCGAAAAGATGCAAAGGAACGTGGCGAGATAGCCAATCAGAATGAATTCGATCGCGACTCCGCCCCACAGGAGCGTCAGCGCCAGGATCGGCATCCCGGCCGCAACCACCATCATCACTTGCACGACGCGCGCGAGAAACTTGCCGTAGAAGATCTCGCGCCGGCTGAGATCGGTGGTCAGGAGCACTTCGCCAGAGCGCGTGTCGCGTTCCTCGAAGACAGCGCCGGCCACGAAGATCGGCGTGAGCAAAAGGGCAAGTGTCAATTGCACGATAAAGAAGGTGAGCGAAAACGTCTCGGCGAATTTCTGCAGCTTCTTCGCGATCGCCGTGTTGTCGCCTTCAATCACCGTTTCGTTAGCAAAGCCGGCCGACCAGATCAGCCACAACACGCCGAGCAGACACGCGCCGAATGCGAAACGACCCACGGCGAGTGCCGCCGTTCGGCGACTCACGCGAAGCAGTTCCCAGCCGAGCAAGGCATTGGTAAAGCGAGAAGATTTGAACTTCGGCGGCGGGCCTCTCTTGATAGGGCGATCCGGACGGGGAGACTTCACGACCGGCCTTCCTTTTCGAAGCGACGGACCGCCATCAACCAGAGCAAGCCGCCCAATCCCGCGTACAGGATCGGGCACAACAGCGCGGGCGCCAGGTCCGCGAACGTGACCGGCCACTGGCCGTACCCACGTCCCCACACATATTGCCCCGCGGTGTAATCGTAGCGGAAAGCGAGCCGGCCCCAGGCGAGCAGCGGATTCAATGTCCGCGTCCATGCCGGATAGTCGAGTCGGCCCGGCTGCCCAGGTTCCTGGACTAATTCCATGTTCGCCTCGGCCAACAGGAACGTGCCAATGACGATGCCGGCCATCACCCCGATCCACGTGCTCGTCGCATGCAGGGCATTGCGGCAGCGTGCCGACAGCCAAACGCCCATCGCCGCGGTGGACAGCGCCATGCCCGCCGCGGTCAACACCAGCAGCGCGGCCGAAAACAACGAGACGCCGAAGGTCGCAATCGACACTGTGACAATGACCAGCAGTGCCGCGGCCGGCCAGAAGCCGCGGATCAAAGAGGCCAGCGCCTTCGCTCGCAGCAGATCACGCCGCGGACCGGGCAGCATGAGCAGATCGATCAACGTTTGCTTTTGCCGTTCCCGAGAAATGCCCGTCGCTGCGGTCAGGCCAATAGCGCAGATCAACCAGCACAACGCCAGGGCCCCGAAGTTGCGCGCCATCCAATGGCTTGGAATCGCCTCGACGAACGCCAAACATGCCAGCAGGAGCGCTATAAGGAAAGCGACGATGCGCAAGGCCGTCGGCACGATTTCACGCGATGCGGCCAGCCAACGGGCCAAGCCCATCTCGGCCAATCGGTCGTCAAGCGTTGCGGCCTGGGGGATGAACGCGGTCAGTCCTTGCTTCAATGTCACGCGGCCGCCGGCGTTCAACTCCTTCCATAGAAACGGATCGGTATCGTCCTTGATGGGCGGCAAGTGTCCGCTGCTGGCGCCCGGCAACGGCGGCGGCATCCCCGGCTTGTTCGTGATCCGCGTCTTCTGCCGCAGCATCGCCATGCGCAGCCACCGTTGACCGATGAAGTAGCCGACGAGCACGATCACCAGTTGCAACGGCAAATAGATGATGAACGTGCCGAGGCCGGCGCCCCAATGACCACGGCTCGCAACAATCGGAAAGTACGGCGACGCCGGGAAAAAGAACACGTCCATGAGAAACAAGAGGCCATAGCTTCGCAAGATGGCGCCGCGCAACGATTCGGCGTATGCGCTCACGGCCGCGGTCACCACGCCGGCACCGAAGATGGCAATCCCCGTGGCCGCGTAGTTCACCAGGATCACGCCCATCGACACGCCGCCCCAGAGCTGCGTCAGGAACAAGATCGGCATCCCCGCCAAGACCACGAGCAAAACTTGGATCATGCGCGCGCCGAGCTTGCCGACGTAGACTTCGCGGCGGGTGAGTTCGGTCGTCAGCAGGATTTCGCCGGAGCGTGTTTCGCGTTCCTCAAAAATGGCTCCGGCGACGAAGACAGGCGTGAGCAAGAGAACGGCCGTCGCCTGGACGAGGAAGAACGTCAGGGCAAACGATTCAGCAAAGCGACTGAGCGTCTTACCGATCTCGGTCCCGGATCCTTTGAGCAGATCGGATCCGTCGTCCTGGAAGTAGGACGCATAGAGTGCCCACATCGCGGCGAGGAGGAGCCCGCCAAGCGCGGTACGCGCGATGGCGAGTGTGCCCGTACGCCGGCCGGCGCGCAGAACTTCCCAACCAAGCAACGCATTGCCGAAGCGCGCGAACGGATGCCAGCGCCGGCGCGGCCGCCGGCCCTTGCGGCCTGGCTTCGGCAGCGGCGGCGGACCGCGACGGGATGTGGGAGGCGAATCGCTCATGGGCTCCTGGCAGGAACAGCGACTGTATCAGCCCTGGACATGGTTCGCCAGAGGCCGGCTTGGATTTGGAATATGACCCCTGCAAGTCCCGGAAAACTGTTGCAACCACAGCCCATCCGGGCTATCCTGTCCATTGGTCGAACACCCGCCTGACAATCGCTCCTCCCTCTCTCTTTCCGAGGGTCTGTTCCATGCTCGTCATCCCCGGCTTCGCCGGCAAAGATACCTGCGACGGCACCACGCGCCGCGACTTCATGCGCATTGGCGGCTCCGCCGTCTTCGGCCTATCGCTCGCCGACATCTTTCGTGGCTCGGCACGTGCCGAGACCGCGATTCCGAAACCCGAGGGCGGCCCCGGCTTCGGCAAGGCGAAGAACGTCATTCTCGTCTACTTGCAGGGCGGCCCGAGCCATCTCGACCTGTGGGACCCGAAGGACGGCGTTCCCGAGAAGAACAAGAGCGTCTTCAAGCAGATCAACACCAAGACGCCGGGCCTGAATTTCAGCGAGATCCTGCCGAAGCTGGCAACCGTCACCGACAAGCTGACGATGATTCGCTCGATGAGCTACACGCCGGTCGGCCTGTTCAACCACACGGCCGCCATCTACCAGATGCTCACCGGCTACACGACCGACAAGGTCAGCCCGTCCGGACAGCTGGAGCCGCCGACGCCAAAAGACTTCCCGAACTTCGGCTGCAACATCGTCCGCCTGAAGCCGCCGACCGAGCCGGTGCTGCCGTTCGTCATGATGCCGCGGCCGCTGCAAGAGTCGAACGTCGTCGGCAAGGGCGGCACGGCCGGGTTCCTCGGCAAGGCCTACGACCCGTACACGCTCTACCCGCCGGGCGACGACATGGACCTCGACAAGATGTCGCGCATCAAGACGGAGGACCTGCAACTTCGCTCCGACGTCAACGAGATCCGTCTCAATCGCCGGGCCAGCCTGCGTGAAACGGTGACCGAGGGCATGCCGGAACTCGAAAAGGCGACGAGCAAGTACGACCTGAACAGCTATTACGGCAAGGCCCTCGGCCTAGTGCTCAGCGGCAAGACGCGTGAAGCGTTCGAGCTGAACCGCGAAGCCGCGACCATCCGCGAGCGCTACGGCAAGAACACATTCGGCCAGTGCTGTCTGCTCGCCCGTCGATTGATCGAGGCTGGCACACGGGTCGTTGAAATCAACTGGCCGAAGGTGGCGAACTCGGACAACCACTCGTGGGACGTCCACGCCGGCCTGTCGGGCCGCATGAAGAACCAGTCGGCCCCGATGCTCGACGCCGGCCTGAGCGGACTGATTGCCGACCTGGACGATCGCGGCCTGCTGAAGGAAACGCTAGTCATCGCCGTCGGCGAATTCGGCCGCAGTCCGCAGCGCGGCGTGAGCACGAGCGGCAACGACAACCAGGACGACGGCCGCGACCACTGGCCATACTGCTACACGGCCGTTGCCGCCGGCGCCGGCATCAAACGCGGCTTCGTCTACGGCAAGTCCGACAAGACCGCGTCGGCCCCACTGGAAAACCCGGTCCACCCGACGGACCTGCTGGCCACGGTCTACCACTCGGTTGGCATCAGCCCCGAGACGATCGTGTACAACCACCTGAACCAGCCGCGCGAGCTGGTGAAGGGGAATGTGATTGGGGGGATTATTGGGTAGGAGCCCGACGCGTAGCGAGGGCGGAATTGCGAGGGCCCCGGCTGACGCCGGCGCCCTCGCTCTTTTCCGACGTAACCGGATGTTACCTCAGCCGCCTTGTTCGCTTCCTGCCGTTTCAAATCCGAAGTCAATTAGCCCCTCGCCTTCATTGCCCCAAATCGTTTCTGCCTCCAAATTGCAGGCCAGTGTCACCTCTTGGCAACCGAGCCGGCCGACACTCTGGCCTATGTTTGAGGCTAATCGGCGCATTAGAATAACGGAGGACTCACGATCGCCATTCTGATTGCAACGCCAATTCCAATAGCCCCCTCGCGCTCATGGGACGGGGCGCTTTCCAGGTGTCATCATGTCACGCCGCCAATCTCGTGGTCGGAAGTCCCGTCGGCTCCAAGTTGAATCACTCGAAACGCGGGCCAATCCGTCGCAGGTGTTTTTCGTCGCCGTCAGCAAGACGATCAGCTTCTTCGCGGATCCGGGCGAGGGCAACAACGTGACGGTATCGATTGCCAACAACGGCACGCTCACGATCAGCGACTCGAACAGCCCGATCGTCCTCGACAGTGCAGGGACGGCCGCGTCCGTGGGCTTCACCGGCAGCGGGACCAACACGATCACCGGCGGCGACCTGACCAAGTTCACCGACCTGTTCTTCAAGCTGGGCGACTGCGACGACGTGCTGACGCTCCGAGAGTTCGCCGGCGACATCGACGTGGAGGCCGGCGCCGGCAACGACCAGGTCATCCTGAACGTGCCCGATGGTGCGAGCATCAGCCTCGAGGGTGAGAATGGCAATGACACCCTGCGCGGCGGCAGCGGCAGCGACGTCCTGCTTGGCGGCGACGGCGACGATGTGCTGAACGGCGGCGATGGCGTGGATACCGTGGACGGCGACAGCGGCGACGACCTCCTCAACGGCGACGATGGCAACGACGTGCTACGCGGCGACTCCGGCAACGACACGATGGACGGCGGCGACGGGAATGACAACCTGCAAGGCGGGTCTGGACGTGATTCGATGTACGGCGGCGATGGCTTCGACACGCTGGAAGGCTCGACCGGCAACGACACGATGGATGGCGGCGATGGGACCGACCGAATCGTGGAGACCGGCCTGACGTCAACTGCTGTGGTCATCGCAACACAATTTACGACGCCGGACCGAGGCGTCGACACGTTGATCGATATCGAGGTTGCTGAGCTGCACGGCAGCAACGCGAACAATTCATTCAATGCATCCGCTTTTCCTGGCCGAGCGCTGCTCGACGGCGGTGCCGGCAACGACGTGCTCATTGGCAGTCCGGGGAACGATACTCTGACCGGCGGGCCAGGCACGGACAAGCTCACCGGCGGGGCCGGCATCGATACCGTGCAAGAAACTGCCGATGTCAACTTTACTCTCACCAACACCACGTTGACAGGAACCGGCAGCTTCGGGACCGACAGACTAAGTTCGGTCGAACAAGCGACGCTGACCGGCGACGTCGCCGACAATGTTTTCAACGCTCAGGCGTTCACTTTGGGAAACGTGAGCCTCAATGGCGGATTGGGAAGTGACATCCTGCGCGGAGGCAGCGGCAACGACACGCTCGACGGTGCGGCCGGCGACAACACCTTGTTCGGGAATGGCGGCAACGACACGTTGCGATCGACCGGCGGAAACGCCACCGTCTCCGGCGGCGCCGGCGATGATTCGTTTCAGGGTGGGACGGCTAACAACTTTGTGTTATCCGAAACGGGCAACGCCAATTACATCCTGACCAACACTCAGCTCAAAGGCCTCGGCACGGATAATCTCTCGGCCATCGACGCAATCATTCTGACTGGTGGCGCCGGGAACAACTCCTTCGACGTGAGCGCGTGGACAGCCAACGTTCCATTGACGCTCAACGGCGGCGGCGGATCGGACACTGTCATCGCGACCAACGATACGAACATGACCCTGACCAACACACTGCTGACCCGGCTCGGATTCGCGAACATCACACTGCAAGCGATCAAGCACGCTCGACTGGAAGGCGGCGCATCGGCGAACACGCTGGACGCGAGCGCCTTTACATTGGGATCGGTCACCTTGCTCGGCGGGGCCGGGAACGACACTTTGAAAGGCGGATCCGGCGCCGACTTGCTTGACGGCGGCGACGACACGGATTCCCTGATCGGTGGCCCAGGGGCGGACACGCTACTCAATGGCGAATCGAATACGCCGTGACGAGATCACCGCCCGCTCGACAGCACGATTTGATTGCCTTCTGAGTCCTTCAAGATCGCGGAGACGCCCCACGGTTCCACCTTCGGCGGCTTCGCGAACTCGGCGCCCTTGGCGATCAGTTCGTCGTAGGTCTTCTGCACATCGTCGCACTCCATCGAGATGCCGGTGAATGTGCCGATGCGGTCTTCCTGGCCGGGAACGGTGAAGAGCGCGACGCCGGTGTCGCCCTTGGGCGGCCGCACCTCGACCCAGCGCTGGCCCGGCCCCATCGGCTGGTCGGTGATCAACGTGAAGCCGAGTGTGCCGACGTAGAAGTTGAGAGCTCGATCCTGATCGCGAACAGGAATGCTGGCGAACTTGAGCTTGCGGATCATGACTGGCCTTTCGCTGTATGGACGGAGTGAATTGAATGTATCCGTCCAGAATATACCAAGCGCGAGCGACCCTCAGAAGGTTGGCCGTCGTACTCTTGCCGAGGTCGCGTTGTTCGCCACTATATTGCCGAATACTATAGTACGCGATGGCACAGATCACGCTCGACCCGTACATCATCGATTGCCTTCTCCCCGATCTTGTCGGTCATGATCGACGGCTGTCCTCGTTCATCGTCTACGTGAGCCTTTACCGGCAAGCCGCGTTAGGGCCGAATTGGTCGGTTCGTCGTTCGCATCAGGCGATTGCCGCGGCGACGGGGCTTTCACGCAGCGCCGTCCAAAGTGCGCTGGCCCACTTGCAGAGTCGCCAGTTGATCGCCACAACGCGTGCCCACCCGACGGCCGTGCCCCTTCATCGCGTCCTGCGGCCCTGGCTGCGGCTGAAGGGACAATCGATCTGAACGTGCTACTTCGCAGTGTAGCCGCCGTCGACTGGCAGGATCGCACCCGTGATGAAGCTCGCTTCGTCAGACGCGAGGAACGCGACGGCCGCGGCGATCTCGTCGGCTTTGCCGATGCGGCCAATCGGATGGCCGGCCATCAACATGTCGAGGAAACCCTGCGGATCGGCCGACATCTTCATGGCTGTCTGCAAAACGACGGTGTCGACCGTGCCGGGGCAGACGCAGTTTACTCGGACGCCGCGACTGGCGTATTCGACGGCCAATTGCCGAGTCATTTCAACGACGGCGCCCTTGCTCGGTCCATAGGGCGCCTGTCCCGGAATGCCGACGAGCCCGGAGATCGAGCCGTTGATGATGATCGACCCGCCGGCCGGCTTTTGCTCGAGCATCTGCCGCACGGCCTCACGGCAACAGAAGAAGACGCCCTTGGCGTTGACGTCCATCACACGGTTCCAGTCGGCGTCGGTCGTCGCCAGCAGATCGCCCGTGTACCCGATGCCAGCGTTCGCGAAGAGCACGTCGAGCCGGCCCAATGTGCGCACGGTAAACTCGACGGCGGCACGCACCTGGTCGGATCGCGCGACGTCGACTACGGCCGCGACAACCGGATAGCCTTCGGCCTTCAACTTCGCGGCCTGCTGTTCGACGAGTGCGGCCTGATTGTCGGCAAGGACGACGGATGCTCCCTCGCGACAGAACCAACCGGCCGTGGCCAGGCCGATTCCGGAGGCGGCGCCGGTGATCATGGCTATCTTGCCTTGCAGTCGCTTTGACATGAAAACGCTCGTGCGGCGGAGTTCAATGGAATGGTTTTGTACGAGACCCAGAAGTGGTGGCGTCGAGGATTCTCCGTGCATATTGTGGCAATAACGTCAACGCTCAGCAATCTGGAGATTTCATGTACACGCGCGTAGTCTTCCCTCTTGTAGCTCTTTGCCTGATTGCGGCCGATGATCCCGACAAAACGGCCACAAAGGACGAGGACAGGTTTCAAGGCGAGTGGACCATGGTCTCGCTGGAAGTCCAGGGGAAGAAGCTGGCCGACGCGGAAATCAAGGAGTACCGACTAACAATCAAGGGCGACCAGTGGAGTGTCACGAACGGCGTCGCCAACGGCACCGACTTCAAATTCAAACTTGACGCATCAAAGAGTCCCAAGTCGATCGACATGTCAACCAAGATTGATGGCGAAGAGCGAGCATCAAAGGGGATTTACAAACTCGAAGACGATACGCTGACCATGTGCCGCATCGTAGCACAAAACAAGAGGCCGACCGAATTCAAGACGACCGATCGGGAAGGCATCCTCGTCGTGTGGAAGCGAGTCAAAAAGTGAGCCCGATCGAGATGAAACAAGTCGGGACAGTCCCGCCGCGGCAAGTGATTCTGTGCGACGAGACCGGGCAGCCGACGGGAATTGCGGACATTCTGGCGGCGCACTCGGGCACGGGCCAACTGCATCTGGCCTTTTCGGTGTACGTGTTCAGCCCGGATGGTCAGTCGATCCTTTTGCAACAACGGGCGGCCGGCAAAATGCTGTGGCCGCTCGCTTGGGCGAACACTTGTTGCAGCCATCCGCGTGTCGGCGAAACGCCCATCGAGGCAGGCCGGCGGCGAATCAAGGAAGAGTTGGGCATCGATTGTGCATTGCAGGTCGGACCGGCGTTCGTCTATCGCGCCGATGACCCGGCGGGCCGTGGCGTGGAACATGAATATGACATTTTGCTCATCGGCACGACGAACGCCGTTCCCGTCGCCGATCCCCAGGAGGTCGCGGCGTGGAAGTGGGTGGAACTGGCCGTTCTCCAACAGGACATGCGCATCCACCCTGAGCGATATTCGCCGTGGCTGCACATCGGGTTGCCGCTCGCGATTGCAAATCGGCTCGGCGAGGAAGCCGACTAGTTTCACGACGCCATCGCCTGACGCAAATCCTCACGCAAATCAACCACGTCTTCGATGCCGACGCTGAGGCGCAGGAGTCTATCGTCGACGCCGCGCTTCGTCCGGACCTCGACCGGGATGCTCGCGTGCGTCATCGTCGCTGGGTGACAGAGTAGCGACTCGACGCCGCCCAAACTCTCGGCGAGGCTGAAGAGCTTCGTCCGCGCGGCGAACCGCTTCGCCGCGTCGGCCCCGCCTTTGAGCTTCAGCGAGATCATGCCGCCGAAGTTGCGCATCTGCTTCTTCGCGACCGCGTGCCCAGGATGGTCCGCAAGACCGGGATAGTAGACTCGATCGACGGCCGGCTGCTTCGTGAGCCATTCCGCCAACTCAGTCGCACTAGCTCCATGCCGTTCCATGCGAATGGCGAGAGTCTTGAGCCCGCGGAGCGTCAGGAAGCAATCGAACGGTCCCGGCACTCCACCGGCCGCGTTCTGGTAGAACTTGATCGGTTCGAGCAGTTCTCTTGCGCCGATCACCGCCCCGCCAACAACGTCCGAATGCCCACCAAGATGCTTGGTCGTCGAATGTACGATGATGTCGGCCCCGAGTTTCAGTGGCTGCTGCAGGTAGGGCGAAGCGAACGTGTTGTCGACGACCAGCTTCGCCCCATGCTTGTGCGTCACTTCCGCGATGGCCGCGATATCGAGGATTTGCAGCAGCGGGTTGGTCGGCGTCTCGATCCAGACGAGTTTCGTTTTCGCCGTGATGATCGCCTCGAACGCCTTCGGCGACGATTCCTCCGCGTAGCGTGCGTTCAAACTCCACGGCTTGAAGACCTTTTCCAAGAGACGAAACGTGCCGCCATAGAGGTCGGCCGACGCAGCGACCTCATCGCCCGGTCGCAGCAGCGCTCCGAACACTGCTGATGTTGCCGCCAGGCCGGAGGCGAAAGCAAGGCCCAGTTCTTTGGGCGCCAGTGAAAGTACAAACGGCCTGTTCCCACTACTCAAATGTTGCCAGTCGCAACGCCTGGGCAGTCGTATTTCGCCACGGTTTCCTTCCAGCGGGAGCCCACTCTCGGGAAACTAAATCCGATGTCATTTCTCAATAACCCGGTGGAAATCGGTCTTTACGAAAATCGGTTTTGATGCTTTTGTTCGAGCATGGCAGGGAAGCCCGGCACGCGGACCGTTTGCGGCATTGCGATTCCAGCGGAGCAATTGACGCCGCTGGTCGA
>DATANR010000014.1:0-15669 GCA_036266155.1 Gemmataceae bacterium | reverse complement strand
GACGAGGTATTGGCGAAAGTTGAGGCCATTGAGGAGAAGTTGGCTGCCGCAGTCGTAGAGACGCGGGATACGGTGACGCCCGCCAAGACCTTCGGCGGACAACCCTACGGGCTGGTCCGGCGGTATGTGTGCAAGGGGCGGCAAGTCCGGCGAGACACTTATCATGAGTTGCCGAACGGGCAAAAGGAGCTGATTGATACATTCGTCCTGTCGGACGACCGGTTACTGCAGTACGACCCGGCACGTAAAGTCGCCCATATCCGCCAGACTGACGACCGAGAGTTTGCCATTGCCACCGATTTTCGGAGAATCGCGATCCGGCCGCCGGTCGGGGGGATTGCCGATTGGCTGCGGCGAGCCAAGGTGCTCAGTCTTTCGATCGACGGAACGGCGCCGGCCCGCGAGGTCTGGGTTACGGTTGAGGAGCCCAGTAAAGGCGAGGCCCCAGCCGGCCACACGGTCGAACTGGTGCTCGCCGAGCACGTAGAGTTCCTGCCAACCAAGGTGACGTACCGCTCCCGTCGCGACAATAGGGTCCGCTCAACCGTCGAGGTCCAGTACGACCGGAACCGGGTGCCGCTGCCAGCTCCGGCAGAGGTGACGATGGAATTCTTCGATTCGACCGGGAAGTCAACTGGGTCATTCCAGCTCCAGGTCATCCGGTGCGACGCCAATCCACAGGTCGTCGACACCGAGTTCGACCCGGTGTTACCGCCGGGGACGGCTCTTGGGGGCAACCTGTCGGCAAGCCCGAACGTCGGCAAGACACCAACTCCTGTGTCCCAGGTCAGCATCGGCGAGCCACAAGCACGTGCCCCTGGCCGGGTGTGGGAAGTATCGCGGGCACGGGCGGCGACGCTGCTGGTCGCGAATGGGTTAATGTTTGTGGTTGCCATCGGCCTACCTGCTTTCCTGGCACGGCGTGCACCGCGGTCGGGGCCGCTCGGCGCTTACAGTTAGCCGCTCCCCGGGGCAGCAGACGCTGCCCCGGCTATCCAGTTGTCTACTCATGACCAAGGGAGTGTCCATGTTCAAGATTCGGCTAGGTCGATGGTATGGCTTCGCGGTACTCGCCGCGGCCCTCGTAGCAGTGTCAACCGCATCGATGTCGGCCGCTCCAGGGCCGTGCTTCGGGTGCGAGTGCATCGGACCGTCGGACTGCAACGGGTGCACCCCAGTGTACACGTACGACAAGAACGGCAAGCAGAGTGTGAGCTATCCGGTCTGGGTCCAGATCACCGGCTCACAGTATCGGTATTGTGTGCGGACGTCGTCCGATGGGGACTGCTACACCAGCGACATCACCTGTTGGTTCGCGAACGCTGGCAGTTTGCCGACGTGCTACGAGAAAGAGGGATGCAACGCGGCGGACGCCATAATTGTTGCTCTTGAGGTGAATTCGAGCTTACGGGCCATGCGGACAGGATGTGGAACGGGACCGCCGTAATGTGCAAGTTGGGGTGGGAGTGGCGTGTTGAGGGGACGGGCTGCGGGGCGGTTGCGCCCGCCCCTTCGGCCCGGCGGCTGCCCGCCCCAGATGCTTGCCCGCGCCTGCGGGACGTTGCCTGCGGGGTCAGAATGGGGGCTCGAATGCGACGCGCGATGAGTCTCGTTGAACTTCTTGTAGTGATCGCAGTGATGACGCTGCTGAGCGGACTTCTGCTCGGGGCTGTCCAAAAGGTCCGGGCGGCGGCAGGGCGGACATCGTGCCAAAATAACCTGAAACAGATCGGTCTGGCTCTCCACCAGTACCACGACTCGGTGGGCCACCTGCCCGCAGGAGTGAGCGACGACCGACCGACGGAGCCGATGCCCTTCGCCAGCTGGTGCCTTCGCTTGCTGCCATATTTGGAGCAGGAGGCCCTCTTTCGGGAGGCTGTGGCTGCCTTCCGGCAGGAACGAAACTTCATGCGGGATCCGCCCCACGCGGGCCTCCGCACACCGGTCCGTTCCTTCGCCTGCCCGGCGGACGACCGGGTTCGGCAGGCTCGGGCAGTCGGACCGCAAGAGGTGATGCGAGCGTTTACGTCATATTTGGGCGTCACCGGCTCCCGCAGTTCGTCCCTGGACGGAGTCCTTTATCTTAACTCGCACGTCTTGCTGGCGGAAATCACCGACGGAACTTCGAACACGTTGGCGGTCGGCGAGCGACCGCCAAGCCATGATTTGGTGCTCGGTTGGTGGTATGCTGGGTGGGGACAGAACAAGGACGGGGACGCGGACATGCTTCTGTCCGCCCGTCCGAACAACCAATCGATCTACGGTCGGGGCTGCCCGGAGGGCCCGTACGAATTCCGGGCAGGTCGGGTTGACGATCAATGCGACGCATTCCACATGTGGTCATTGCACCCGGGTGGAGCGAATTTCCTGATGGCCGATGGTTCCGTACGATTCTTGTCGTACGCGATTAATGACATTCTCCCGTCCCTGGCCTCCCGGGCCGGAGGGGAAGCGGTGTCAGTGCCCTAGAGCCTGTTATGGCACTTGAGAACCCAAACTTTCCCAGCAGCAAGAGGATGAAGGCGACCGAGTGCCATCCAGCAAGCGTCTCATGAGCCGCTCGTAGTCCCGCGCCGGACGGCGAAAGCGACCGAACCAACCAAAACTTAGTTCGACGACCCATCGGCGCGGCAACAGAGTTCGCCTGTACGGACGCCATCTTCGATGGTTTTCGCCTGGACCAAACCCGAACGAAATCGCTCCGCGGTCGGATCGTTCTCTAACTGCTTTCAGATGACGATCCCTTGATTTCGTCCAGGCTGTCGTTAGCGGCGGCTCGCAGGCGGCAATCCACTACGAGCATAGTACGTGAACAACGAATGTAGATTTTTTCATCTCCATCCGCGCTGATCGCTCCTGTTTCGTTAACTCCTGCCACATGTGCAAATACTGTTTGCCTAGAGACTGTGTCTAGCGTCAATTGGTTTTCCCCTGGTACCGACAATTAGAATTCCCTCTTTTTGAACATCCGGTCATAAGCGTAACTCCCGCAATTTGGGAGGGATGCGATGGTTACGGATGGCCAGGTGCGGCGACTGCACCGCGAACTCGTCTTGGGAATTTCCCTGGACATGGCGGCACGGAGAGCTGGCATGAGCCCCAAAACGGCCCGACATTACCGCGAGCAAAAGACGCTGCCCAGCGCCCGCAAGAAAGCGGCGGTGCCGCGGACCTACCGCACCCGGCTTGATCCCTTTGCCGCTGTTTGGCCCGAGGTCGAAGAACGGCTTCGAGCCGAGCCACGCTTGCGCGCCAAAACGCTCTTCGACTGGTTGCGGCAGACGTATCCGGGCCAGTTTCTCGATTCGCATCGGCGCACCTTCGAGCGCCGCGTGCGGCAATGGCGCGCTACACACGGACCAGGCAAGACCATCGTCTTCCGACAGATCCACCAGCCCGGCGATCTGGCCGCGTCCGACTTCACCTCGATGAACACGCTGGGCATCACGATCACCGGTCAGCCGTTCGATCACCTGGTCTACCACTTCGTGCTGACGTACTCGAACTGGGAGTCGGTGACGGTATGCGCCTCGGAATCATTCGAGGCCCTGTCGGACGGCTTGCAGAACGCGCTGTGGGAACTCGGCGGCGTGCCCTCGCGGCATCGCAGCGATAGCTTGAGCGCCGCGGTGAACAACCTGTCGGCAAAGCGGGAATTCCAGACGCGCTATCGTGACTTGCTGGCGCACTACGGCCTGTCCGGCCAGCGGATCAATGTGCGACAGGCGCACGAGAACGGCGACGCCGAGTCGTCGCACGGGCACTTCAAGACTGCTGTCGAGCAAGCGTTGCTGCTCCGCGGCAGTCGCGATTTCGCCAGTCGCGAAGAGTATGGGAATTTCTTGCAGCAGATCACGGCGACGCGGAACGCCGGCCGCCACGATCGCTTCACCGAGGAGTTGCGCGCCTTGCGCGATTTGCCCGACGCACGGTTGTCGTCGTGTCTGAAGGTGCGCTGTCGTGTCGATTCGGGCAGCCTGATGCACATTCAGCGCAATACCTATTCGGTGCACAGTCGTCTGTGCGGCGCGCAGGTCGAGGCCCGGCTGTTCGCCGACCGCGTCGAGGTCTGGTACGCCGACCAGCAGGTGGACACGTTGCCGCGCCTGGTGGGTCGCGACCAACATGCCGTGCACTATCGCCACGTCATCGATTCGCTGGTGCGCAAGCCGGGCGCCTTCGCCAATTATGCCTACCGCGACGATCTGTTTCCAACGACGCGTTTCCGCATTGCTTACGATCGGTTCTGCGCCGGCCGCGACGAACGCCGCGGCGCCAAGGACTACTTGAAGATCCTGCATCATGCGGCCCACAACAGTGAGGTGGCTGTTGACGATGCATTGCGTGTGCTCTTGGCCGGCGATGGCAAGTTCACCGTCGAGGCGGTGCTCACGCTGGCGAAGGCGAGTACGGAACTGCCGGCCGCGACGACGGTCGTCGTGGAGCTGCCGGATTTGACCGAGTTCGATGGCTTGCTCACACTCACGGAGGAGACTCATGGCGAAGACGCGAACGAACCAGGCGGATGGAGCGCCGCCGAACCATGCGACACCGCCGCCGTCGGCGAAGGATCGGCTGACGGAACAGTTGCGGGAACTGCGCCTGCCGGCGTTCCGGGATCACTTTCAGAGCCAGGCCGATCAAGCAGCGCGGGAGAACCTGAGCTACCCGCAGTACCTGGAGGCGCTGACGAACCGCGAATGCGAAGCGCGGACGCAGGGCCGGATTCGCCGCCTGGCGACAGCGTCGCGACTACCGAGCGGCAAGACCTGGGATCAGTTCCGTTGGTCGCGTCTGCCGAAGAACGTGCAACAACAGTTCCAGACGCTGCGCGACGGCAGCTTCTTGAAGCGCCGCGAAAACGTTTTGGTTTTTGGGAAGCCCGGTTCGGGAAAGACCCACGCCCTGTGCGCCGTTGCCGAGCAACTCGTGTTACAGGGGCATCCGGTGCTGTTCACGACCACCAGTCTCTTGGTGCAAGATCTGCTCGCCGCCAAGCGCGACCTCAAGCTCGAGCGCTTCCTGAAGAAACTGGCGGGCTACGAGGCGCTCGTCATCGACGACCTTGGCTACGTGCAACAGAGCCGCGAAGAAATGGAAGTCCTGTTCACTCTCCTGGCCGAGCGCTACGAGCGCGGCAGCGTGCTGCTGACCAGCAACTTGCCGTTCTCGCAATGGACGGCGATCTTCAAAGACCCGATGACCACGGCGGCGGCGATCGATCGCCTGGTGCATCACAGCGTGATCGTGGAGCTGAACGTACCCAGCTTCCGCTTGGAGAGTGCGAAGGACGCCAAGAAGGCGAAGAGCAACGATCCCGAATCGCCGGCGACAACGACATCCTGACACGACTCAGTGGGGAATTCTAATTGTCGCTAAAGGGGAGAAACGATTGTCGCCGAACACCCGTCCATACATTTGCCGCTTAATCGTTTTCAGCCGATTGACCGCACCTTCAACTGGCCCGTTGCTCCACTTCAGTCGTAGAGCAGCTCGAACCGCCGCCTCGTCCCGCTTGAGTCCCTCGGCAAACGTCCGCATTTCCTTGACCCCGCCGGGCGCGATCACCTGCGTGAGCCAATCCTCCCAGGATTTTTCCTTCCGATCGCGGACCATGGTCGTGAACGCCTGGGCGGAGTCGACTGCGGCCTTCAGCTCTGGACAACTGTCCTTGAGCGTCATGACGAACGTCCGTTCTTCGGGCTCTTGGTCAGTGACGTCTTTGAGCAACAAGCTCGCCACCCGCCGCGACGACAGTTTGCCGATCGGCAAGGAGGGCGGCTGCGCGGACGCCTGCGATGAACTCCGCTGCTTGGCCTTGCGCCAGACCGCAAGTTGGCGCCGCACCATGTAATAGGACCCGATGAAGCCGAGGGCCTGCAATTCCTGAAACAGCAGCTTCGCGTTGTGACACCCCTCGGACCAGCGTCGCTTTAAGTGCTCGACATGGGGGTCGGTGCCTCGTTCGTAGGAGCGTTCGGCCCGCTCGGGAAATGTGTCGGCGGCCAGGAACCGCCGAACAGTATCCTTGTGGACCTTCAGACGATCGGCGATTGCCCGAGCCGAGAGACTCTGCCGATGCAATGCACGCACTTGCTCGTAGAGTTCCAATCGGCGAGCGCGCGCTGCCGATGCTGCGGCCGGTGCTTCGCTACCGGTCGGTTCTTTGATGGTGGCCGGCGACTGCGGAATCATTGCTTCGGTGGCGACCGGCTCTGGCGAGCAGTTCGTCGCCGAGTCTTGAGCGGCCCGGCGAATTTCGGGACGGTGACGATCCACAGTCCCGACGAGGGCGTCGCGCAGGTTCCGCAATAGGTGCCAGCGGTCGGCGACCTGCGTGGCCTGGAGAGCACCCGCCGTCGCCCCACGAATCATGTCATCGCCGCGATCACGACTGACGATCTCCACCTCGGCGTGGTCTTTCAGCCAATTGCAGAGCGCATCGGCCGAACGCTCCGGCAATAGTTCAATTGGACGGCCTTCTTCCAGGTCGCAGAGAATCATGCCGTAGTTGTGGCCTTTGCGGAACGCCCAATCATCAACGCCGAGAACGCGCACCTTCGCACGACGTGGGAGAGGCGCGTGCCGAACTCGGCGCAGGAGAGTGTCGGGACTGGTCGGCATCGCCAGCCGTCTGGCGAGCCGGGAACCGGCCTCACCGCCCAAGGCCAGGCCGATGTCGCGATGTGTAGAGTGCAGCCGCGACGTCGTGCGTGCATGCGGGGTGACAATCGTCGGCAGTCGCTCGGTGAAAATGCGTCTTGGACAGTCTGCCGAAGCGCAAAAGAACCGGCGGACACCAAGTTCGATGCGAATCGAACCGCCGTGTGCCGGCAAGTCGGCCAGCAAGCGCTGATATCGACTGTGAATCCGCGCAGTGGATTGCCCGCAGGCGGGGCAGCAACTTGTTGCCGCTATCGCTCGCAGATGGAAGGTAACAAAGCCTTCATCGAGTGTGACTCTTTCCAGCTTGAGAACGGTCGAGTCAACAAACAAACCGAAAGGATCGACGGTCGCCACGAGGTTCATTGTCCCTGAACAAGCGGAAACGGGAAATCTCCAATTTCCCCGCCCAATTATACGCAGCCGACATTCATCAAAAGTGCGGGAGAACCGTTCTGAAGCGCCCAATGACATCCAATGACATCGCGGTCGCAACCGGGTCGAATCCGGATGCGGCGTCCACCGGCGAGGTGAATGTCGATCGGCGAATCGTTACGTGCGGCTGGCGCTTCGACAACCGTGATCGGCACGAACGCCGGCGCGTTCGCCTTGCTGGCTGCGCCGTCACGTTCGGTGACGACACGTCGCCAAAAATAGAAAGCGGATTCATGTAGGTCGTGGTCGCAGCAGTAAGCGCGAACGGTCAAGCCACTGGCACGCTGCCGCTCGAAATGCCGTCGCCAAATCTGCTCACGCTTCAGGTCACGCTGGTGCCGAGCCATGTCGAGGTCTCCGGAAAGGAAACCCCGAACTTACTCGACGGAGCAAGACCGTCGTTCATCGGACGGATACGAAATTCGCTTGCATCTGTTAGCCTGGAGATTGCCCGTTCGGCCGTTGGAGGTGGCCCATGCGTGGCCGCTACCTGCGAGACTGACCTGGCGTATGCCGTCCGGCTTACAGTGCTCTTTGTCTGCAAACACGAATTGGTCGAGCCCGTCCACTGACAGCTTGACGGCCTCAACCTAACTGCAGATCCATCGCTCTAGTGGCGCGATTCTGACACCGCCGGGCCCGCGAATGGTCCAGTTTCTCGAGCACCTCATCGCGCCCCGCCAGCCCGGGTCCGAGAGAGCCCGTGCCAGGTCCGCGTCACTGGCGGGCGGGGACATCCGGTCAAGATACACGTACCTTGAATCCGGGACAAATCGAGTCTGCCTGGTGTCGTCATTGGCAAAGACTGGCTCGTCGAGTTTCGAACTACTTGCCGAGCCGTCGCAGCGCCTCCTTGGCGTCCCCACTGCCTAGTTCGGCGGCCTTCCGATACCATGCGACCGCGAGGTTTAGGTCCTGCTCAATACCGCGCCCATTCTCGTATTGCACCCCAAGGCAGAACATCCCCCGAATGTCTCCGGCGTCAGCCGCCTTCCGAAACCACTCCGTAGCCCGCTCGTCGTTCCGCTCGACCCCTCGTCCCAGCCCGAACATAATCCCCAAGGAGGTCATGCCGGTTCCGGCTCCGGCGTTGGCGGAGCGGCGATACCACGCGATCGCTTCGGTGAGGTTGACCGCCATACCACGGCCAAATTCAAAAGCAGACCCGAGTGCAGCCATTGCGCGGGCATCGCCGGAGTCCGCAGCCTTTTGATACCACGCGATCGCCTCTCGTTCGTCCTTCTCCACGCCTTGGCCCGCCGCATACATCGCACCGAGATTTGCCATACTCCTGGGATTCCCGGCGTTTGCGGCCTTTCGCGCCCACTTGGCTGCCTCAATGCTATCTTGCGTTACGCCGCGGCCGACCATGAACATGAACGCGAGATTGCCCATTCCTTCTGGGGACCCTGCCTCCGCAGCCTTCCGGAACCATGCGACAGCTTGTGAATCGTCTGCGTCGACTCCGACCCCCTTGGAGTAGCAACACCCGAGGAGCACCTGACCTGCCACCGACCCCCGTAGAGCCGCGTCCTTCCAGGCCTGAATCCGAAGCGGTGTTTCTCGCTTCAGAAACGGCAAGACAGTTGCAGCACTCGTGGCCCTTTCGTACGCACGGAGGTCAGCAACTACCTGTTCCTCCCCAGAGGCGGGCGCATCCGTCCCAACGGGGGCTGACAAAAGGACGGGCTCGTAGGCATAATCGGCCCGGATGTTGGGGGTCTGCACTGCTCCTCCGCCGACGAGTCGAGCTACATCCGCTGGCACGGCTGTGCCTACGTGGGATGCAAGGGCAGCGAAAGTGACTCGGCCCTTCTTGTCAGTAGCCTCCCCCCGCAACCCAGTGAGAAGATGGTGGAAGAAGACCCCATGCTTGTACTTGTCAAACTCGAACGCCCGCTGGCCGGCCCTACAACTAAAAATCGCCGCGACGCCCTGAGGAGGACGTGGGGCCGCATCGGCACTTACGCCACGGCTGCCGCGGCCGGCCTGGGGATCGTCACGGCAAGCGTCAACCAGCAGCACCTTCATCCCAGCGAAGCTTCCGTCAATTTCCTCATAGACCTTGGTCAACGATAACAGCGTTTCGGTCTTTGACTTCACCGGCTTTGCGTCAGTGGGGCAGAAGTAAGCATCCTTCTCGCCCTCGAACTGAACACCGTGCCCGGCGAACGCAATGACCACCAAATCACCCTTTTTTGCCCGCTCCAAGACGACTTTGAGAACGTGCTCGATGTTCTTTTTCGTGGGAGCCAGTTTCGAGTCCGTCTTGCCGGCATCGTCAGATAGAACCGTCACGTCGTACCCAGCCTTCTCCAGTAGCCGGCCAAGTTCGGCGGCATCGTTGACCGCATACTTCAACGCCGGCAACTTCTCGTGGTCGTAAGTGTTCACTCCCACGAGGACAGCGTAACGCCTCCCCTCCTGCGCCGACGCCACCGAGGGTACGCACTGGACCACCGACACAAGCGCCAACAACGCGCCTCGCATGTCATTCCTCCTATGCAGGACCCCGACGGACACGAGAATTGAACGGTCGGTCAACAAGCCACCTTACGACTAGGTGCAGATCGAGGAGCTGGCCCGTTGTCGTAAATGTTGTTCTGGCTGAGCTGGTTCTGGCCATCCTGGACGGTAATCCCCTAAGCACTGTTCCCGTGGATGGTGTTCCCTAAGTTCGTGTTCTGGCCGCCCCGCATCACCAGCGAAGCGAGTTTGGCGTGCTCCTAATTTGTTGATGTCGACCAGAAGCCCGTATTCCTTGCCTTGAGCCAGAGTCGGTGACGCGGCAAGTAGCAGTACCAAGAGAGCAATCGGTCTCATTGCCGTGTCTCCGTGCTTGCCAAACCTTGGTCCACGGTCACGTGCTGTGCATCCGACTGTGGAAGATCGCCGAACAGCCAAAAGGCCACTTACAGATGGCAGGCCTTACTTGGGCGGCAATGGAAATGCCGGGATCGGGTTTTTGCCATTCTTCGGAGCCGGACAATAGCCCTTGTCCGGATAATCAATGTAATTGTGCTTGTCTTCCCCCAGATGTTGCCAGTACATGGCAGTGTTATCGTACTTTGGGTGAGTCGGAGCGGCACAGCGGGCCCAGGGGTCGCTCTTGGCGTTGTAGTAGTACACCCAGTTCTTCCGCTCAGGGTCGGCATAATAGATGACCGCGTTCTGCACCGCGTAATCCGGCTTTGCCTTCGTCGAAGCTTTGGTCTCGTACTTGTATTCACAGACATAGGTCTTTTGCTTTTCGTCCTTGACCCATTTGCCATATTCGTCAGCGTTCGCTGTGCTTGCGGCCAGTAGCGCAGTCGCCATCAGCGTTGGCAGCCAACTCGCGATCGTTTTCCTCATCAGAGACTCCTGTTTAATGGAAAGGTGAACCGATTGAGCACGCTTTTTCTTTGTGCCGCAACAACAACGTTCTGGGTTTAAACTTCTTCCCAGCTTTTCTCAATATTGTTTTAAGCCCCTTTCGAGAGTCTCTTGATGCGAAACCGAGTGACGCTCGTAACATAATCTCGATTGCGACTGTCGGAATAGCATACACTTCGCAACCGGAGGATCCGGACTTCCCGATCCGCCGCCACGCCGAACGCCAAATTGCAGAACAGAAGAATTGTCATTCCATCACCAAAGCCGCAGCCCGAGGCCGTCCGAAATGGACTCGCCATTACGAAGACTATTGCCCAGAATCACCGACAAACATGAAATAAATGGCGACGGGGCTTCGCTTGTTTAAGGTCTTAGGACAGTAACGAATTCTTCTTGCATCAACAAATCGCATACGTTTTCTGAAACGCTGGCTCCAAATCATTGCTTCAGCGTCGACGGGTCGACCTTCGGGTAATCGCCCGACTTCTCCTTTCCCGTGATCGTCCAGACGTGCAGGTAAAAATCCTCGACGCCGTAGTCGCCCTCGCGGGTCACGGTGATCGAGCTATCCGGCTTCCAGTCGCCCATGATGAAGCGATGGGAAACGATCCTCGTTCCGGGCTTCAGGTGTTCCCAAAAGATCGGCCGTAGACGGATATTGAGTTCGTTGCCCATGTACAGCATGACGACCGTCGCGTCTTTTAGATCCTCCGCCCCAAGTTTGAGAGCGTTTCCCTCTTTGATAGTTACCTTGTCCTGGAGATTGGCGGCCTTGATAACGTCCTCGGCGTTCTTCACCCATTTCGGGTCGATATCAATCCCGATGGCTTTCTTGGCCTTAAAATCTTCGACTGCTGTAACGAGTATGGGGGCGTCGCCGCAGCCTGGGTCAATGACTACATCATTATTAGTCACGTTCGCCAACTTGCACATGTCTCGGGCTACCACTCGAGGAGTAGGAACCCACCGGCAAAGGACGTTGTCAGGAATGGCGTCGTTACGCTTACGCAAGTCGACCGTGACGACGTCGCCCCGCTTGAAGCTCACTTCGCGAGTGCGAACGATTTTGGTGTAGTTGTTTGGCTCGATCGTCGCCTCAATGGTATAGGCGAACGTCTTGCCTGAAGCCAATTCTGGAGTTTTTAGCACGATTTTTCCCGTCTTTTTCTCTTCCTCATTTCTGGGTTGATCTTTGCCGTCCAATTTAATAGAAGTGCGTACCGGTGGCTGCGGAATAAGCAGTATGACCTCAGCATGGGCATTCTCAGTGGACTTTCGGTCAGGCACCATGAGGTTTTCGGGACTCACCTTGCCGCCGGAATCCGGACGCCGCTTGCTGCTCGCATCGATCAAAACGGGCGACCCGCCGATGGACTCTCCTCGCTGATGGGGGAGTTGAGTCGCCCCCGAGCCGATCAGTCGGGGAACGTCTGATTTCACATGCTTGGCCACATAGTCGGAGAGAGCGTTGAAAGTTACTTCGTGGTCCGCATTCTCGGCCTTGCCCCCGAGACCTTCCAGGACATGATGAAAAAAGATCCCGTGCTTTAGATCGTCGCTTTCGAACGCCCTCTGGCCAGCGCTGCAGCTGAACAACGCCGCCACACCACGCGGCGGAGGCGGGGCGGCGTCGGCGTCCACGCCGCGGCTGCCCCGCCCAGCGGCCGGGTCGTCGCGGCAAGCGTCCACAAACAAGACCTTAACCCCTGCAAAGCTGGCGTCTAACTCCCCGTACACGGCGTTAAGGGAAACGAGCGTGTCTGTCCGGTCGGCGAATGGCCGGGCGTCTTTGGGACAGAAGTACGCGTCCTTCGACCCGTCGAACTGCAGGCCATGCCCTGCCAATGCCACCACTACGGTATCTCCCTTCCGGCATTGAGACAGAGCGACCTTAAGAGATCGCTGGACATTCGATTTCGTCGGCACCAGGTCGCTGTCTTTCGCTCGGTCTGAAAGGCAAGTCACTTTGAAACCGGCCTTACTGAGCACCTCCCCCAACTCGGTCACATCGGCGACCGCATATTTAAGGGCGGGTAGTTTCGCGTGGTCGTATTCGTTCACCCCGACCAAAAGGGCATACTTTTCTGGGTCTGCGGCCGGCAATGGGGATGCGGCCAGCACCATCCCGACCAATACGAAGAGCTGAGATAAAACGGGTTTACGGCTAGTCATGGGTGATTCCCTTGTGGTGGTGCTTAACGCGTGTACCGGACGCTGACAATGTCCCGGACGACCCCGATTTTCCGAGTCGTCTCTTTCAGTCCCACTTTGACCGGAGGACCAAACCCGGTTTCATTTCCGTCGCTGCCGCTCCGCGAAACCGGCTCATCTGCTGGCTTGTTGTCTCCCTCCCAAGCCAGGGCAAATGAAACGCTAAGTACCCCGACCTTCCCGCGGGCGGCGGCCGGCACCTTCGAAATCGCCCCCTTTCCGTATTCGGTCACAAGGAAAGTGTCAGCGTGGTCGTTTGTCTTATGCCAGCCGGGGATGATCGCTGATTGCTGGGGAGCCACTATGAAGTGGCCGTATTTCGGCCGCCCATTGGCATTTCGCACTTCGCTGAAGGCGAAGACGTCCAGCCCATCAATGGTGATCGTAACTGCGGCGTCATGCTTACTGGCGTTAGTCACCCGAACGGCATACACCTCGTCCCGCCGGATGTCCACGAATGGTTGCCCGGCTTCGTCGGTCGCCTCCCGCGCGGCTACTTTGGACCATCCAGACAACTCGGCGGGGGCGTGCTCCTTCGGGGCGACCAAGATCTCGATCGAGAACGGGCAGTCCGCAGTCGTCGCGATCCGACTTCCGGTCCGTGCAAACGTCGGCTTCTTGACCTCTTCTTTGATCTTCTCGTTGAGGTCTTTCTGGGGAGCGGCCGGGGGCAGGTGCATGGTCCGCCCGGTCATAGCCGCGATCACTTCCGAATCCTTGATTCGGACCGGGTCGTCCATCAGCTTCTTGGACAAAGCTCCGACTTTCTCCCCGTTGTTTTTCTTGATCGTGACCGACACCTCGATCACGTTCAGGTCCCCGCCCTGCAGGTACTCGTAGTCGCCCTTGACCGAAAGCACGCTCTCGGCCCGAACGATCCCCTTCTTGGTCGCTTCCAATTCTTCGATCAAAAGCTGATGCACCCCGGCCCCGTAATTGGACGTGAACTGGGCTGGGCCGGTAAACTCGCCCACAGCGATCGACGACTGGCCTTCCTCCTGCACGACCTCGGCAATTTTATGAGCGAGCGAGGCCAACTGCTCCCGGAGCTTCTGGTTCGGGCCTGCGCCCGCCCGTGCCGAGGCCGGGCACAACAGCAGCATCAAGGTGGCGGCGACGCCGAGCCCGCGCTGTACAACATTTCGATTCATAGTCGTATTCCTCCATCAGAAGCGGGGCTGCAAAGCACCGCCAATTATTCAACCTCGCGGTTTGGACTACCCAACTCCAACTCGCGCGCCACCCGCTGCATCAGCGAGTTGGCGCCGCGCTCCCAGTCGGCCCGCTTCAGCACTCCACCGTCCTTAAGGAGTGGGGCCAAGCCCAGTTCGCGGAGCCGTTTGTTCCCGGTGATCATCCCCCGGAGTTCATCCGCCTTCTCCACCCCGAGCTCACAGGCCGCCATCCCCAGGTCCAACTCCTGGAGCCCGTATAGCCGGGCCACCTCGCTGACCGGCTCGGGCAGGTCCCGAATCGCCTTGTCCTTATCCGCCCCCACGCGAAGGAACGGCCCAGTCGCCTTCTCGGCCGCCCGCAGGAACCGCTCCTCGTCCTCCTTGAGCAGTTCGGCCATTCGCTTGTCCTCTGGGTACAGCCGCTGGACCAGCCGTCGGGCGTCCCCGAATACCGCCGACCCGTCCCGAATCACGTCCTTCGGGGGTGGGACCGTCCCGTGCTTGTGGCAGGCCATGCACGACAGACCGCACACGATTACGTTCGTCCCGGACGTCTTGAGGGCGTCGTTCACCACCTCGATTGGCCCCTCGTCGATCCGCCCGTCCTTCCCGTTGACCAGCATGTATGCCTGCAGCCCGTTGGGCAGGTTGCAGATGATCTCGCCGCCATCGTGCTTGAACGCCAAGTCCGGGTACGGATGGCGGTCGAACTGTGGACCGAGCGGGAGCTGGGTCAGGGTGGCCTTGGCCGACCCCTTCTTGAAGTCATAGCTCTTCCAATATGCCCCGTAGTCGGCCTCGTGGCGCTCGATCAGCCGGTTCTGCTCGGACACTCCGCTCTTGACGAACGCCGCCCTCGCTAGGGTGGCTCGGCGGAAATTGGCCGCCACGTCCACCTTCAGCCGCCGCTCCAGGTCCCCGGCGTCGGCGGGGATCTTGAGCAGCGCGTAATAGAGGGGCGGGCGCGTGGCGACGCTGGCCAACCAGTCCGCTCGCATGATCGGGATTTTGCACCCGGCCAGCAGCCGGATGTCGTCGTCCAGCTTCTGGATATCTGGGCTCGGCGAGCCCTCGTAGGTGAGCCCATACGGGTAGGCGACCGAGAGGGCCTTCCAGACGTGGTCCCGGTCCCAGTCCAGGTCCCGGATGTCGACTGCAAAGATCGTCTGCTGCTTGTCGATCGCTTTCGGAAGAACGATGCGGGTCTTCCAGCTCAAGCTGTTAAGGGCCTTGGACAGCGCGGCCCGATAGACGGCCAGATCACCGTCGGGGACGCGGGGGTTGTTGTACAAGTGGGTCAGCGTGAAGTACCGCAGGTACGGGCGGTCCTCCTTCTCGGCGTCCCGGAGGTGGTCCCGGACAGCGGCCAGGGCGACCTTCAGGGGAATGAACTGCCGGGTCTTCTCTTCGGTCGGGTAGGGCGGGGCTCCGGCCTCGATCCATTGCTTGACCACAGCCAAATCGGCGTCGGTCGGCCGTAGGGTCTCCTTCTTGGGCGGCATCGATTTCTTCACACCGGCCCGCTCCCAGAGCAGAGACTCGGCGGGTTTGCCGGAAACGATGACCGGCTTATCGTCTCCAGCCGCGCTTGTCAGGGTCTTGTCCTTGAGGACGTCGAAGTTGCCGCCCTCGGACCCCTCCCCATTGTGGCACCGATGGCAGTACGACTTGAACACGGCGCGGGCTTTGAGAGCCAGTTCGGCCTTGTCCTGCCCGGCCGCTGGGGAAATGGCTCCCAGGGATGCCCCAAGGAAACAGGCGAGGGCGGCAGTGGATCGCACGGGTCAGTACTCCGGTTGAGGGCCTTCGG
>DATANR010000013.1:0-3498 GCA_036266155.1 Gemmataceae bacterium | reverse complement strand
CGGTTCGCCTGTGGCATCAAGTTCATTTCGGCCACGGTGAACTGGTTCAGGTGGAGATTCAGCAGGTGCACGCGGATCGATTTGATCTTCGCCCGGCCTGGACCAACTTCTTCGACTTTCCGCGGACGGCCATCGAGCGTGTGACCGGTGAGCCGGGCTGGCAACCCGTCGTGTTCGATGCGTTCGCAGATGGACTGGCGCAGTGGGAAAGGTCCGGCGAACCGCGAGCCAACGGCGGCAGGTTGTTGTTCAACGGCGACGGTCAGGCGATTGCGAAGGAGTTCAAGTTGCCGCTCGACGCCGGACGCGTCAGCGTCAATTGGCAGTCGGCAAAAACAAAGACACGTCGTGTGCATTTGATTCTCGACTTTCAAGGCGAAGTGATCCGCGTCGAGTTGATCGGCCCCGACGATCGTTTTGTGGTTGCGACAGCTCTAAAGCCGGATCAGGCGGGCAAGGTCCGGCGCGAACTCCGTCAATATGCCTTGGCCGCGGAATTCAGTCGCGATGGGCTGACGATCTGCATTGACGATCTGGTTCTCTGGGCACGCGCTGCGGGCGTGAAGGGATTGCGCTCCATCAGGCTCGAAAGCAGCGGCGACGGCGACGAAAAAGCGATCCTGAATTCGGTACAGGTTGCTCGGCCCAACGCGAACAGCGCATCCAAGCCCTGGGCGGACCTGACTTCCGACGCGGTGCGCGCGCCGGAGGGGGACGAGACATTCGGCTCGGTGCGCTCGGCGAACACTGCCGGCATCGTATTCCGCGTGAAGGACAAGGAGATTCCATTCGCCTGGCCCGACGTGGCCGAGTTTGCTTTCAGACGTGACAAGGTTGTCGAAGTGAAAACAGTCGGCGAGCATGTTCGGCTGCGCGTGCGCTCGGCAAATGGCGTGCGTGACGTAATCGAAGGGGCGGTAGCGGCATACGACGGCAAGTTGCTACGACTTGAACATTCATTGCTTGGCCTCGTGCATATCCCGCGCGAACAAGTCGAGGAGATTCGCTTCGACTTTCACGGCCAGCGCGTGCCCGTCGACTCGATGCCGCGCCATCTCGGCTCGCGGCCAGCATTTGGGTTCGCCGTCGTGAAGCCGGAGGCCTTGCGCTTTGCCAAGTCGATCAATGTGAATGCTGCCGCGAAGGAAACGCATGTGGTCGTGGATGCCGCCCAGGTGGACAAGAACGGTGCGCCGGCGGAAGTGCTCGTGAATGGCGAAGTCATCGGAACTCTAAATCGCCTTGCCGATCGCGGCGACCAGACGGTACGAAGTTACCGGTTGTCGGTGCCGGCGAACTTATGGCGATCCGGCGTTAACGACCTCGAAGTCCGCGTTCGGCCGCCGGAGGGCGCCACAGTCAACGGGATCGACCTCCGCGCCATTCGGCTGGAACTCGTTGTCGGACGATAAACCGCGGCGCCAATTCGTTGTTCCGGCAACGAGTTGGAACCGGCCGAGACGAACTCAGATCCGCGACGTAAACCTGATCAACGAAACTGGTTACCGTCTGTATGGCGATCGTTATAACAACAACTCGTTGCCACGTTGCCGACGTTGCCGGCGACCGCATCACCCTTACCCGCACACGGCAACGAGTTGGCGGTCGGAGGGCTAGATCAAGTTGCGCGACCAGCGCCGCCAGCGCGGCGCCAGAGCGGTCAGCGCGATGGCCCCGACCATCAAAAACGCCGACCCGTCCGGCGGCCGGGGCACCGCGACATACTCCGCGATGGGCTCGCGCTTCTGTTCACGCTGGTCCGGATCACGCGCGAAGTACACGTCCGCCGGCGCCGCCTTGTAGGGCCAGTTGTCTTCGAATTCGGTCAGCCACCAATCCTTCGGCACGTTGGCGTCCGGCAGGCGAAGCTGTTCCAACACCTTCGTCCGATGCTCCGGGCTCACACGGCCGGCCCAGGCGACGCGGCCGGTCCACGGCGCTTCCTTCGTCATCTCGCCGCGCACGCGTTCGTTGCTCAGGAAGTAGATGCGCAACAATCGATGGTTGGCCCCGAGCGTCTGGGCGGCACTCGTAGGATCGGGCTCGCGATAGGGGAAAAGGGGGCGATCGGTTTGGAATGACAGGCGTAGGGCCGAGGCCGTCACTTGCTTGTCCGTCTTGCCGTCAGCCGACTTGGCGACTTTGAGGGCCGTCACCTTCCAGCCGGCGTCGACGTAGGGTTTGGCCCACACCGCGATTTCGGGCGAATACGCATAGCCGTGGTCGCGCAGCCAGTCGGTGAGAGCCGTCGCCGACGTTGCTTCCAGCACGGACGCGTCGAACCCCGCGACGACTTTCTGTTCCAGCACGCTGACGTGATCCGGGGCCGAGGCAGCCGGCATCGCGTGCTTCGCGGCATCGCATGCGCATCCGCCGCTGCCTCCCTTGGGATACGGCCGCTGTACGACCTCGGGCTCCGTTAGCTTCTGCAACGTCGGAAACGCGTCGTTGCCGCTCTCGGCCAACTCCGGCTTGCTCGGCGACGGAATGAGGAAGCCGAAGTCGTCGGCCTCGCTCTTGAACGACGCCCGGCGAATGAAGTGCTCTGTCTTGGTCGCCGCGTCCCACAAGAGAATGACGGTCTGGTCGGCGTTCACGACCGGCTTGCCGGATGGCGGCGCGGGGCAGCAGCTTTGGACTGGCCCCGACTCCACGGCGATCAAGGTGGCCAATACAGCAATTGCGAAGATAAGGACGGCGCGGAACATGGTGACCTCCGGATGTAGTCGGTACTTTCGCGTTATCGTCCCATGCCGTTCTGCGCTCGTCAAGGCGCCGGTGTAACAGGCGACTTGAACGTTGAAAGGCTTACTCCATCACCACCCGCACTTCGTGCGATCGGCCGTCGTCATGCAGCGCGATTACTTTCCGTTCAACTCTTTCGCCATCAATGGACACCTCGCGCACGCCTTGTTCCACGCCGTTCGGATTCTCGATGCGGCAGCGGTAGACCGTGCCGCCGAATCGATATTCGACGTCGTAATCACGCCAGCCGGCGGGGATGCGTGGATCGAACGTCAGCGTGTTTCCGTGCCGCGTCAAGCCGAGGATCGTCTCGATCGCAGCGCGATAGAGCCAGGAAGCCGAGCCGGTATACCACGTCCAGCCGCCGCGGCCGACGTGCGGGGGAACGCCATAGATGTCGGCGGCGACCACGTACGGTTCGACCTTGTAGCGGGCGACGGCCTCGGGCGTTTCGGCATGGCTGATCGGGCAGAGCATCGACCAGAGTTCGTGCGCCTCGTTGCCGCGTCCGAGACCGGCGAGGGCTTGAACCATCCAAATAGCCGCATGCGTGTACTGGCCGCCATTCTCGCGGATGCCAGGTAAATAGCCCTTGATGTAGCCCGGCTGTAGTGGGCCCGAATCGAACGGCGGCGCGAAGAGCTTGACCAACTTGTTCTCGCGGTCGACAAGTCGAGCCAGGGCTGCGTTGACGGCGCGCGATTTCCGGTCCCCCTCTCCCCCCGCTTCGGGGGGAGAGGGGCCAGGGGTGAG
>DATANR010000012.1:0-4507 GCA_036266155.1 Gemmataceae bacterium | reverse complement strand
CAGCACGTCGCGATACACGTCCGGGTTGAAGCCCACGACCAGCGTCGTCCCAACGATGGCCGCCGGCGCCCGGAGGTTTCCCGACGGCCCGAGTAGAACGGCCAAGAGCGCCTCGTCGTCTGGCTTGTCTTTGTTGATGTCGATCGTGACCACCTTCTTGCCGCGGGCTGCCACGACTCGCCGGGCCTTGCGCGCCAGCGCCAAAGCCTCCACCGGACCGAATCGCGCCTTCTTTGCATCTGTCACGTCGTCGACCGAACCGTTGACCGACTCAAGGAACTCCTGAGCATTCTTACAGGTAATTCACCCGCGACGGTCGTACAACCAGGTGATTGCTTTCATGTCGTTTTCCTGCGTTGACGGGCTCTGAATTGTCATTTTGCTCGGCTTGGGAATGGTTTGCCAGCGTCAGCCCGCTCCCGGCGCGAAAATCTGTGCCATATTTCAAATTGCAACGACGGCAGCGGTTCTGACGCCCGGCCGCCAGAACCTGCCCTTTCGTCATCGGCGCCGACTTCGGTAGAATTCTCGGAATCTGGACAGACGGACTTGCCCCGCGGCCCTTGGACCACGACATGCAGATTCAGCCGTACAACGCCAAGGACCTGATCGCCGCGGCCGGCAGTGACCGCATTCCGGTTCCTTCGGGTCCGGGTCAAGCGCTCGTCCCGGCAAGCACGCAACCGCCGACGTTGGTCCAAGTGTTCGTTCGCGAGGTATGGAAACGCAAACGTCTGCTCGCGATCTGGGGTATCATCACGGCCGTGGTGACCGGATTCGTCGTCACCACAATCGCCAAGCCGGTTTATCGCGCGGAAGGCCGACTGTCGTACCGGCCGAACTACGGGGCAGGCGGCTCGCGGCCCATTTACACCCCGCCGAACATCCAGTCGGCCGTGCAGATTCTGAAGGCCAATGACGTCTTCGAACCCGTGCGCGTCAAACACGTACCCGGCATGTCGCCGGACGAGTTTGGCCGGAACATTCATATTGAGCTGTCACGACAGTCCGAGTTCGTCGACGTATCCTTCGACCATCCGAGCCCGGTGATCGCCGCCGCGGTTGCCAATGACTTGATGACCGAGGGTCTGAAGTTCTTTGCCGACGTCCGCGTGAAGTCGACGAAGGATGCCGTCGTCCAGGTCAACCGGGATTTCGAGCAGGCCAAGAAGGACCTGGAAAGAGCGAAGACGGATTACGCCGAGGCGTTCCGCGCGCACAAGATCGAGAACCCCGAAGTCGAACTGGATAACTATAAATCGGCGCTCGCCGACATCGGCAGCAAACTTCTGGACGCGCAAACGCGCCTAGCCGTCCTTCCGGCGGAAATCCAGTTCCAGGAAACGCTGCGCGATGCCCCGCCGAATGCCTCGGATGCCGTTCTCGACGAACAACTCCTCAGCAAGCTGCAAGCCTTGCAATTTAACAATCAGCAGCGGATGTTCGATGAGCGAACCCTCGAAGATGCTCGAATCAATTTGAAAGCGGCCCGCGAACAGGAGCTTAAATGGCGGCCGCTCGTCGCCAAGGGCGTGATGCCGCAAAGCGAATTCGACAATCACATGACGAAGATTCATGTGCTCGAAGCGACGGTGAAGCAGGGCGAGGCGTACAAGAAGGAACGCGAATCGATCCAGAAGACGTACGACGACCTCAAGAATCAGATGAAGAGCGGCAAGCCAATTCGCACCAATGTGCTGCAGAAAATCGAGACGCTCAAACAAGAGCAAGCGACGCTGCCGGGCAAGATCAAGGCGCTGCAACTTGTGGAAGGGCAAAAGAAAAAGGAACTCGGCGACCTGACGCACCTCATGGCCGAGATCGGCCCGAAGAACGAAGCAATCTTGATGGCGCGGACGCAAATGCAAGACCTTTCAGCGCAGCTCACTTCCGTCGCCGGGCGCAGCCAGGACCCGTACGCGAACGACCTGCGCGTCCACGCGCCCGCTATCGCCGGGACGACGCCGTACACGACCAACGCGCCGAAGCTCGGACTGGCGATCGTCGGTGTCTCGGCGCTCTTGTTCGTCGGCTACATCGGACTGTTCTGCCTCCCCAAGGGCTCGTTCACAACTCCGGGTGTGATCGCCGGCATCGGGAGCACGAAGGGCGGCTTGTTGCCGCGTGCTCTGGTGGCCCTCGTGCCCGTTTCATCGAAAGCCACTGCGGCTGGGCAGCCGGCATTGAACGGATCGGCCGCCGACGCTATGACCCCCGCGGCACCCGCACCGAGCCCCGCGAACGCGATGGAATCAACGCTTCCCATGGCCGAGCCGGTCAACGACGCCGAAGCCGTCGCGGTTGCGGAGCCGGAACCCGTCCGCGCCTTGGCCGAGCGGATCGCGAGCGAAGGCGTCGATCGCGGCGGCATCGTGCTCTTCTCGCCGACCGAAGAAGAACTGCAATTGACCCCGGCGATGGGTGACCTGGGCCGCTATTTCACCGAGCGCGGCGAACGCGTGCTCGTGTTCGACGCCCGCACGGCCGCGGAGAATCCATCGTGGGTTCAGGCGCCGGGTGTGGCCGCTTCCGTCGAGGGCTTCCTGAACGGCGAAACCACGCAAGCGGCCGGCTGCTTTGTTCCGACGGAGTTGCAGGGCGTCGAATATTCACGCGTCGACCTGTCGCATCAGCTCTCAGGAGTCGTCGAAGCCAAGCGGTTCCAGAACCTCGTCGAAGAAATGCGCGAACGCTATTCGGTCGTCTTCCTCGTCGGACCGCCGGTCACGTTGGAAGAGGATCATCCGCTTCTGGCGACGCTGGCTCAGGGGATGGTGCTGGTTACCGAGACGGCTGCCAATCCGGTCGAAGTGCACGCCTATTTGGACACGCTGTGCCAGCAGGTGCCGGCACGGCTTTATGGCACGCTGGCGGTGCCGAAGACGGCGGCGTAGATTAGAAGAATGGGACTAATGGGACCGAGGGGACGCATGCGTCCCCTCGGTCCCATTAGTCCCATTTCCAGGCATCGCACTTTGTAAATCTTTACCGCCACCGTTGACAGCCCATCAAAAAGCGTGTACGGATAAATAGTTAAGAGGCATTGCCTACCCTATTTCCCCTAAGGAGTCGACGCATCCCACCATTCGATCGAAACGCCCCCCGCCCTGGCGACCGCAGTGGCCCACGCATCAATGAACAAATCCGTTTGAGCCCCATCCGCCTGATTGGCGCCGAGGGCGAACAGCACGGCATCGTACCGACTGCCCAGGCCATGGAAATGGCCCGCGAAATCGGCATGGACCTCGTCGAGGTTTCCTCGACCGAGCGACCGCCCGTTTGCAAAATCATGGACTACGGCAAGTACCGGTACGAACAGTCGCGCAAGAGCAGCAAAACCAAGTCGCATCAACAGAAGATGAAGGAAATCCGTGTCCGCCCCAAGACGGGCGAGCACGATATCGAAACCAAGGTCAACCAGGCCCGCAAGTTCCTCGAGCACCACGACAAGGTGCTGGTCAACGTCCTTTTCCGTGGCCGCGAAATGCAGCACATCGAAGAGGGGCAGCGCATCATCGTGTCCATCCTGGAACAGCTTGCCGACTGCTGCAAGGTCGAGAAGGCGCCCTCGATGGAAGGCAAGCGCATGACCGCGTTGCTGGCCCCGAAAGCCGGGAAGTAGCGCTTGCCAGCCGCAGCCCCACCGATACAGTAAATCGTTCCGGAACCCTCGACGTCGAGGGTTCCTTTTTTTGCCAATCCAGCCGGCCGGTCCAGTGCCTCATCCGGCGGCTCGGGGCATTCGATCAGTAGTCAGACATCAGAAATCAGAAGTCAGTCAATTCACTGACATCTGACATCTGACTCCTGACCTCTGGACAAAAGGAACGGCACATGGCAACCAAGAACAAGACGAACCGCAGCTTAAAGAAGCGGTTCAAGATCACCGCGAAGGGCAAGTTGAAGAGCGGTCACGGCAAACGGCGGCACTTGTTGGCGGGTCGGACGTCGAAGGCCAAGCGGCAAGCTCGCCGGCCGGAGATCACGACCGGGCCGACGGCCGACAAGTACATCATCGCCATGGGCGGGCTGTAAAACCGGGACGCTTCAACCACACCAAACACGGAGACTTGAACCATGCGAGCACGTAGCGGCAAGACCGTCCTTCGCAAGCGCGCCCGAACCCGCAAACTGGCCAAGGGTTTTCGCGCGAGCCGGCACAACCTGTACCGGCAAGCCATCGTCACGATCATCCGCGGTCGAAAATACGCGTTCCGCGATCGCCGCGTCCGCAAACGGCAATTCCGCCGGCTGTGGATCATCCGCATCAACGCGGCCTGCCGCTCGCGGGGCATGCGCTACAGCCAGTTCATCTGCGGGCTGATCAACGCGCAAGTGATCCTCGACCGCAAGTCGCTTTCCGAGATCGCGATCCACGATCCGGAGACGTTTACGAAGCTTGTTGAGCTAGCCAGGAAGCACCAGCCAGAAGGCTTGAAGTAAGTTCTCAGGCGAGCGGAGCCGCGTCAGCGGCCCGATAATGTCGTTCAAAGACATCATCGGGCCG
>DATANR010000011.1:0-34267 GCA_036266155.1 Gemmataceae bacterium | reverse complement strand
GGCCCTCTCTCCAACGGAGACCTGCCGATGAATACGACCTTGCTTGCGCCGAGACCATCGTTCGCGTCGTTGCTCTTGCGGCTGGGGTTGGCCGCCATCTTTGTCGTTCACGGATGGATCAAGCTCGACATTGGTTTGGAGAATTCGACCGATCAGTCGTCCGAATTGATTGCCGGCGTCTCGCGGTCGACGCAAACGGCCGTCGGCGCCGCCGAACTCGTGTGCGGTATTGCCATGTTGCTCGGCCTGGGGTCGCGCGTCGCGGCCGTGGTCCTCGGCATCGTTCAAGTCGGGGCCATCCTGATCGTGTCGGGCGACCAGCAAACGCAGGTCATCCGGTCAATTAACGTGCGCGCCAAGTATCTGACGATCGGGCCGGAGTACAACATGGTCCTCGGCGTCATGTGCCTCGCAATCATCGTTCTCGGCAGCGGCATTTATTCGCTGGACCACGTGATCGGGTGCCGAATGTCCCGCAAGAAGGCAGCGGCCGTGCCGGCAGCTGGCTAATCGTTGCCGTGCGAACGGGGCTTCGTCCGTTATCCTGACCTTGCACTTTTCTCCATCTTCGCGATAAGGGGCCGCGCCCACGGAATGGGCGCTACTTGGCAGGAGGCCAACCCCTTTGTCCGCTACTGCTGCGCGCCGACCTGCCCCGCTTGCCAAGGGAAAGTTTCCCAAGCTCGACATCGAGCCCGCCTACTCGACGCCGCTGGGCCGGGCCTACCACGCCGATGCGCTGGCGGTGCTGCGCCAGATTCCCGACGACTCGATCGCGCTCATCATGACGTCGCCGCCCTTTGCGCTGATTCGACAGAAAGCCTACGGAAACGTGACGGCCGAGGGCTACATCGAATGGTTCTGGCCGTTTGCCGAGGAAATCCATCGCGTGCTGCGGCCGGACGGCAGCTTCGTCTTCGAGATCGGCGGCGCGTGGAACTCCGGCAGCCCGACCCGTTCGCTGTATCAGTACGAACTCGTCATTCGACTCTGCAAGATCTTTCATCTTGCACAAGACTTCTATTGGTTCAATCCGTCGCGCCTGCCGACGCCGGCCGAATGGGTGACCATCAAGCGGACGCGGGTCAAGGACTCGGTGAACCCGATCTGGTGGCTCTCCAAGACGGAACATCCGCAAGCGGACAATCGGCAGGTGTTGAAGCCCTATAGCAAGTCGATGAAGCGGCTCCTGCGCGACGGCTATGACGTCGCAATGCGGCCGAGCCAGCACGAGATTGGCCCGCACTTTGGCCGCGACAACGGCGGCGCCATTCCGCCGAATTTGATGAGCGTGCCAAACACGCGATCGAACGAGTTGTACCTGCGCCGCTGTCGCGAGGCGGCCATCGCCCCGCATCCGGCCCGCTTCCCGTACGAGTTGCCCGAGTTCTTCGTCCGCTTCTTAACCGCCGAAGGTCAGCTGGTGTTCGACCCATTTGCCGGAAGCAACATCACTGGGGCTGCGGCCGAAGCGCTGGGCCGGCGCTGGATCAGCACGGAGACCCACGCCGGCTATGTCGAAGGTTCGCGGCTGCGGTTCGAAGACGGTAAGGAACCGGCCCGGGCGGCATAGGATCAAATGGGACGTATAGGACCAAGCGGACCGATGCGTCCTTTTGGTCCCATACGTCCCATGTCCACTCGACATTTTCGTTGCGCGCTTGAGTCCGCCCTTCAAATCGCTTATACTCCAACCCACTTAACTCGGAGATTGGCATGAGCTTCGGCGAGGGGGCCGGTATCGACTTCGAGACAGCGCACGGGCGTGATTGGCCGAGCGTGCGCCAGTTCAACGTCTTTCTCGCCAACCGCATCGGCGCGCTCATGGACGTCGTGCGCCGCTTCGAAGTGACCGACATCAAAATCGTCTCGCTGACCGTTGTCGACTCGGCCGATTGCGCCATCATTCGCATGGTGCTCAGCGACCCCGAGCGAGCGATGGAGATTTTCGAGCAAGGCAAGATGATGGTGACCGAGAGCGATCTGCTCGTCGTCAAACTGCCGGGCGGCCGGCAGCCGCTCGCGACGATCTGCAAAGCGCTTCTATCCGCGGAAATCAGCATCGACTACGCTTATCCACTGTTGATCGGCGTGGGGCCGGAAGGCAACACGGCACTCGCGATCCACGTCGACGATCATGAAACCGCGGCGGCCACCCTGAACGACTTGGGTTTCACCCTGTACACCGAAGGCGACCTGACCTGGTAGATCCGCACGACGCCGGATCGTTTCACCACCACCCCGAGCCCCACTATGCCAACTGACGACGATGATGACGATCGCCCGGCACGCCGACCCCGACGGGACGACGATGACGATCGCCCCGCACGTCGCCCCAAGAATTCACGCGACGATGACGACAATGATGATCGCCCCGCGCGACGTTCGCGCCGCGACGATGATGATGACTTCGACGATCGGCCTCGTTCGCGGGGCGAGCAATCGGACGGCATGGGCGTTGCGGCCATGATCATCGGCATCATTTCATGCGTTTGTGCGCTCGGGTGTTTGGTTCCTTATCTCGGTTGCGTCGCTGGCCCCTTGAGCATCGTGGGCGGAATTCTGGCGGTCGTTTTTGGTTTTGTCGGCAAGAGCAAGAATCCAACATCGGGCAAAGCGAAGGCCGGTATCATCACCGGGTTTATTGCTCTGGGCATCGACATCCTCATGGTCATTGTCGCCTTTGTCCTGGGAATGGGGATGGCGATGATGCAGAAGTAGTGGCAGCCATTTAGTCCAATTCGACACCATCGCGGTCGGTGAAGCTCCTCGTTCGAGCCCACCGACCGCAATATCGCAATGGCCTTGATCGACACGCACGCGCATCTCAACGACGATCGCTTTGCCGATGACATCGCCGAGGTCGTCGCGCGGGCAACCGCCGCGGGCCTCGAACGCGTGCTGACCATCGGCATCGACGCCACCACGAGCCGGGCCAATGTTGAATTGGCCGCACGCTTCCCGCTGTTGCGCTCGGCCGTTGGCATTCAACCCAATCACGTGGCCGAGGCTCAGCCTGGCGATTGGGACACCATCCGCGATTTCGTCCGCCATCCCACCTGCGTGGCCATCGGTGAGACCGGCCTGGATCGCTACTGGGATCGGGCACCGTTCGCGCTTCAGGAAGACTATTTTGCTCGACATCTTGAGCTTGCGCGTGAAACGCATAAGCCGGTTGTGATCCATTGCCGGGAGGCGGAGTCCGACGTCGTTCGCATGCTCCGGGCCGATTTCGACGCACACGGCCCAGTGGCCGGCGTGATGCACTCATTCACTGGCGACGCAAATACCGCTCAAGCATGTTTGGCGATGGGGTTGTACGTGTCCTTTGCGGGAATGGTCACATACAAGAACGCGGAGAATTTGCGGCAGGTTGCCGTGACGATCCCACTCGATCGGCTGCTAATCGAGACCGACAGCCCATATCTTGCCCCAGTCCCTCATCGCGGCAAACGGAACGAGCCAGCCTACGTGGTTCATACGGCCGACTGTCTGGCGAAGATACTGAACATGAGCCTCGACGCCATCGATGCGCACACGACGCGGAATGCCCGGCGATTGTTCGCGATTTGAATTCCGAATCAATTGAACTGGCTTACTTCTTTGGCGGCACCAGCATGGCCGCGGGATGTTCGAGGTGCCGTTTGACGGCATTGCCAAAGGCGGCGCCAACGGCGCCATCGACGACGCGATGGTCGAAGGAAAACGACAGGTAGATGAGGTCGGCCGGCTTCAGACGGCCCTCATGATCGTAGACCGGTCGTTTGATGACCTTGCCCACGCCCATGATGCCGACTTCCGGATGATTGATTATCGGCGTCGAGATCAACCCGCCGACGCCGCCGATCGACGTCACCGTGAAGGTGCTGCCTTTCAAGTCCTCACGCCGGGCTCGACCGGCCTTCCCGTCAGCGCCAAGACGGTCGACTTCGACGGCGACAGTGAACAGGTCCTTTTGATCGACGTCGCGGACAACAGGCACGATAAGTCCCGCCGGCGTGGCGACCGCGATGCCGACGTGATACTTGTCGTGCAGAACGATGTCGCCCGAGTCCTCGTCGAGCGAGCTATTGACGATGGCCACCTCACGCAGAGCCCCGGCAACGGCCTTCACGAAGAACGGCAGGTATGTGAGCTTGATGCCATTGCGGGCGCAGGCCTCGCGCATCCCGTGGCGCAGGCGGACCAGTTCCGTGATATCGCACTCGTCGACATACGAATAGTGCGGGATGCGGCGCTTCGAGTCCAGAAGATGCTCGGCGATCTTGCGGCGCACGCCCTGGAACTTGATGCGCGTTCCGGGCCGGCCATATTCGACGGGCGGCTCCGACGAGCGCTTGGAAACGGCGTTCTCCCGCGACAGCAGCGGCGCCAGATCGTCGAGCAGGATACGCCCAGCGGGCCCTGTCCCGCGAATTCGTCCCAGGTCGATCCCGAGCTTGCGTGCCAAGTGCCGGACGGACGGCGCCGCGACAACAGCCGGGCCATTGCTACCGGCCCTATTCGCGTGGGCGACCGTCGCGATCGGCGCCACGACTGCGGCCGGCCGCTCGGCGACGGCGACCGGCGCTTCGGCCTTGGAGCCCTCTTGTTGGTAAGCGAGAATCGTCTGACCGACCTTCAGCGTGCTACCTGGTTCGCCATTGACGGCCGTCACTTTGCCTGCGAAGGGCGCGGGGACTTCCATAGTCGCTTTATCGGTCATCACCTCGAGCAACGGCTGCCCACGCTTGACGACGTCGCCGGCACGGACGAGCCAGCGCACCAGCTCGGCCTCGTATACTCCTTCGCCTAATTCCGGCAACGCGAAGTCCATGATGATCTCGACAGACAGGTTCAACACAAAGGCCGCAACTAGATCAGGCCGGCTCGGTAACGAGCGCAAGCATCGCCTCGCGAATGTTGTCGAGCTGCGGTACGGTATTCACTTCGTAAATCTGGTTCAGCCCAATACCCGGCACGTGTTTCCCTTGTACCAGCTTAGGCTTCGCCACGAGATCATAAAAGTGATCTTCAAGTACGCGCCGCATCAGATGTTCGCCGAAGTTAGTCACCTCGGTGTCTTCGTTCACGAACATGATCCGGCCCGTCTTCTCGACGCTTTTACTGATCAAGCGCCAATCGTACGGGAAGATACTGCGGAGATCGATGACATCGCACTCGATGCCCTTGGTCCGCTTCAATTCGTCGGCCGCTTGCGCACAAAGCGGGAACGTTCTGCCGTAGCTAACTATGGTGGCGGCCGTCCCTTCACGCACGAGATCGCCGACGCCGAACGGGATGAAATGCTCCTGCACAGCGGGCCAATCCGGGTGCCAGTTCGTGCGATCGCCGACCGGAGCATCGATGAGCCGGCTCAGCTCGGCGGGGTCGGCTGGTTCGCCGGGGATGAGCTTGTCGCCGCGAATGCGGAGGAGGGCCTTCGGCAGCAGCACCATCACGGGATTGGGATCGACGATCGCGGAGAGCATGAGGCCATAGGCATCGAGCGGGTTGCTCGGCATCACGATCTTCCAACCCGGAATGCGGGCGGCCCAGCTTTCGTAGCTGTGCGAGTGGTACATGCTGCCGCGGATGCCGGCCCCGGTCGGCGACATCATTACGATCGGCATGTCGAATGCCCCGGCGCTCGCCCAGCGCTGATTGCCGGCGACCTTGAGCAGGTCGATCATGTTGAAGCCGTAATCGGCAAATTGAATTTCGAACACAGGCCGGCCTCCGGCATAAGCAATGCCCATCGCCGTGCCGACGATGCCGCGTTCATCAAGCGGGCAGTTCCACGCTGTCCGAAGGCCCTGTGTCGCGGTAAAGACGCCCCCGAGCGGCGGGCCGACGTCCTCGCCAAATACGTCCGTGACGCCGAGATGTTCTTCGCCGTAGTGGAGAGCGAGGCGAATCGCCTGGACAATGGTGGCCATTGGTCACTCCGGGAACTCGGGGTCTTGCTGGCGGGCGTGTTGGATGCGCTTGATATGAACGATCCGATCTTCGTCTTCAATCGTGAAGAAGATGCGATAATTTGTAGCCAACACCTCGCGAATTTCGCCCCACCTGTTAGCGCGGAATATCGCTGATAAGTAAGGGGAGTTTGCCAGAAAATCGAGTTTTTCGGTGATCGCGCATGCGACGGCGTCTTCCCAATCCGGGTCGCGCCGCCCCAACTCCGTCAGAATGCGGACTAGGTCGCGACTGGCTCGCGTCGCATAGCGGATTTCAAACGACATTGGCGGACCATCTCCATGACTTCTTCGTGAGTATGAACGCGTCCCTCCTCAATGTCCTGCATGCCCTCGATAAGGCCAGAAACCAGGTCGAACTCGTATCTCAGATCTGCGAGAGTCGCGTTGTCGGGCAGACGACTTAAAATGTCGAGCGCGAATGCCTTGGGGTTGACTTTGGGTTTGCTCATGTTGTCACCTCGGTAACCCGGTGTAATCCTCTGGGTAAACCGCATCGACTGTGCTTGGGGCGAACGTGAAGCGCTCGACGTCGTCGGGCGTCGGTTGCGGCTCGGACGTTGCTTGGACGACCGCGGCGTCGGCTTCTTCGCGGGCGTCGTGCCAAATCATCTCAGCCAGTTCGCGGTGAATGATTCCATCGCGGATGAGCTGTCGTTCAAACAGCTTTAAGCAGTCCGGTTCACCCGATACCCGAGCGGCGCCGCTCGAAGAAGAGTGACCGTGCAATCGGGAGACCATCGCTTCAAGCAAGAACGGCCGTCGTGTCGTGCGGCAGTAATCGAAAGCCCGCTCAAGGGCATGCCAGGTCGCGATCGGGTCGTTGCCGTCAACGACTTCGCCCGGGATGCCGAACGGCTCGCCGCGATCGCTGATGTTGCGTTCCGAATGCTGCGTCTTCGCGGGCGTCGAGATGCCATAGCCGTTGTTCGTGACGACCATCAACACGGGCAGTTCGTTGCCCGGCCGCGTCGACCAGATCATGCAGCTTGCGAAGTCGCCCTCGGCGGTTCCGGCATCGCCGCCGATGACGACGGACACACCATCGCTGCCGTGGCGCTTCTGCATGATGGCGGTGCCGGGCGCCATCGCGTACTGAACCTCGATCACGCTGGTCACCGGCAGCACGTTCCATTCGGGCATCGCGTAGTGGCCGACGAAGTTGCGGCCGCGCGAATGCCGGTCGGTCGCCGACATCGTCATCTGCCGCGTGTGCTCGACCATGGGCATGCCCATCGCCAACAGGACGCCAGCATTCCGATAGTGCAGATGGAGGTAGTCGAACGCCGGGCCGCGGCCCTTCTTGATTTGCAAACCGAGGCAGACGTTGAACGCCTCCTCGCCTGGGCCACCGACCCAAAAGTAACCTTCACCCGACTTTGACATCTTGATGGTTCGCTCTTCGAGGGCGCGCGTGCGCACCATCAAGCGATACACTTCGAGACATTTCTCGCCGGGGAGCGCGTCGAACCCACTGAACACCTGTCGCCCGGTCTTGACGGCCGGGCCAGCACCGTTCGGTAGGTAATCGTCCTCGGCGTCCGAGTATGAGTCGGTCGAACCTGGCACGTCAGGCCCTCCTGGGATATCCCGTCCCGTTGGACGGCAGTCGGGGTCGCCTGAAGCTGGCCGGCACGGTCGCGTGGAGGGGGATGAGTGACGGGCCCTGAACCGAGCCCCCCCACGGGCTGTGGCAGTCTGCTGATGAGCTTGCGTCGAATCTACACCAATTGTGTATCGTCATTATACGTCGGCAAGTGGACGGCGCACCTTGCGTGTCGTTGCCAGCACCGCTCCATTTTTCCTGTCTGGGCGAACATTGTGTCAGCACTGCGGGCCACGACGATCCGCACGCTTATCCCATCATAGTGCCCCACGGCATCCGGGGCAGGGGCAGCCTAAACCGCTTTCACCACACGCAGTAAGAACGTCGGGTTAACCGCTTCAAAGCGTAATGCCTCCAGCTGCTCAACGCTCCGCGACAGGTTCACCAGCACGACTGATACGCCCGGCGAAAGCCGTTTCAGCGTCTCATATGTCAGGGCGAGCATTTCCAGCGTACCCACATTGGCAACTAGCCGGCCTCCTGGCCGCAGGGCCCGATAGGCCGCCTCAAGCAATCGCGACACCTCGCCGCCGTTGCCGCCAATAAAGATGGCATCCGGATCCGGCAGGTCCTGAAAGACCGCCGGCGCCGTGCCGAAGACCGCCTGAACGTTGCGAACCCCGTAGGTTTCCGCGTTGGCGACGATCAAATGATAATCGGCCGAATCCTGCTCGATCGCATACACTCGGCCCGGTTCCACGAGTTGGGCGGCCTCCAAGGCCACGGAACCCGAGCCGGCGCCCACATCCCACATCACGCACCCTGATTGCAAGTCCAGTTGGGCCAGCGCAATCGCGCGGACCTCGGCTTGGGTGATCAGCCCGGTCTTGGGTCGCGTCTGTGCAAACACGTCATCGGGGTTGCCGAAGCGAGCCAGGCGTCGCGCCGCACGCGGTGTGTCCGGCCTGCCCGGCTTGCGCTTGAGGATCATCACGTTGAGCGGGTCGAACGACATCCCTTGCAGTTCGCCCAGTTCTCCCTGCGTGATGCGTTCGTCCTTGCCGCCCAGGTTCTCGCAGACGTAGGCCCGGAAGTAGTCGACGCCGCGCACGAGGAGTTCGCGGGCGATCCGGGCGGGGTGATAGGTTTCGCTCGTGAAAAGTCCAACCGTCTCCGCGATGCGAATGCGATCCAATACGTCGTCGAGCGCTCGGGCGGAAAGGTCCGTGAGATAGGCCTCTTCCCATGTCTCCTTCACGCGCGCAAACGCAAGCTGCATGCTGCTGACGTGCGGTAGAACTTCAAATCGCTCCTTGCCCAATCGATCGCACAAGTAGCGCGCGACGCCATAGAAAAGCGGGTCGCCGGTGGCGACGACCACCATCCGTTTCTTGCCGAAGCCGGCCCTGAGTTTCTCGCTCACTTCCCCGAGATCGGAGCCGATGCGCACGCGTTCCGCATTGACCTCGGGCAGCAACCGCAAGGCGCCCTCGGAACCGACGAGCATGTCGGCCGCGGCGACCAGTTCGCGCGCCCGGGCCGTCAGGCCGGCCAAGCCGTCGCCGCCAACGCCCACAATGTGAATCTTCGGAGGGTCCGCGTTCATCACGACTCTGGATCGGATTGTGTCATGGTCTGCGTACGCGCTTCTGCGGGTCGGTTTCCACGTTGCCGAAAGTTTGTTCGTGCCGCTGAACCGCTGCCTGCAACGCCCCGAGCAGGCGTTTGGCCGTGGGGAACGTCATGATCATCCGGTGCGTGATCTTGGCCGGCTCGGGCTGCGTCCCGGCCACGAGCCCGGAGTGGAAGCCAAAGTCGAGCAACAACTCCTCGAACGTCCCCGCGACGCGAAAGAAGTTCGCATATGTCGAGGTCATTCCCTGAGAATTGATCTCCAGCCGCACTGGCGGCGGCGGCTGTGGGACCGGCACCATCGCCCCGGAAGTCGATTGCTGTTCATCCGCCATGCGCGTCTCCCCGTTGAGGGGGGATTGTATGGAACCGGTTCAATCACCCACGATCCGGACCTGGATCGATTGCGTGCCGAGCGCTTTTTGCAAGTCCAGCGCCCATGCGAACGCTTTGGCCGCCGACTCATCCTTGACATACAGCTTGAGCGGCCGCGGCGCCGCGAGAGCGAGGGCATGCGGCACGTCCAAGTACTTGCGAACGTTGAGAAGGGTCGGTCCGTCTCGATGTGACGTCGGCAAATACCACAGGTCGAGCCGCGCTACCTCCGGCTCATGAATCGCCGCGTAAAGCGCGATGCCGGCCATGTCGTGTTTGCCCTGGAGCCAGATCGGCACACTCTTCAGGTCTGCGTTGGAACTTAAGCATCGAAACGCCTGCCGCATGTCCCAGACGCGCATCCCATCGAGCGTCTGACCGACGAGGGCGAAACGCCGGCGATACTGGATGTCGTTTGGCGACCCCGCGTCGGCCCACCGCGTCGGCCCGATACCGCGCGGGCAAACGGCCGCGAATGCCCATCCTCGCTTCTCCATCACCGTGCGGTTCTGCTTGAACTTGGCCTCGTCACGCTTGTTTGAATTCGGGTTCTGCAACAACTCGCTGAACTCCGGCCCCAGGTCGGTGCACCACTCGTTCCAGTCCGCGTCGCCGAGCGCGTTTAATACCACGAGCTTCGGCGGTGCGTCGCCGGCCGTCATCAACCACAGACGCAAGCCGACGCCCTCCTCGCTCTGAAAGTCCCAGGCACGCAGGCGCACGCCATCGTGCGTCTTGTCCCCCGCGGCCACGAGTTGCGGCTTGATCTCCTTCGTCGGCCAGCCGCGGAAGGCCTTCTCCTTGAGTGCCGCCTCCAACTTGGTCTTCTCGCCCGGCCACCAACTTTTAACGACAGCGGGCGTCGTTGGCATGTTGATGGTCGCCGGCTTGATGAACAGCTCTTGGATCGTGGTGTTGATCTGTCCTTCGGGCGTCTTGTCGAGGACCTTCAATTCTTGCGGCGAAAATCGCTCGAAGGGCTCGATCGTCACCTCCTTGTCTTCACCCTTTAGCCAGCGACTCATCCAGCGATATTCACCACGTTGCAGTTCGGGCGTGTCCTCGTGTTTGCCCTTGGTTTCCAACAGCGCAAATTTGCTGCCGGTTCCATAAAGCTCGTAAATCTTGCGTGTCTTCTCCGCGAGGCGGCGATAGCCGGGTACCGGGAAAATGTCGTCGGCATCACTGTTGCCGAGCAGGAGGGGCCGCGGTGCGACGAGGGCCGCCACCGTGCCGAAATCCCAGCGATAAGTGTTCGTCATGAACATGCAGTCGCAGTGGCCGGCGATGACGCCCTTCTCCAGGCGACCGGGATAGCCTTCGTTGAGATGGGCCTGGAGGTCGGCGATGCCGGCCACCGGAACGGCACATGCAATCCGTTCGTCGGCCGCCGCGATCCACCACGAATACGCGCCGCCGCCGGAACGACCCGTCACGCCGATGCGCTTGGCGTCGACCTCCGGGCGCGTCTCCAAGTAGTCAAGGGCGCGCATGCCGTTCCAGCACTCGACGCCGGCGGGAGTGTAGCCGAGCGTATGCCACCACCACATCTTTTCGCGGTAGGTGCCGTGATGGAGTCCGGGAATCTCCGATAGCTGGAGGGTGTCGATGACCAGCGCCACGAACCCATGTTCCGCATACCAGGCCGGATGATGTTGATAGTGCACCTTGCTGCCGAACGAGACGCCGTCCTTCACCACGTTGCCGTGGCCGCAGACATACAGGATCGTGGGTGCCTTGCTCGGGGCCGGTTTCGGAATGTACAGGTTGCCCGTCACGTACAGTCCGGGCAGCGATTGAAAAACGACCTTCTCGACCGTGAATGCCGGTCGTTCGATCTTGCCGGTGACGCGCGCGTGCAGGTCGGTCCGTGCCGGCAGCGGCCAGATTCCGAGCATCTCCAGAAGCTGCCGGCGCAATTCGGGCCGCGCTTTTTCCCAGTTGTCGCGCGTCTTGATGTCGCGCAGCTCCGCGTCGGCGATTTCCTTCGCTTGCCGCTGAAAGTAGGCCTGGATCATCTTCTCGCCCGGCAACGGCGCTTTCGGCGGATCGGCAGCGAATACGATCGATCCGCTGACCAGAACGAGAAACGAGAAACGGCACACGGGTAGGCTCACGAGACGGGCGGGAACAGCATGGTACCGCCTGTAGCTACCGGTGCAAGCGGCTGACGTGACAAAATGTCGAAGGAAAGGTATAGTCAACTTCGCCGTTGATTTTCGACCGCGAGACGCGAATGAACCCCGCTTATGTCATTCAGAATGTGGACGACGTGTATTCTCCGGCCCTCATCTTCTACAAGGACCTGATTCGCGCGAACATTGCCGAAGTCGTTCGACTGGCCGGCTCGCCGAAGCGGCTCTGTCCGCACGTTAAGACGCACAAGTGCCGCGAGATCGTTCGCCTTCAACTTGACGCGGGGATCACGTCGCACAAGTGCGCCACCGTCGCCGAAGCCGAGATGCTCGGCCAGTGCGGGGCCCCGGACGTTCTCATCGCCTATCCGATCGTCGGGCCCAATGTGCGACGCGTGCGCGGCCTCGTCGCCAAGTACCCGGCGACGCGCTTTGGCGTCCTCTGCGATCATCCCGAAGGCCTCGCGAGCCTGGAGGCGGGTTGGAGCGGGATGACCATCAAGCTCGATGTGCTCATGGACGTCAACGTCGGCCACGATCGCACGGGGATCAAACCCGGCAAGGCGGCGGCCGACTTATACGAACGGATCGCGCAATCGGCGTTGCTGAATCCGATGGGGTTCCACGTCTATGACGGGCATAACCATCAGGAATGCCTCGCCGAACGCGAAGCGGCCGTGAAGCGGCTGATTGCTCCGGTCCTGGAAATGCGCGAGCAGTTGGAATCCGCAGACCTGCCCGTGGCACGCCTCGTCTGCGGCGGAACTCCGACATTCCCCGTCTGGTCGAAGATCGAGTTGCCGGGCATGCAATGTTCGCCGGGCACGTTCGTGCTGTACGATCAGGGCTATGGCGCGAAGTACTCCGAGATGTCGGGCTTTCAACCGGCCGCACTCGTCGTGTCGCGGGTCATTTCGAAGCCGCTGCCGAATCGGTTGACGCTCGACCTCGGCCACAAGGCTATCGCCGCCGACCCGCCGGCCGGCAAGCGTGCCGTTCTCCTGAACATCAGCGATTACACGCCGATCTTGCAGAACGAAGAGCATTTTGCGATCGACACGCCCGTCGCCGACAATTGGCACGTGGGCGACGTCATCTACGCGGTTCCGACGCACGTCTGCCCGACCGTGGCCCTCCATCGCCGCGCCGTGGTCGTGGAAAGCAACCGAGTGACGGGCTCCTGGGAAATCGCCAGCCGGGACCGGATGTTGACGGTGTGAATTAAGCCGCGGACATGGGTCGCAGGCGCCGCATGTTGCCTTCGAGCGAAATGATCCGCGAGACCGCGAATTGTTGCGCCGTCATGACCTCGGCTGGCGAGCCCATGTCGCTGAGCGCTTCGCGGCCGCCAGCCAGTGCCTTGGTCGGCGTATTGCATTCGCGGCTCAAATGTAATTGCACGAGATGTTTCAACGAACCCGGCGCCGACGCCCGGACAATGCCGCGCACCGCGTCGCCAGCCTGAGCATTTGACAGGTGGCCGTGCGGTCCGAGGACGCGCTCGATCAGCATCTGCGGCCGGCCGCTTGCGCGCTGCATTTGCACGCAGTGGTTAAACTCCAGCGCCAGCACATTCACATCCGCGAACGACTCGATCAGATTCGAATGCGCTTCGCCGAGGTCGGACGCATAGCCGATCGACCATTGGGGCCCAAAGAGCCCGGCCGGGCCGTCAATGCGAAACCCGTAAGTCGGATCGCTATCGTGTGGCACCGGGATCGGCCGAACGGTTACTCCCGTGGACAATTCGAGGGGCAGGTCGGCGGCAAATGGCCGGACCAGATTGCCGGCGCGAAGTTGCTCGAAGCCGCCGTCCGACATTGCAAGCCCCGCATGGTGACGTGGGCAGCAATAGAGCGGAACACGCTGTCGGACCATGGCCGCGAGCGTCAGGTCTTTCCAGTGATCGGTGTGCGTGTGCGTGAGAATGACTGCATGGACGTCGCGCCAGGCAGCGCCGACGGCCGCCAGCCGCGACGCAATCAGGCGCGGCCCGATGCCAGCGTCAATCAGCAATCCGAAGCCGTTCGTTTGCACGAAGGCACAGTTTCCCGAACTGCCGCTGGCGAGCACACAAAACCGCGCGGGCATTGGCCCCTCGTGAACGACTGAAAGCTCCAACCCTTCTACTCGAATACTATCGTACGGTGGAAGGCGAGTAGGCGGCACAGTCGCTTGTACCCTGCCCACTAGCGCGGTAAGCTGAACCCACTGTTCCGCCCGAGATTGGACGAGCATCATGGCGAACCAGAAAACCATCCTGCTGGTGGACGACGACCGCGAGTTGATTGACGGGCTCCGGCATCTACTGGAAAAACAGGGTTACAAGGTGATCCAGGCCAACGACGGCCACCAGGCCAAGACGGTCATCTATAATCAGCGGCCGGACCTGGTGATCCTCGACATGATGATGCCGCGCATGGGCGGCTACCCGGTGCTGGAACACTTCCGCGGCAAGACCGACGTCCCGCCGATCATCATGATCACCGCGAATGAAGGCAGCCGGCACAAGGCCTACGCCGAATACCTCGGCGTCGTCGACTACATCCGCAAGCCCTTCGCGATGGAACGACTCCTGGATGCGGTGACCAAGGCCTTCAATACGGCCGTCAAGCCGGACGACGAGGAAGAGGAATTCGGCGGCGACGTGGACGCGGAGTAGCACATTCGTGGCATAACATTCCGATGTTGTGCGGCTGGACAAACACAAGATCGGAATCTTATGCCACGCCGTATTTCTTCTGCCTCCGTTGGAGGGTCGTTTTGATTCGGTCGCGGTCGAAACCGCCAACGGATGCGCCGGTATTTCGTTGATTACGGAGTCAGTTCCAGTCGGTCCGCTACCTTCACTTCGCGGGAGAACCGATGGCAGACAGCAAGAAATGCAACTGGTTTGAACGAGTAGGTTCGCTCAAGACGGCGATCGGTCTCGGCGTCCTTGCTGTGGCGCTCGCCTGGCCGTGGGCCGCCGCTTCCGCGACGCCGCCGGAACGAGAAGCGGTCGAATTGTGCCAGGCCAGTGAGAAGGCTTGTCGTGAGGGTCGGTGCCGCGAGGCGCTGGCGCAGGCCGATCGTGCCTTGCGGGCCGCACCGGATTTCGCGCTCGCCTACGCGACGCGCGCCCGTGCGCGGTTCTTCCTCGGCGACGAGCACGGCGCGTTGGCGGATTGCAATGAGGCTGTCCGCCGCGATCCGACGCTCGGTCTGGGGTATGCCTACCGTGCGCCGCTGGCATGGCTCCGCGGTGCGCCGTCGGCCGGCGTCGCGGACGGCGAGCTGGCCATGAAATCGCTGCCGAATTCCGCGACCGCGTGGTCGTGCGCGGCCCTGGCCAAGCTGCACGCCAACGACCCGAGCGCGGCGATCGCTCTGGCGGCGCGCGCCATTCAGTTGGATGCCAACGATCCGGAAGCATATCGAGTTCGCGGCCTCAGCCACGCCGCCCTGGGCGACATCGACCTTGTGGCCGCGCAACACCTGAACGAAAAAGCCCGCGCCGACTTCGACACGGCCGTCCGGGTGTCGGGCGATCGGCCGTTCTACCTGGCGGCACGGGCCGACTACTTGGTCGGACGTGCGGCCACCCTCGCCGCCGCCGCGGCAGACCCGTTGCTCACGCAGGCGGCCGCCGACGCCAGCCAGGCGATCAAAACCGACCCCGCGTGTGCCCGCGCGCTCGTCGCTGAGGCGAACGTACTCGCGGCTCGGGAACGGCGTCACGACGTGCTGGCGTCATGCACGAAGGCGGTCACCGCTAACCCCCGGCTCGTCGCCACGTACCTGCGGGCCGCGGACGAGTTGTCGCCCCGCGACGCGCGGCGCTACCATCTGCACCAGGACGCGCTCGCCGAGCAGCTCGATTTGCGCGAACTCAAAGGCGGCGACTTTGCCTTCGGGGCTCTGTTGACCGATCTGCAACGCCTCGTCTCCGATCGCGTGAAGCGTCCGGTCGTCGTCTACATCAATTACCACTCCTTCGCCGAAGAGCAGCGCTCCACGTTGCGTGACGCCAAGGTCAACCTGAATTCGCTCATGGACGCTTCCGGGGAAAATCTCCTCAAACAGGTCGCGTTCAAGACGATCCTGGACAATCTGTGCTGGCAGGTCGGAGCGACGTACTTTGCCAACCCCGAGTACATCGAGATCGTCTCTCGCGACACCGCCAAGCGGGAGGCGGCGCGGCAGTCCCGGCTAATGTCTTTCGATCTGATCGCCCCAGTCGAGTTGTATCGGCACGAGGAGCGCGTGTTGTTCTTTGAACAGGCTCTCCAACAGTCCATCGATTTGCGGGAACTCAAGGGCGGCGACTTCGCACTCGGCGCGCTGCTCACCGACATTCAGCGGTTGGCCAGCAATCGGATGAAGCGCGATACAACCATCTACATCAACTACAATTCGTTCCCGGCGGAGGAGCGCGCGATCTTGCGGGACAGCAAGGTCAACCTGAACATCTTAATGGACGCGAGCGGTGAGAACTTGCTGCCGTCCGTCAAGGTGAAGACCATTCTCGATCAAATGCTGCGCTGCCTGGGGGACGACGTGAAGGTTCGCGTCACTGCGGATCACATCGAAATCGTGAAGACGTGTAAGGCAACTGCTAAACCCGATGCTAAACCCAAGGTTGGCGCGGCTGCTTCGGGCCAATTCTTAGATTCTTTGAGGATTGGATTCGAAAAGAAAGTCGAGTCGCAGCCCGAGAACTATGCGGTTGCCGGTTCGCTGCGCTTGCAAGGCAAACCGCGCCCCGAGGCCGTGCAGTGGTTGACGCGCGGCATCGACAACGTGCCGGAATCAGCCCGGCTCTATCTGGCCCGCGGGCAGGTCTATCTCGAGCTGTACGAATTGGACGCCGCGATCGCGGACTTCAACCGAGCCATCGAACGGAACCCGGCCGATCCCCAGGCCTATCGGCTACGGTCGATCGCCTACTCCGTGCGTGGCAAACCGGCGGACGCCGCCTTGGCCCGGGCGGATGCACTGTCAACCCGGCCATAGCATGGGCCGACGCTTCGGGTTGCTGCTTCAACCCGAAGCGTAAGCGAGGCGCCGGGGACTTGCGCAACTAAATTGACCCGCTACCAGAGCTTTTGTTGACAGGCCGTGAAGCACCTCTCCTTTGCCGGCCGACCTTCTCTCCGATCGATGCGCCCGCATAACCGCCTACCAAGGCGAAAAACAAGAAGAGCAGCCAAACCGTGTTCTGCCCCGCCTGGCCGTACAGGCGCGGCAAGGGACTTTGCGATAGCGCCGCCAACCCGACCGCCACGGCCGCTCCCAGGAATGCAAACTTGACGCTTCGTTTCGTCGTTAGTCGGCCAGCAAGCAAGTAGCCGGCGAAAATGTTCGTCACGCCGCAGACGATCAGTGGATACCAGACGGAACTGAAGTGCGGGATCCACGACTTGATTGGCAGCCACCAAATTCCCCACTCCGTACGACCAAATCGTTCCCGGGTCTCCGCGAGGCACAGCACGAGAACGAGCGTCGCCAGCAACGCGAACAGCGCACCACTCAGCCCACGGACGAGGTCACGAACGGGCATGGCAAGCCTCCCGATCTTTTCGCGTCAGCTCGCCTCCAACTCTTTCCGCCGCAGCAACTCCCGATCGCGTCGACCGCGAATCATCTCGAAGACCTGCGGATCACCCAACGATTCACCGGCCGCCAGCCGGCAGGCCGACTTGCGAATACGGGCATCCTGAAAGAGCACGGGCACGCATTTCGAACAGGCAAGCGAGTACGTCTTCAATTCGCTGGTGACGCCGTCGCTCCAGCGCGCGGCAATCTTGAAAATGGCGTCGTTTTCACAGTCTTTCGCGTAGCACAGGACGCGATAGGGAGGCCGCGGCTGTTGCGTCATTGGCTCGGGTTATTCCGTGTCCAAGTCGTACGGCACGGGCTGGCCTTGGATCGTGGCAAGCGCGTTCTGAGCGGCCCGCGATTCGGCTTGCTTTTTGTTCGGTCCCCACGCGGCGGGAAAGCGTTCGCCGCCAACGATGACGGCGATCTTGAACGATCGATGATGATCCGGGCCTTGCTCGTCCAGCACCTGATAGCGCGGCGTCCCGCCGTATTCGCGCTGGGCGACCTGTTGCAAGAGCGACTTGTAATTGTTGTTCGCCGCATCGCGGACAACGCGGTCGATCTCGGGACTGAGGAAGCGCACGATGAATGGCTGCACTGCATCCATGCCGCCGTCGAGATAGATGGCGCCGACCACGGACTCAAAAACGTCGGCCAGCATGTTCGACGGCAAGTCGCCGCTCGGCTTCATGCCGCGGCCGAGGAAGAGAAACTCGCCCAACCCCAACTCCTGACTGAACTGCGCGCACGCCACCCGGCTCACAACGGCCGACTTGACCTTGGTCATGTCGCCTTCCTGATACTCCGGGAAGCCGCGGTAAAGTTGCTCCACGCAAACGAGGCCCAGCACCGCGTCGCCGAGAAACTCAAGCCGTTCGAACGATGCCAGGCGCGTGTTGGCGCCCGAGGTGTGCGTGAGCGCCGAGCGCAAAAGTTCCGGTTTTTGGAACGTATAGCCGATGGCTTCCTGGCATTCGGCCAGGATGTCGGCTTCGTAATCGCTTGGCGAACCTGCCATACGTTCGGGAATTGTGAGTGGGCCTTAGCTCAACCTAAGCGACTGGTTGCGGGTTGTCAACGCTGTCGGGCTCTCGACATGTCGTAGATCATATCCGTCAAGACGTTGCGGAGCCGAGCGATGCCGACGGAACCGATGGCCGTGATCTGGGACGTGGATGGAACGCTTGTCGATACGGCCGCGATGCACTTCGCTGCCTGGGCTCGGCTGGCGGGCGAAATGGGCTGGCCATTCAGCCAGGCGGATTTCGCCACCACCTTCGGTCGCCGCAATCCCGAGATCATTCGCTTTCTGTTCCGCGAAGACTTTACGGACGCCGAGGTTGCCCGGATTGGCGAAACCAAGGAAGGGTATTATCGCTCCGCGGCGGAGCAGGGCACGGCCCTGTTGCCCGGCGTGCGTGAACTGCTCGACGGCTTTCGAGCCCGCGGCGTGCGTCAAGCGGTTGGGTCGAGCGCGCCGGGCGGCAACCTCGATTTGGTTCTGCGCATCACCGAGAGCAAGCGCTACTTCGACGCCATTGTCGGCATGGAAGACACGCAGCGTGGCAAACCCGATCCGGAAGTATTCCTGGTCGCGGCCTCACGGCTTGGTGTTTCGCCAAGCCGTTGTGTCGTGCTCGAGGATGCCATCGCCGGCGTCGAGGCTGCGAGAGCCGGCGGCATGAAATGCGTCGGCGTCACGTTCGTCGGCCATCATCCGGCGGAGAAGCTGAAGGCTGCGGGAGCGGATAGGGTGGTGAAGTGCTTTACGGAGATCACGGCGGACGATGTGTTGGCGCTATTGAAATGAATGCGTCGCATCCGGGAAGCGGCCTTCGCGCACCTCGCGACAATAGGCTTGCACGGCCTCGCGAATCTGCGTCCCGGCCTCGGCGAAGCGTTTGACAAACCTTGGCCGCAGGTCACCGTACAGTCCGAGCATGTCTTGCAGCACCAGCACTTGCCCGTCGCAATGCAGCCCGGCGCCGATGCCGATGGTCGGGATGTTGATCGAATGCGTGATTCGCTTTGCCAACTCGGAAGGCACACACTCGACGACCAGCGCAAAAGCTCCCGCTTGCTCCACGGCCTTGGCGTCGGCCAAGATTCGCTCTTCCGCACGTTGCACCTTGAATCCGCCGAAGGCATGAACCGATTGCGGCGTCATGCCCACGTGCCCGACAACCGGTATGTCCGCCCGAACGATGGCCGCGATCGCTTCGGCCGTGCGTTCGCCGCCTTCGAGCTTAACGGCGTGCGCTCCACCTTCCTTGACCAGCCGGCCGGCACTTTCGAGGGCCTGAATCGGACTCAGTTGAAACGTCATAAACGGCAAGTCTGAGATAATCATCGCCCGATTTGTGCCGCGGGCGACGCACCGCGTGTGGTAGATCACTTCTTCCAAAGTGACCGGCAACGCGGTCGCGTGGCCTTGCACGACCATGCCAAGCGAGTCGCCAACAAGGATGGCGTCGACGCCGGCCTCGTCCAGTAGGCGCGCAAATGAATAGTCGTATCCGGTCAGGACCGACAGGCGCACACCGCGCGACCGGGCGGACAGAAAGTCCGGCACCGTCACGGGTTTGGGTTTGGTCGGAGGAATGCTCATAGGAGTGGGAACCTCACCTCGCCATTCTAGCCAGTGATCGGTGATTGGGAGCAAGCCCCTGCGGTTAGTTCCCTGGATGGGTGTGCGAGATTCTCTTGGCGTTCTTGTCCCACTAGATTCGTTTCCGGGCGCTCGGAATGTGTCTTGGAATCGAATCCGGCAGCCAGAGAATCGGAGCAGAAAGTGACGTAAGATTGGCTTTCTGTTCAACTTATGAGTTTTTCATTTGTGGCATGAAATTACGTTTCCGGGGGGTGTGTGTTTGTGAACGAAACGCACTTTGCATGGGGCTGGTAGACGAGGGGGACATCGAAATGGATGGCGCGTCGCACAAGGCGGTGGTCCTATACGATGGCGACTGCCCAATGTGCCGGAAGACCACGTCGATCCTGCGGCGCCTCGATTGGCTGCATCGCTTGCAATTCCACAATTGCCGCGATGCCGCGCACATTCCCGCGAACGCGGCCCATCTCGACCCCGAACGCATGACGCAGGAGATGCACGTCCTGTTGCCAAATCGCCGGACCGCTCTCTCTGGCTTCCGGGCGGTCCGCTGGATTGCGGGGCGGTTGCCGGTGATGTGGCCGTTGTACCCGCTGCTGTTCGTTCCCGGCATGGCTCGTCTCGGCCAGCGCGCCTATCTTTGGATCGCCCGGAACCGCTTCCATCTCGTGCCATGCCACGACGGTGTCTGTACCATTCCTCCGAAGACAAAGTGATCGCATGGAGAAGCGCAATGACACGCCGGTTCGTCAACCAACTGGCCGATGGGGAAAATGTTGATGAGGTTTACCTGGTTGTCGACAAACAACTCCGCGCCAACAAGAACGGCAACCAGTACATCCAGCTCGATCTCGGTGATCGGTCTGGCAACATCAGCGCCCGCATGTGGAACGCCGGCGAACCGCTCTTCAAGTCGTTCGAGACCGGCGATTTTCTGCTGGTGAAGGGCAAGGTGCAGCTCTTTCAGGGCTCGCTGCAACTGATCGCGACAGCTCTCGACAAGTTCGATTCGAACAAGGTCGAGTTGACCGAGTTTCTGCCGCACACGAAGCACGACGTCAGCAAGCTGCTGGAACGCCTCAAGGGCATGGTGCGCAAAATCAGCGATCCGCATCTTCGGGCGCTGGCCGAGTCCTACTTCATCGACGACGACTTCATGCGCGGCTTCGCCCGTTGCCCGGCTGGTGTGAAGGTTCACCATGCGTATATCGGCGGCTTGCTCGAACACGTCGTCACCATGATGGACGTGGCCGAGAAGATTTTGCCGCTCTACCCGGAGGTGAATCGCGACCTCGTCATCATGGGGGTCTTTCTTCACGACAGCGGCAAAACGCGTGAGCTGAGTTACGGTCGCACGTTTGCTTATAGCGACGAGGGCCAACTCCTCGGACACTTGACGATCGGCATCGAAATGCTCGCGGACAAGGCGCGGCGCGTGCCCGATCTGACCGGCGAACCATTCCCGGCGGAAACGCTCCTTCGCTTGAAGCACTTGATTCTGAGCCACCACGGCGAGGCCGCGTTCGGCAGCCCGAAGGTGCCGATGACGCCGGAAGCGGTCGCCTTGCACACGATCGATCTGCTCGATTCACGCATCACGATTGCCTTGCGGGAGATCGCGGACGACCGGGGCCACTCGGCGTGGACTCCCTTTAACTCAGCCATCGGTCGACGGCTTTACAAGGGTGGTCGCAACCCGGCGGCCGCCGACGACACGGACTGACCCATGCCGGACATCGCGGCCCTGATCCTCGCCGCCCTCGCGAAAAAGTCGTACCAGCCGATGACCGCCAAGGCGCTCGCGCGCAAGCTCGGCCTTGCCGAAACCTCGTCGCGCGAATTTCGCAGTGCATTGAAAGCGCTGATGCGCGAAGGCAAGGCGGTTCTCGGCAAGAACGACACGATTCGACCCGCCGCTTCGTTGCCGCGTGCCACGGGAACGTTTAAGCGCCTCAAGGATGGCGACGGCGTTGTGCGCGTCGCGAACGCCGAGGGATTGCCGCCGCACGAGTATCACGTCCCCGATCATCTGGCCGGCGATGCAGCGAGCGGCGACGAGGTGGAGATCGCCGTTCGCCGCAAAGCGTCGCGCACGAACGACGGCGCCGCCGAGGTGCGCACGATCGTTTCGCGCGCTACTCGTCAGTTCGTCGGCACCTATTTCGAACGCGACGGCGCCGGTTTCGTCCGCGTCGATGGCCAGATTTTCACGCACAGCGTCGCCGTCGCCGATGCGCGCGTCAAAGGAGCGAAAACCAACGACAAGGTCGTCGTCGAGATGATCCGCTTCCCGACCGCGATGGAGCGCGGCGAGGGGGCAGTCGTCGAGGTCCTTGGCCGCGCCGGCGATCCGAAAGTCGACACCACGGCCGTCGTGCGGGCGCTCGGCATACCCGACAAGTTTTCCGAAGAGGCGCTGGAAGAAGCACGTACCGCGGCTGCCGCGTTCGACGAGCAGAATCTCGGCGGCCGCGAGGACTTCACTGGACAACTGGTCGTGTCAATCGACCCGGCCGACGCCAAGGATTTCGACGACGCCGTTTCATTGGCGAAAGACGCGGACACCGGTCACTGGCAGTTGACCGTGCACATCGCGGACGTGGCTCACTTCATCACGCCCGGGGGAGCGATCGATCGCGAGGCCCGCGAACGCGGCACGAGCGTCTATTTGCCACAACGCGTCATTCCGATGGTCCCCGAAATCATCTCGAACGGTCTCGCGAGTCTGCAAGAAGGGAAGCTGCGTTACGTCAAGACGGTCGCCATGGAATTTGCCGCCGACGGCGAACCCATCTCGGCAACGTTTGCCAATGGTGCGATTCGCAATCGCAAGCGCTTCACCTACGAGCAAGTGCAGGCGATTCTCGAATACCGGCACGGCGAAATCGCACGCGGGGTCGCGCCCGATATCGTTCGCATGTTGCAGGACATGCGCTCGCTGTCGAAGATTCTGCGAGCGCGGCGTTCCCGACGCGGCTCGCTCGAAATGTCGATGCCGGCCGCGGAACTGGAGTACGACGAGAAGGGCCACGTCAGCGGCGCCCACTTCGCGGTGCAGGACGAGAGCCATCAACTGATTGAAGACTTCATGCTCGCGGCCAACGAAGCGGTCGCGAGCCATTTCGATCGTCTCAAGATTCCGTTCCTGCGCCGGATTCACCCGGCTCCGGACCCCCGCAAACTGGAGGCGTTCGCGACATTCGCGCGGACGCTGGATTACAAGCTGCCGCGTCGTCCGAGTCGCTTCGACCTCCAACGCGTACTTGGCGACAGCGCAAAAACGAACGAGCGGCATGCGGTTCACTACGCGATGTTGCGCAGTCTGAAGCAGGCGACTTATTCGCCGGACCAGGACGAGCACTTCGCGCTGGCAAGCGATCACTATTGCCACTTCACGTCGCCGATTCGCCGCTATCCCGACCTGGTCGTTCATCGCGAACTCGGCCAATGGCTGGCCAAGGGTCGTGTGCGCATGGATTTGAAGGAACTGCGCAACGTTGCTGAGCACTGCTCCAAGACCGAGCGCCGCGCGGAGTCGGCAGAACGCGAAGCGGTGAAGTTGCGCATCCTGCTTTATCTCAGCGATCGGCTCGGCCAGGTGCTCAATGCGGTCATCACCGGTGTGGCGGAATACGGCTTCTTTGCTCAGGGCACGGAGTTTCCCGCTGAAGGTCTGGTGCACGTCAGCAGTCTCGGCGACGATTACTACCAGTTCGACGCCGACGGACACGTTCTCGAAGGTCGCCGGCGTGGGCACCGTTACCGGCTCGGCGACGCCGTGTCCGTGGAGGTGGCGCGCGTCGATCTGCAGCGTCGGCAACTCGATTTCCGCATCGCGGAACGGCCACGGTCGCGCAAGCACGAACGCCACCGGTAGCTTCTACAATCGTCTCCATCATGGCACGATCAACATTCGACGTCATCGTGATCGGCGCCGGCGGGATGGGCTCGGCTGCGGCCTACGAGCTAGCACGCCGTGGCCGGAGCGTCCTGCTGCTCGAGCAGTTTCCCCTCGTCCACGAGCGTGGCAGTTCGCATGGCCACACGCGGATCATCCGTCGGGCCTACTACGAACATCCTGCTTATGTGCCGCTGGTGCGCCGATCGTTCGAGCGCTGGTACGACCTGGAGCAACGGACCGGCCGGCATTTGTTGACCGAGTGCGCCTGCATCGGCATCGGTCCGCCGGAAGGCGAGGTCGTCAGCGGTGTGTTGGCCGCCGCGCACGAGCATGGTTTGGCTGTTGAGCGACTGTCGCCGATCGAACTTCGCCATCAATTCCCGCAGTTTTGCTTCGACGATGGATACGCCGGCGTGCTCGAGCACGATGCTGGCTTTCTCTATGTCGAGGATTGTGTCCGCGCTCATTTGGATTCCGCGCGCGAGCTGGGCGTATCCATTCATCCGGAAGAGCCAGTCACGGAGTGGCGCGTTGAATCGGGAAGTGTCCGCGTCACCACTGTTCGAGACACGTATCATGCCGCCAACCTTGTCATCACGGCGGGCCCATGGGCGGGGCAAATGCTCGGCAATGTCGGCCAACAGCTTCGCGTCATGCGGCAGACGATGCTGTGGTTCGAGACAACCGACCTCGCCGCTTTTCGTCGCGACCTCATGCCGATCTTTCTGGCCGAGGTATCCGGTGGTCCGTTCTACGGCTTGCCCGCCATCGACGCGCGTGGTCTCAAAGTTGCGCGGCATTATGGTGCTCCCGAAATGACTTCGCCGAGTGAGTTGAATGGCGACGTGTCGCCCGCGGACGAAGCTCCCGTACGCGATTTCCTCGCCAAGCACATTCCGGATGCGAATGGCCCGCGAACGGCCGGAAAGACGTGCATTTACACGCTGACGCCAGATCGACACTTCCTTATGGGCCTCCATCCCGAATATCCCAATGTGGCCGTTGCGGGCGGCTTTTCGGGCCATGGTTTCAAGTTTGCACCGGTCGTCGGCGAGATTCTCTCGGACCTGGTCGACCGTCGTCAGACCCAATGGAACATCGAGATGTTCCGCTTCGGACGGTGGTAAGGATTGCGGATTGACCGCGCTGCCTATAACAACTGCCATTCAGATCCACATCGAACGAGGGCCCTCTCCATGCGGAAGTTGTTCGCAACTCTGATCATCACCCTGAGTGCTGCCGCCATGATCAACGCTGAAGGAATTAACAAGGCCGGAATTACGCAAAAGCTGTACGGCAAAATGCCGGATGGAACCGCGGTCCAAGAATTCACGCTGACGAACAAGAACGGGATCACCATGAAAGTGATCACGCTCGGTGGTATCGTCACCGAGATTCACACGCCCGACAAGGATGGCAAATTTGCCGACATCTGCCTCGGCTGCTCGAACCTGGAAGAGTACCTCGACGGCCATCCATTCTTCGGCGCCATCGCTGGCCGCGTCGCCAATCGCATTGCCAAGGGCAAGTTCACGCTGGACGGCAAGGAATATACGCTGGCCACGAACAACGGGCCCAACCATTTGCATGGCGGCAAGGAGGGGTTCGACAAGAAGGTGTGGAAGGCGAATTCGAACTTCCGCGGCGGCGTTTGCATGCTCACGCTGGAGTACACGAGCAAGGACGGTGAAGAGGGCTACCCCGGCACGCTGAAGTCAACCGTCACCTACATCCTTAACGACAGCAACGAGTGGCGCATCCATTACCAGGCCACGACCGACAAGGCGACGCCGATCAACCTGACCCAGCACTGCTACTTCAATCTTGGCGGCCACGACTCGGGCACGATTCTCGATCACATGATGCAAATCGAGGCCGATGGCTACACGCCGGCCGATGACACGCTGATCCCGACGGGCAAGATTGACGACGTGAAAGGTACGCCGTTCGACTTCACGTCGCCGACGGCCATCGGCACGCACATCAAGGAGATCAAGGCCGATCCGCAGGGGTTTGACTTGAACTACGTGCTCAAGGGCACGGCGGGCAAGTTACGGCCGTGCGCCACGGTCACCGAACCAAAGTCAGGCCGCATGATGACGGTCACGACGACCGAGCCGGGCGTCCAGTTCTACACTGGCAACTTCCTGGATGGCAAACAGAAAGGCAAAGGTGGGGTGAAGTACAAACAATACGGCGGATTCTGCCTAGAGACCCAGCACTACCCGGATTCCATCAACCACAAGGAATTCCCGAGCGTGGTGCTGGAGCCGGGCAAGACGTATTCGCACGATACGGTGTATACGTTTGGAGTGGCGAAGTGACTTGTGATCTGTAGGGTGGGTCAAGGCTCTGCGCCGACCCACCATTGCATGCACGATGGGTCGGCGCAGAGCCTTGACACCCTACTTCTTCAAGTTCTTCTCCGTCCACTCCTTCCATTTCTGATGTGCGGCTTCACGCTTCTCGTCGCTCGCGAACGCGTAGTTCGCGAGCGACGACAACGCGAGGCCAGTCGCCTGGTGCCGGTGTTCCAGGCCGAAGTCGTCCGGATTCAGGCCGGCGAGTTGGACTGCGGCGCCGAGGGCGACGTCGCGCACCTGGACCTTCCACACTTCACCGTTGATCGCGACCGCCCCGGCGAGCGACTTGTCCTTAAGCATTTCCGCGAGGGCCGGCAGGTCGTCCTTCGTGCCAATGCGGCCAAAGCCCACGATCGCCGCCGACTTACTGGTGGGCAGGCTGGTCGGGTCGGTCACGATCTTCAAAAGCACCGGCGCGCACTCGTGGACCTTGTTGGTCGCCGCCGTGTCGATGCCGCGGCGCAGCACGAGTGAATAGCGCTCCTTCTCCAGCCAGGCCGCGTAAAGCCTGCGCATCGGTTTGTTGGCTTCGTCGGCCAGTTGCGTGTTGAGGTAGGTCGCGTTGAGGAACTGATAGTAGTAGGATGCGCTCACTCCTGCTGAAGTCATCGGCCGCACGTCGCCGGCCGCGCCCAGGAACAGGAACAGCAGCACTTCAGAATCGAGCACGCCGGATCGGGTTGAACTTGGAGCGGTTGACCGGGTCAGGTTGCGCCGGTATGCGTTCCTGACCAGATCGAGATACGCCTGCCGCAGCCGCTCGGGATTCAATTCGATGTCGAGGAGCGTCTCCGGGTCGGCCTTGACCATCTCCGCGTAGAGTTTGCGGCTCTCTTTGCCGTCGCCGGTGATCTTGATCCAACGAGCAGCGCCCGGCAGGTCGTCGGCAATTGGGCCGTCGGGTTGATCGAGAAATTTTTGAACGCGTTTCTCAAGATCGTGGCGCCAGATGGCCGGGTAGAGCTTCTTGCAGCGATCGCTGATTTCGGTGTCGGAGGACTTTTGACCGGCAAGAACGGCGTCGCGGGCCGCGTAGCCGATTTCCAGAAGTTCGCGGGCGGCTTTCTCGCGATCGCGATAGGAAGGGTCGCCCAAGTGCGCAACTAACTCCGCGGCGCGCTTGTTGATGTCGGCATCTGCCGGCGGGACCGAGACGGTCAACGTCGTGAAGAGTGCGACGGCAAACATGCCAGACTCCGTTCGAACACGGAGGACTACTTTTTCTCAGCCGGCTTGGCGGCGGGCGGGGGCTCTTTCGGCTTCTCGGGAACGGCCGGCGTCTTGGCGTCCGCTTTCTTCGGCTCCGGTTCCTTCTTGTCGCCCGTCTTGGTCAGGTTCTTGCCAGCCCACTCTTTCCATTTGGCATGTGCTTCATCGCGCGACTTGTCGTCGCGGAAGCCGTAATAGTGGTAAGACATGCCGCCGCCGTTGCCGAAGCGCGTGTCGAAGCCGAAATCAGCAAGTTTCTGCCCGGCCAATTGAACTTGCACGCCCATCGCGACATCCCGGGTCTGCACCGATAGCTGATCGCCGTTGCCGAAGTTGATGGTCGTGACCTGCGCATTGTCCGACGCGTATTTATCCAACATCGCGATATGTTCCTTGCCGCCCAGCTTGGTCAGAGCGGTCATCACCTGGACCTTGCTGTAATTGTCGTTGTCCTTTTTCTCGAGCAACCGCAGCGCAACGGGCAGGGCCTCTTTCATGTTGACCTGGGCGGCAAGTTGGAAGCCGCGTTGCTGCTGGTACGACTGCGGCTCGTTTTCCAGCCAGTCGAGGAAGAGCTTGCGCATGGGGGGCGATCCGTCCTTTTCCGAGAGCACCTTGGTCAATTGCGTGCCGTTGAACAGGATGTACGAGCGGTTGATGCCGTTCTCGTAGAGCCGCAGCCGTTTGTCCGCCGAGATGAAGAACAAGAAGGTGATGTCGGCCTGGCCTGCAAACAGATTGTCGTAGGTGTACCGGCCAACGCGTGCCCCGGCCTGGTAACGATTGAACGCCTCCTCGCAGAACAATTGGTATTCCATCGCCGCCGCCTTCGCGTCCTTGTCGGCCAATTCGATCGCGCGATGGTGAATGTTCATCATCTCGACGTACAACTCGCGCGATGCCTTGCTGTCGCCGGCCGCTTTCAAAAAGCGCTCCAGACCCGCGAGACCTTTTGGAGGCGGAGCGCTGGGGTCTTTCAACAGGAGAGCCAGCTTCTCATTGCGCTCGACGCTGGCGACTTGCGGAAGGAGTTGCCGCGAACGTTCGCTGACCTCGGCGTCGGTGCTCTTAGTTCCTTCGGTGAGCGCGGCGACGGCGGTTGAGCCCTGGCGAATCAATTCGCGGGCCGCGACCTCGCGCGTTCTAAACGACTTGTCCCCGAGTTGGCGGACCAACTCCTCCGGCTTGGACGTCGGGCCGGCAGACGGCGCGGTCGGGGCCGCAATGGCGTTAGCGAGGGCAAGTGCAGCGATGATGGACATGAGAAGGCCCCCGGCAGCAAGAAACGGAATACCGCCTATGGTACACCTACACGAGCGTCGGAGGAAGTATTTCCGTCAGTAACAAGGCCCGGAATTATTGCTTACTTTCCACCCTTGTCCAAACCAGTTCCACCCAACTTTGCGCAACACTCGCGGCAACAAATCCAGGCACCGTAATTAACCTGTCGTGGGCGAAGAAGTTCCGCAGCCCGCCCGCTACTTGACCACCAGGCTGCGGGCTTTCGCTTGGTACGGAATCACCAGCAAATTGCCGGCCCGGACGCCGTGGTTGAGTGCAAATTCAAGTGCAAAGCGTGTCGCTTCGGCACTCAAGCCGGCGATCAAGATCGCACAATGAGCGCGGTCGAGTGGGTTCTCCCCGGCCGCGACAACTGCACTGCCGGCATGCGCATACGTCTCCGCGCCGGCCTGGAAGGAGGCAGGCCCGAACTTTATCGCGAAGGACTCACGCCAGCGATCCGCCAATTTGTTCGTCGTCGGACCGCCGATGAGCAGCACGTGTTTGCCAGTAACACGATTCGGCGACGCTATTGCTTCCGCGTCCGACAGGATCGGCAAAATGATGTTGGTGCCGTGATGCTGCACCGTCTTTTGCAGATGCTCCGCCGTCTCGCGATTGGCGACCTTATCGGCCGTCGTGCCATAGACGATGACGGTGTGCTCCTGATCGTCCGCCCAATCGCGAATCGTAAACTTCGGACCGTCTTCGAGCGTGGCCCATGTCTCCGGATCGCCAGGTGCATTCTTGCCAAAGCTGCGATTGACCAGGTTGACGAATTCCTCGGCCGTGATCTTCTGGCCGGCTCGATCGCGGCCGAACGCGTCCATCAACTCCAGGAAGCGCCGATCGCCGAGCTTGTGGCGCAGGCCCGATAAGCGCAGCACGCCGCGGGCCGTTTCCTCGTGGACGAATCGGCTGCGCTCGGTGGCCGACGCAGTCGCGGAAGCGCGACGCAACTTCGCGCAGTGCTGGTTCATCTCCACGAGCAGCCGATCCTTGTCCTCGGCCGTCAGCTTCCCGTCGTCGTGACTGTCGACCAGGAACTGCTCAAGCGCGACGATCCGTTCGTAGGCCGCGAATCCTTCGGTTAACCACAGGTCGGCATCGCCTTTCGCCAACAGTGTGCCATGCCACGACGGCTTCGTGTTAGGCAGGCCATCGGGCATCCGCTCAGCGACCGCTTTGAGTCCCTCGGCCTTCTCCGACAAGTCCGCGATTTTCGCGGTGTCTGCCTTTGGGGGGGCGCCGGGATGCAGGACAGTCCAATCGTTCGGGACCAGTGGGACAATTTCCGGGTAGTCGCTCTTCTCGTGGTCGGTGGCCTCCCAGGTGCCGCCGATCGGCGGGCCGAAGATCGCATGCGTTTTGAGTTGTTTGGTCAACTCGGTGGTCGTGACTTTGGCATCGATCGAGCTGGCAGCGCACAGCGGCGGCGTGCTGAAAGCCATCCTGCCCCACTCGGCGTCAATCTTGCCCTTGCCCCTGGCATAAAGATCGAGCCACTTCTTATCGCGATTGCTCGGCACCCAGGCGGTCGACTGCGGCCGGCCGCCGAGATCCGCCATCGTGTCGAGACGGACTTGCAGATCTTTCGTGTTGTTGCAGCCCCAGTAAAAGCCCTCGGTCCCGCCGTACCATTCGTTCTTCGAGGAGCGCCAGAGCTTGGTCGTCGTCGTACCCAGCTCGAACATGGCGATCTCGTTCGTCTTCGTGTCGGCGATGAGCCATTCGTTCGTGTAGAGGCCGTTGTTGCCATCCGAGAGGATCTTAACCACGTCGTCGATCTTTTCGCCATACTGCAGCGCCTTGCGGATGCGGCTCGCCAGCGTCATGCCATCGGCCCGGAAACGCGTTTGATCGATCGTCGTCTCGCAGACGATCAGGCCGGCGTCGTTAAGGTAATAGTCCATGCCGCTCTGGATTCCGCCCGGATAGGACTGCATGAGAACGCGGTGCCCTTTCTCCGGCTTCACGTCGAGCCAGACGTTGTAATGACGTGCCGGATAGAGGCCGAACATCGTGATGTGACCGAAGACGATCTTCCCGTCAGCCGTCGCCGGCCCAGTCGCGGCGAAGGCGCTGCAATGTTCAGCCTTCGCGGGAGGCATCGCCTTCGGCTTCTTGCCAGGGAAGACCTGCCCTTCGAGGCCGGTCGGCAAGGCTTCCAGACCACCATCGAGCGTTTCAATTTCGGCCCAGCAGTTGGCTGCCGCGATGTCGATCAGGTCGATGGCCTTGCCTTCATACTTCGCCCCCGCCTCGGCCGCTCCGTCGGCGATGCCCTGCATTTCCTCCAGGTACTCGCGCTCAAACTTGCGAAGAAAGAGCGCGCTCGTCAGTCGCCGCGTGTGCGCCCAGGCGCCGGCGGGGTCCTTGGTTCCAAGCTGCGTCGCAAAGCAACGCACGTAAGCGGCGATCTCGTTCGCCATCAGCGTGCCATGTTGATAGCCGCGCTCGTACGGCTTGCCTTCGACATGCAGGACAACCCACCCGGCCTGCGGATAGCGGTAGGCCGGCCCATGCCAGCGAACGCTCTTGGGGTCCGGTGAATATTCGCCGGCCGCGAGAATTGCGGGCAGGAAGAGGAACGCCAGAATGGATCGCATATGTGCCGGGGTAAAGATTGCGGGAGAGGGGTTGAAGTAAAGATTCGCAGACGGGGGCCAAGACGGCAAGAAGATTCCGATTAATACGGGGGCAACAGGCGTCGGAAGACGTGAACGAAGACGGTTCCCGTGAACACCATGTTGCGGGCCAAGATGCCGATGGGGTTGAGCGGCACCGTTTTGCGCGGCCTTAGCTCGGCCATCGCTCTTGTCAACTCGCGACCCAACCGGGCCATCCACCGCAAGTCACGCGGCCACTCGGCCAGACCATCGCGCCAGCGTTGCGGGATCCCCTCAACACCGACGTGCGCCCCGACGATGCCGCCGACGATCGCTGCGTTCGTGTCCGTGTCGCCGCCGCAGAGGATGACAGCCTTGACGGCCGCGGCAAAGTCATCGGGGTGACGGAGCCACGCCTGCAGGATGGCCGGCACACAGTGCATGACGTAGCCGGTGACTCCGCGACTCAATTTCAACTCGGTGGCAAACGCTTCGGTCGCATGGCCCGCTTCGGCCGATGCAGCAGCGCGGCGAATCAGGTCGACCAACTCGCTGGCCGAGTCGCCCAGTTCCATCGCCAGCCATTCGGCAGCTTCTCGCGGCCGATTGACGCCCATCGCCGAGAGATGCGCCGCCCATGCGATCGCGAGCGCCGCTTGCTCGGCCTTCGGATCGGTGTGCGTGATCCGCGTGGAGCGCCTAACGAACTCGGCGATCAACTCGGGACGGTTCTCCAATGCCGCACCGAGCACCGGCGCCCGCATGCACGGCCCATTGCCCGCGGACCAAACGCCACTGCGATTCGGCCCAAAGCCGAGCCAAAGTTTGAGGCATGCCTTGAGCGTGGCCAAGCCGATCGCCGGCGGACAGCCCACCAGCCACCAGCGCAATCGCCATGCGAGCGAACGCGCGAAGCGCGAAGCATCCCCGCCGGATGCGAGCAGCGCCTGGCCGGTCATGCAGGCATGTTCGGTATCGTCCGAGAACATGCCGCGGCCAACGAGAAAGTGGAAGTGATCGACGTCGGGAAACAACCGGCGCGCACGGCGAGGCGAAAGGCCTTCATAAGGAAGCCCGAGTGCATCGCCGACGGCCATGCCGGTCAAGCAGCCGGCGAGCGATCGTTCATGGGCATGTTGTGAACTCGGGATGGGATGCGCGCCAGCGAGCGAACTCACGGCTCATCTCCCTTGACCGCCGCCGGCGGCGCGACCGGCGCGTCAAGATCGGACGTGTCGAGCCGGCCTTCCTTGGCAAGCTGCCGAAAGATCGCCAGCGTCTGACGGATGCCGTCTTCCAGGGGCGTCTTGGGCAACGGACCGATGTCCCGCAGGATCGCCGCGTCATCCAGGTCATAGGCAATCGTGAGCTGTCGATCGCCGTGTGTGACCAGTTCGCGAGCGCTCGGTTCGACATTGCACAGCGCCTTGTGGAAAGTCTGGATGTCGACGACGGCGCCGCGCAGGTTGTAGCTCTTCGATCCCTTGTAAGGGGCCTCCAGGCATTGCACGAACGCTTTGGCGACGTCGTCCACATATTGCAAGTCCTGAATACCGCCATAAGTGATGTGATACTTCCGGCCGAGCGCCACCGCCTTGATCGCCTTGGTCGGCTCGCTCGTCATGCCCAGATCACGGCCGACGCCGTATACGGTCCACGGGCGCAGGCCGACGCTTGATAGGCCGAAATCCTGAAAGTAAACGGCCGCGTTGCCTTCGTTGCACACCTTGAAGTGTCCGTAGTGCGTCGCGGGGAACAGCTTCACATCGTCGGCGAGCGGACCAGAAGGGTACTTCTCCGGCGGTCCGAATACGGCGGCTGTGCTCGCATAAACGAGTCGCTTGATCTGATCGCCAGCCAGGCGCACCGCTTCGAAGACGCAGAGCGTGCCGACGACGTTCACCTTGGCTCCGAGGATCGGATTCGCCCGGCACGTCGGCACCTGGAGGCCCGCGAGATGAATGAGGTGCGAGATCTGATGCTTCGCGAGCGCCTTCGCGAAGGTGTCCTGGTTCGTCACGTCTCCTTCGACAAATACGACCTTGGCGACATCTGCCGCCGGCATGATCGGCGTCAACCGACGGGGGTCTTCCTTCAGGTCGTACACCCAGACGCGATCGAATCTCGCCAGCAGGTTCTTGATGATCCAGGCGCCAAGGAAGCCATAACCACCCGTAATAAGCACGCGCATGATGGAATTGTTCCGATGTCGGAGACGGTGGCGAGAGGTGATGAATTTACGGGTCGAGGCAGCGATGGGAAGGGAATGAGCGCTTGCACGGCCACGAGTAGCCCGAACCGATCCCTGCCGTGGAGCGAGAGAGACAAATCTCGCTCCCGGCGCCGGCTCACTCAATCGGCTGGCGGCGCAGGCGATTCAGGTGGCGACGGATACGCAATTGACGCGACAGGCTGATGGAAACGAAGGTCACAACCACGACAGCAACGACCGACACAACCACCATGGGAACGGAAAACACGGGACACCTCATACAGGCGAATGCAGGTTTCTCTCCAAGTCATTCTGCCGGAGAGCCGTGAATATTACGTGAGAAGTGGGAATTCTTGCGTTACACGAGATGCCGAATTTCCAGATTGCCCCATCTCGCTTGCAAATATTCTGCAACCAGCCGCCGGTGACAATGATGCGGCTGATCCTCGCTGCACAGCAAACAGCTGTCATTGATGAGATCGCGATGAAGAGTCGCCTCAATCTTCCTGTCCGCCATCAATTTGAGAAAGTCACGTTCATACGCCGACCAGTCCTTGTCGGCCTTTTTGTAACGGTCGAGTAGCTCTTGCGTGGGAGACAAATCGAGTAGGTGAACATAATCAATCCCGGCAATCGCTTTGAGAAAGTAGGCAAGGTCGTCGCGCTTTGAAAAGCCCGCCAGCTGCGAGTTGTTGTTCAGGCGAACGTCGATGAGTCGCTTGACGCCGGCTCGTTGGAGCTTGGTGAAGAAGGCCTCGGCGGACTTCTTCGTGAAGCCGATCGTGAAGAGTTGAATCGACATGGCGAGCGGAGCCGCGTCAGCGGCCCGATGATGTTTCTTCGAATTCAATAT
>DATANR010000010.1:0-8888 GCA_036266155.1 Gemmataceae bacterium | reverse complement strand
GTCCAATGTCGCTCGTTCTTCATCGGTGAGCCGGACGATGTATTTCTTCTGCATGACAGCACCCCTCCTTGGTTGCTGCCATTTTGGTCAACTCCTCCCACACACGCTACCCTAACTTCAGCGTGTGATAGAGCACTAGGCCTCTTTCCCGAGTTGGGCTACGATGTCCACATGTCCCTGCGCGTCTATTGCCCAGACTGCAATGCTCCGCGATTAGTGCGGGCAGCCGGTGTTCGTATCACCTGCCGAAATTGTGACCGCGTTTTCCGGGCCGGCACGCGCGCGGAGCGTCGAAATCGACGCGATGATTCCGTTCCCGAAGATGGGGCTGCGGGCGTACAGAAGTTGTTGTTCGTCGTGGCCGGGGTCGCGCTTCTCGTCGCCGGTCTGGTGATGGGCGGCGCGGTGGCAGCGTGGTATTTTGCGAATCGAGTCCCGCCACAGGCCGCGGCGGACAATGACGAGATCGAAGTGGACGAGCCGCCGCAACCCAATCCGGCGCTGGTCGAGCGGGCGCCCATCGACAACCGACCTGTTGACCGCGAGCCCTGATGGAATTGGGCAAGTCGCGGGCTACGCGGTCATCACATCCGCCATGGCCGTTCGAAGCCGGCGTAACGCACGCTCGACGAGTTGCTGAACGTTCTGCCGCGACGTGCCGGTGATCAAGGCCAATTCCGCGTAGGTCTGCGGTGGAGCGCCGTCGAGGCCGAAACGTTGTCCCACCAGCCGGCGTTCGCGATCGCCCAAATGGGAGGACACGAGGTTGCGCACCTCAGCCGCCGTTTCCGCGTCGTGACCGTGCAGGTCTGGGTTCCACCGATCCGGCACCTCGCCGATGAAGTCACAATCCTCGCCGGCGGCCTGCGGCAACGGCTTCCAGCCGAACGCGGCGCGGTGAATCGCCCGGCGTGCGGCCACACCCACGTAGCTGACGAATTTCACGCCCGTCTCGACCCGGAAGCAAGGCACCGACTTGACCGCGGCGAGCAAGCCGGTCTGTACCAGATCCTCCACCGGCGCGCCCCCGAACCGCTTGGCATATTGGCGTGCGAGCTTGTAAATGAAGGGACGAACCTGCTCGATCACGCGCGCGAACGCCTCGCGGTCACCGCACTGGGCGCGCATGATCAAGTCGCGAACGTCGGTCTCCGGCAAAAATGGCGTGTCGGTCATCATCTCAATCGGTCTATCCTTCGGCCATTCGGAGCAGAGCAATGTACGTTAGCGGCACGCCGGGGACAAGTAAAAACACCACGCACTTTGGCGCCAAACCGCCCTCCGTTATCGGCCCCGATGGACGCTAAACTTGACCCGCGTCCGAAGGCCAAGGTTCAGTGCGAGTTGCGCGATCATCTGACATTCGGCGCATTCCCATCGCGTGCGAAGACGCGCCGCAAGTTCATGGAAAATTCGCCACTTCTTGCCGAATGCCCCTCGGTGCAATTGCGGGCGCAGCCCGCCGAGCGACAAGCTGCCATGCCAGCTTGTGGGGGGTTTGAATTCACGGGTCGATCGCGATGGTCTTGAGAGCTCAAGCCTCCTTCCACAAGCTGGCAGCTTGTGGCTACGGCGGGCTGCGCCCGCGATTGCCCAAGCCGAAGACTTCGCGAGAGTTGTCCCCAATCGGTTCGCCTGTTACTATCGCGAATGTCGGGCGTTCATAATCTGAAAGTGATCGGCATCCCTTTTCGGGCAGGATCGCCATGCGCCGCCTTCTCGTTCTGCTGCTCGCAACGATCGCCCTTCCCGCCATCGCGGCTGACGACGCGGATGAAGCACTAGTCAAGACGGCCGGCCTGTCGACAGATGGACCGGCATTGCTCGAGTTCGTGAAACAGCGATCGCGCATGACGCTGGACAAGGACGAGCTGACGCCGCTGCTCAAGGATCTTGGTTCGACTGACGCGAAGACGGCGGATGCCGCTGCCGCGGCGATTATCGCCCGCGGTTCGCTGGCGGTGCCGGCTCTGCGGCGGGTTGCGAATGACCTGGGGGATAAGGCCCGCGCCGAGCGTGCGCGCAAGGTATTGGGATTCGCGGACGGACGTTCCGGGGCCGACTTGGCGGCGTCAGTCGTACGGACCCTGACGATCCGCAAGCCGGCGGGGACCGTTGACGCTCTGCTCGAATTCCTCCCGGTGGCCGACGACGCGAGTGTGTTGGATGCGATCGGCTTCACGCTGGCACAACTCGCCTACCAGGACGGCAAGGCCCATCCGGAACTGCTCAAAGCCGTCGATAGCGAACAGGCGATCCTGCGCGCGACGGCGGTAGAAGCCCTGACCCGTGTCGATCACCCGGAAACACGCGTCGTCGTGGCCAAGCGCTTGACCGATCCCGCCCGCCCAGTTCGGCAACGCGCCGCACTGGCGCTCGCACGCGTCGAAGATGTAACGGCGATACCGGTACTCGTCGAACTGCTGGCCGAGTTGAGCAAGGCCGAGCGTGCTCCCGTCGACGAGATGCTCCGTTCGCTGGCCGGCGAGACGGCGCCCAAGAACCCACCGACCGGTGACGACGAGAAGGACCGCAAAGCCCTGCGCGACGCCTGGGCCAGTTGGTGGCGGAAGATCGACGGCTCGGCATTGGTCGATGAGTTCCGCGCCCGCACGCTGGATCCGACGGAAAAGGCGAAGGTCGTTGAGTTGATCAAGAAACTTGGCGACGGCAACTATCGTGTCCGCGAGAAGGCGACGGGTGAACTCGTGTCGATGGGAGCCAAGGTGCTCGCGGACCTGCGGCTTGCCGCGAAGGACACCGACGGCGAACGTGCGAAACGCGCCGAGGACTGCGTTACGCGTATCTACGCCAGCGACTCCAAGCGCGTCCCGATGGGCACCGCACGCCTGGCCGCGCTGCGGCGTCACGAGGGCGCCGCCGAGGCGATGCTCGGCTATCTGCCCTACGCCGATGACGACGACGGCATGATCGCCGAGGTCAAGGCGGCGCTCGCGACCCTGGCACTCGACCCAAACGGCAAGGCCGAGACCGCGATTCTCAAGGCCCTCACGGATGAGATGCCCGTCCGACGATCGGCAGCCGCGGAGGCGCTCACCAAGGGCGGCGGACAAACCGTTCGCCCGGCCGTCCGCAAGCTGCTGGCGGACATGGACCTCGCCGTCCGTCAATCGACCGGCGTCGCCCTCACCATCGCCGGCGAACGCGATGCCATCCCCGTCTTGATCGATTTGCTCGGTGAATTGCCTGCCACACAGACCTGGGCGACGCAAGACGTGCTGCATCAGTTAGCAGGGGAGAAGGCACCGCCGCCAATCGCCGGTGAGCGGCCGGAAGATCGCAAGAAATACCGCGACGCGTGGAACGATTGGTGGAAGGCGAACGGCGCGATGATCGACCTGGCCAAGCTCACGTCCGGGCCGGGCTATCTCGGTTACACCGTATTGGTCGAAGTTGGCAACAACAGCAACGGTCGCGTGGCCGAGGTCGGCCGCGATGGCAAGGTGCGCTGGCAAATCACCAATCTCAAATACCCGGTTGACGCGATCGTGTTGCCGGGCGAACGGGTCCTCATCACCGAATGGGACGGCAACCGCGTCGGCGAGTGGGACTTCAAGGGCAATTTGCTCTGGAAGAAGGAGGGCTTCAACGGCCGGGCCACGAATGCGCAACGGCTGCCGAACGGCAACACGTTTATTTGCACCACCAATGAATTGATCGAAGTCGACCGTTCCGGCAAGACTGTTTACCAGGTCAACGTCGGTCAAGGACTCACGGCGGGCTATCGCGCATCCAACGGAGAACTGGTCTGCCTGCGAAACGACGGCAACGTTGCGCGTTATGACACCACGGGCAAGCAACTCAAGACGTTCCCGTCCAACCGCGACACGTCCTGGACGAGCGGCATTGATCTGGTGCGCAACGGCAACATCCTCGTCACGCAGCCGAGCCCGAATCAGAAGGTGTCCGAGTACACGCCGGAAGGCAAGCTGGTCAAGGAATGGACCGCACCGAATGTGACGACCGCGACAAAGATGGCCAACGGCAACGTTCTTGCCGCCAGCCACAGCGAGCAGAAAGTGATTGAACTCGACCCATCCGGAAAGAAAGTGTGGGAGTATAAGGACGAGTACCACATCTTCCGAGCACGACGGCGATAGATTTGGAGTGCGACCGCAAGAAAAAAAGATCAGCAGATTAGGATTGAGATTGAGATTGAGATTAGGATTAAGACCTGAGCTTGGTGGCAATCATGGTCTTAATCCTAATCTCAATCTCAATCTCAATCCTAATCTCGGCACTTGTTCGGCGTTCGCCGAAGGTCACTTGACCTCAACAATCTCGACATCAAAGAGCAGCGTCGCATTGGCCGGAATGACCGGCGGCCGGCCGTCTTCGCCGTAGGCCAGCTTGGCGGGGATGATCAGCTTGCGCTTGCCGCCGACTTTCATGCCTTGCAGCCCTTCGTCCCAACCCTTGATGACGTCGCCGGCGCCGACCGTCAATGGCCCGAACGGCTTGCCGCGATCGACGCTGCTGTCGAACTTCTTGCCGTTCTCCAGCGTACCGGTGTAGTGCACCATCACCTTGGTGCCTTCCTTGACCTCCTTGCCGTCGCCGATCTTGACCTCGACATACTTCAATCCCGAAGCGGTGGTGATGACCTTCTCGTCCTTCTTCTCGTCGGCCGCAACGGTGAGCACAACGAGGGCCACCGCCGCCACGACGGGAATGCACGCCCCGCCCAACAACATGGCTTTCTTCGACATTGGGGAACCCTTTCGCAATCGGGGATAAATGTTCGGTTACATGACCTTGAGCAATTCGACCACAAACGTTAGTTGCGCGTTGGGCGGAATGACGCCGCCCGCTCCGGCGGCGCCATAGCCGAGGTTCGCTGGGATCACGAGCTTGCGAGTGCCGCCCACTTTCATGCCGGCGACACCTTCGTCCCAGCCCTTGATGACCTGCCCGGCTCCCAGGCGGAACGAGAATGGCTTCTTGCGGTCGTGGCTCGAATCGAACTTGGTTCCGTTGGCCAGCGTACCGGTGTAGTGGACCTCAACCGACTTGCCTTTCACCGCCTCATCGCCGGTGCCGGGGACGGTGTCTTCGTATTGCAATCCGCTCGCGGTGGTAATCAACAGACGCTCCAATAGGGTTTGCCGATACATCAAGGATAGCGGCCGCCACCGCCCGGCGGTAGTCCGCAAGCTCGTCTACTACTTGTTCAACCCTGGAGGTCTCGATGCGTCCGCTCGTCCTTGCCCTCACGTTCGCGTCCGTTGCATGCGCCGGCGACGCCACCGAGTTCATCAAACAGGCCCGGACGGCGCTCAAGAAGGGCGATGCCGCCGCGGCGCTGGAAGCCGCCAACAAGGCCGTCGCCACCGATCCCAAGAGTCCGGACGCCATCTTCACTCGCGGCGAAGCCTATGCCGCCCAGCGCAAACACACCGAGGCCATCAAGGATTTCGACGCCGCTCTTGCGCTCGATGCGACCTACTTCCTGGCCCTCGACCGCCGCGGTTCCGAGCGCTTCAAGCTCGGCCTTATCGACGAGTCGATCGCCGACTTCAACACCTACCTGAAGGCATTTCCCAAGGAAGAGCCGGCCCACTGGCGTCGCGGCATTTCTTTCTACTATGCGGGCAAATTTAAGGAAGGAGCCAAGCAATTCTTCGACGGCCAGGCCGCTTTCGGGGCGGACGTCGAAAACGTTTTCTGGCACTTCTTGTGCAACGCTCGGCAAGACGGGCTCGAAAAAGCCAAGAAAGGTCTGATCGCTCTCACCGGTCCGGACGGCCGCGTGCCGATGATGCAGGTGAACGAACTCCTGCACGGCAAATTGAAGCCGGACGACGTCATCAAGGCGGCGACAGACGCCAAGCTTGACGCGGACGCCAAGAATGAAGCACTGTTCTATGCGAATCTTTATGTGGGCCTTTATTACGAAGCCGCGGGCGATGAGGCCAAGACGCGCGAGCACCTGACCGCCGCGGTCGAGAAATACAAGATCGGACACTATATGTGGGACGTGGCCGCCGTGCATCTGGCTCGCATGAAGAAGAAGTGAACATTTGATGTATGTCGCGTGGAGCATTGGAGCACATTTCGTAAATTCCCCGCTATCCGCGACTTCGGACTTGACGAAAACACTCGTCCGATCAATGATTCAAGGTATGTGGATGAACTATCACTAAGGCAAGGTTGCCATGGCGCAGATGCTCAGACAAGCAGCTGTCATACCGATCTCCGACGGTCGCGTCGGATTGGTCACGTCGTCGAGTGGCCGACGCTGGGTCATTCCCAAAGGGATGATCGAACCGGGTAGCACCGCCGGCGAGTCGGCACTCGAAGAAGCGTGGGAAGAGGCTGGCCTGGTCGGTGTGCTTGGTCGGGAGCCGGTCGGCAGTTACCTCTACGAGAAGTACGGCCGCACGCATCACGTGCTCGTCTTTTTGCTGCAAGTCACCGAAGAAGCAATGGAATGGCCGGAACGCGACGTCCGCCGGCGCGAATGGGTTGATCCCAACGAAGCCATCGAACGCGTGGATGAGCCGGGCCTGAAAGAAATCATCGCCACCGTGTGCCCGGTGCCCGCTTAGCCGCGTGGCTCAGGTTGGAACGAGCATCTTCTTCAAGAATCCCACGCCGTGCTCGATGTCCCTGAGGCGTTCCATCCCCGTTTCGCGCTCGATCGTCAGCCAGCCGCGGTATTCCACGGCGACGAGCGACGCCACGTAACTCAACCAATCGATATCGCCGGCCCCGAGCGCCACTTCCTGTGCCCCTCGGCTCACTGTCGATCGGCGTGCATCGCGAGCGTGCGTGTGGGCAATTCGGCGATGCAGAGGAATGATTCCCGCGATTGGATCCAAACCGTTCACCAACAAGTTCGCCGGGTCGTAATTGACCTTGAGGCTTCCGACGTCGAACGTGTCCAGGTAAGCCACGACCGCGTCCGGCGCGTCCATGCCAACCTCCAGAGCCAGCACGCAGCCGACGCGATCGCCGTGCCGGCCCAGATCGAGCAAAGCCTCGCGCAGCAAGCGAGCGCGTTCCGGCTCGTTCTCGCCCGGCAGCTTCGGCAAGGGAGCGATCGCGATTCGCGGACCCATTTCGAAAGCCATCGCCATCGAACGCCGAATGTACTCGAGCCGGGGCTGCTGATTCTCGGCCACGTCGAGGCCGCGACGCAGGGGGCAATTGAGCGCCGTCAGGTCCTGAGCATAGGTCCGCAGTAGGTTCTTCAACTCACGCCGTGCCGTGTCCGTCAGCCGCTCCGGCGACAGATCGCCGGCCGCGTCGACCTGCACGCCGGCCGCGCCCATGCGGGCCGCACGCGGCAGCGCGGCTCGCAGCGGCAATTCCATCGACTCAACGACGACGCCGATCTTCATGGCTGTTCCGGTTACTCCCGCTCCGTAAGAATGCGCCACCACGCCCGCAGACTCAGGCCCTCTTCGCCGCGGAACAAGACGGCCTCGCGGCGGAATTGCCAGCTCGCCCAAGTGAGGGCCAGTCCCACACAGACGACCAGCGACCCGACGCCGAGCACCCAGCTCAACGGCGTGATCGGTTCACCCGAAACAGCTAGCAGGTTTTGCAAAATCAGCGATAGCCCGGACACCGGGATCGCCGCCAGCACGGGCGTGAGCTTCAGGCCGGGCGCCAGGGCGTACATGCTCAACGGCAGCGTCAGCACCATGAGCGGCAGCAGATAATACTGCCCCTCCTTCGTCGACCGAGCGAATGCGCCGAGGCCGAGTGCGAGTGAGCTGAACAGGGCAGCCAGCGGGATTGCCAACAGGGCTGCCCAGCCGAGGCCGGCAAACGACAAGACCGGTGACGGCAACAGCACGCCGAGGAACAACGCCCCGGCTGCCATCCAAAACAGGTTCCACAAGGCGCCAGCGTAGCTGAAAACCCACACCGCGAGGAACTTGCCCGCCACGATCTCGGTACGACCCGCGGGGCAGATGAGCAGCGTCTCCATCGTGCCACGTTCTTTCTCGCCGGCCGTCAGGTCGATGGCGGGGTGCAGGGCGCCAGCCATCGTCCACATGACAAGCAGGAACGGCAGGAACTTGACGAACACGTCGCGCAGTTCGTCGGCCGTCTTGGTCTCGAGCGGTTTGGCGTCGTCCGGATCGATGATGGCCACCGGCTCGTCGAAGTCGGCGGGCAAACCGCGACGGACAAATCGCACCGCCTTGACGCGTTCGCGCCAGCGGCCGACGACGCCGTTCAAGCGCGCGACCGCCAATTTCGACGTCTCGTCGCCATCGCGACCCAGGATGCGGATCTCCGGCTTGGGTGTGCCGTCGATTCCCGTCATCACATTCGGTGGAATAACGAGAATCGCGTCGACTTTGCGTTCATCAAGTGGGCCGCGATCGCCGTTCGCGAGTGGATGTACGACGAGCGTCCCTGCCGTCGCGTCCGCCTTCAAGAACTTGGTGTTGAACTTGCCATCAACAAAAAGCGCCGGGTCGTCCCACTTGCGGTCGGCCTCGACGGCCAGGGCGGCACCGGCCAGAAGCGCTTCCGGATGAACCTGGTGTGCCGGCAAGTGCTCCATCCCGGCGACGCCGATCACCGTCTTCTGGTCCATCATGCTGATGGCGAACGCCAGTCCGACGATGACGAACGCAGGATACAAGAGTGCGGGAAGGCCGAGGACGATGAGGAGCGTCCGTCGATCGCGGAGCAAGTCGCGGATTTCGCGTTTGGCAATCAGACGAACGACGGAGCGACGCATGAAGATAGTTTACGGCGACAGCGCTTAACGTGGGCTTCGCCCACCGCCCATGAAGGGAAGAAATGGCATCCGACTTTGCAAAATGGTTGTTACCAAGCAGCCATTTCGAAAGCGGATGCCATGATGACAGTATGCTCGTTTTGCGGCAAGTTTGCCACCATCA
>DATANR010000009.1:0-11617 GCA_036266155.1 Gemmataceae bacterium | reverse complement strand
GAGTAAGACCCTCATTGTTGCTATCCTTCCCTTATGACCTTCATGCACAGTCGCCGCCAATTCCTGACGCGAACCGCGACCGGCGCCGCCGCTCTCGCGGGCTTGCTGTCCCGCGACGGCCTCGCCGCCGAGCTCAAGCCGCATTTCCCGGCAACAGCCAAGCGCGTTATTTTCTTGCATCAGTCGGGCGGCCCGTCGCATCTCGAATTGCTCGATTACAAACCGTCGCTCGCCAAATATCACGGCAAAGAGTTGCCTGACTCGATCCGCCAAGGCCAGCGGCTCACGGGCATGACGTCGGGACAGAAGAGTTTCCCGGTCATCGCTCCGAAGTTCAAGTTTGCGCAACACGGCAAGTCCGGGGCCTGGTTCAGTGAATTACTGCCGCACACGGCCCGTATCGCCGACGACCTATGCGTCATTCGCTCGATGCACACCGACGCGATCAACCACGATCCGGCCATCACATTCATACAGACCGGCAGCCAACAGCCCGGCCGGCCGTCGTTTGGGTCGTGGCTCTCGTACGGTCTCGGCAACATCGCGGACAACCTGCCAGCCTTCGTCGTTATGATCTCGCACGGCAGCGGGGCCGACGCGAATCAGGGACTGCTCGATCGCCTGTGGGGCAGCGGCTTTTTGCCGTCGAGCCATCAGGGGGTGAAGCTCCGCAGCGGCCGCGATCCGGTGCTCTACCTGTCCGATCCACCGGGCATCGATCGCGATTTGCGCCGCAAGATGCTCGACGGTCTGGGCGAATTGAACAAGCTCCAGCTCGCCAAAGACGGCGACCCCGAGATTCAGACGCGGATCACGCAATACGAGATGGCGTTCCGGATGCAGGCCAGTGTGCCGGAACTCACCGATCTATCGAAGGAACCCGATCGCGTGCTTGATGCCTACGGGCCGGACGTCCGCAAGCCCGGCTCATTCGCCGCGAACTGCCTGCTCGCGCGGCGCTTGGCCGAGCGCGGCGTGCGCTTCATTCAGATGTATCACCGCGGGTGGGACAATCACGGCGGGCTACCGCTCAACATTCCGAAACAGTGCAAAGATGTCGATCAGCCACAGGCGGCGCTGATTCAAGATCTGAAGCAACGCGGCATGTTGGACGAGACGCTCGTCATCTGGGCGGGTGAGTTTGGCCGCACGGTCTACGGCCAGGGCGGTCTGCAAGACAACTATGGCCGCGACCATCATGGCCGCTGCTTCTCACTCTGGGTGGCCGGCGGCGGCTTCAAGCCCGGCATCGTTCACGGCGAGACCGACGACTACGGCTACAACATCGTTCGCGATCCCGTGTCGGTTCATGACCTGCACGCGACGCTGTTGCATTGCCTGGGATTGGATCACGAGCGATTGACGTATCGCTTTCAGGGCCGCGATTTCCGGTTGACTGACGTGTTTGGGGAAGTGAACAAGGCCCTGATTCTTTGATTGGCGAGCGGAGCGGCGTAAGCCGCCCGATAATGTCTTTCGCACATTATCGGGCGGCTTACGCCGCTCCGCTCGCCTCGCGCTAAGGCCTCCGCAGCGCTCGCCCTGGCTTCGCCCCCGTCGCCTTCCCCCCATCGAGCACTACCTTGCCATTCACGACCACGAACTCGATCCCCTCGCTGTAGTGGAACGGATCGGTGTACGTCGATTTGTCGATCACCTTTTCTGGGTCGAACACTGTCAAGTCAGCGAACATGCCGGGCTTCACGAGGCCGCGATCGGTGAGCCCGAGTTTGGCGGCGTTCGCGGAGGTCATCTTGCGAACAGCGTCTTCCAATGTGAGCAATCCCTTCTCGCGCACATAGACGCCGAGCACACGTGGAAATGTGCCGAAGTTGCGCGGGTGCGGGTTGCCGCGGCGTAATGGCCCCTCAGTCGCGTAGGCCGAGCCGTCCGAGCCGATGGAGCACCACGGCTGCTTCATCGCGAGGTTCATGTCTTTTTCGGTGTGATGCTCGAACACCGTCGGGATCGAACCATCGGCTTCGATCAGGAGGTCGAACAGCACATCGATGGGATCGGTATTCTTGTCCTTGTTCTTGGCGGCAATCACGCGATCGACGGTCAGGCCTTCGTAGCGTCCCTTGCCGCTGACGAGCATGCGCGACCAGTCGCCGCCGACAGCGGTGTAGTGGTTGTACCAGCCAGGAACGCCGTCACGGATCTCCTTGCGCAGCCGCTCGCGCTGAGCGGGGTCCTTGAGGCGATCGAGCATCTTCTTCGTCCCGCCTTCGTGCGCCCACGGCGGGATGATGCTGACGAGGTTGTTGTTGCCACGCGTGTAGGGATAGACGTTCGCTTGCACCGCCACGCCGCGTTTGCGCGCTGCGTCGATGAGGGCGACGATCTCGTTCATTCGGCCCCAGAGTTTCTGGTCGGCGATCTTGATGTGGATGATGTCGACCGGCACGCTGGCCCGTTCGCCGACGGCGATCACTTCCTTTACTGAGTCCAATACGCCTTCGCCCTCGGTGCGAATGTGCGAGGAAAACGAGCCGCCGTACTTTGCGACGACCTTGCATAGCTCGACGATGTCGTCGGTCGTCGCCAGCGAGCCGGGCGGCATCATCAACATGCTGGACAGGCCAATCGCTCCGTCCTTCATCGCCGCGTCCACGACGTGCTTCATCTGAGCGAACTGTGCCGCGGTGGGGCGCGCATGTGATTCGCCCATCGCGCTCTGCCACACATTGTCCAGGCCGACATACGAGGCAACATTGACTGCGATGCCGTTGTTCTCGACGGCCGCGAAGTAGTTGCCGAGCGTCTCGAAGCGGTTGCGCGAGTCCGCCTTCATCGCGCCTGTGTATGGGCCGGCGGAGTTGCCTTCGCCGAGGACTTCGGTCGTCACGCCCTGGCGCACCTTGCTCAGCGCGTTGCCATCCTCGAGCAACAGCGTGTCCGAGTGCGAGTGCATGTCGATGAAGCCAGGCGCGACGACGAGACCCTTCGCGTCAATCTCGCGTTTGCCTTTGTCGGCGATACGGCCCACAGCGACGATCTTGTTGCCGCGCACCGCGACGTCCGCGTAGACCCACGGATTGCCGGTGCCGTCCGCAACCTTGGCGTGGCGGATGACGAGGTCGAAAGGCTCGTCGGCCTTCACCGAAGCGGCGAGGACGCAAAGCGCGATCGCGACAGGTCGCATGGCATTTCTCCGACGATCGTTCACCGCGGCATCTTTTGAATCCACTCGCGAATCAAAGCCACGCCTTCGGCATCAATCACGTTCGACGCGACGTGCGGCATCCGTCCGAGGCCAAGCTTGTTCATTCGGTGCAGAACGAGTGAATGATCCGGGTCGCCGGGGGCCAGCAGCCGCGCATCCTTCAGGTCGAATTCGCCGTGCGCCGGCGTCACGTTGGTGATGCCCGTCTCCTTTAACGGGAGTGCGAAGAGAAGCTGGAACTCCGCGTTGCCGCCGCCCCACTTGCGATGGCAGTGGCTGCAATTGGCGTGCAAATACGATCTGGCGCGCGCATCCAGGTCCTGCGCAGGATCGCGGTAATCCACGAGCCGCGACGCCTTCTCGGGCTTGTCCGCGAGCGGCTTGCTGAACAGGCCGAGATGATCGAACGTCGCGAGCTGGTTCGCCACGCAATCGCCGTACTCGTGATCGCGATTGGCCTGCAGCGTGTTCATGCCGAGGACGTACTTGGCCGACATCGTGTGGCACAGCGTACACTCGGTCCGGCTCGGGAAATGCCAGGTTTGGTCGCGCTTGCCGCCGGGTGCTTTGGCGTCGGCGATCGAATACGCCTTGTCCAGTCCCTTGCTGTCGATCAACTCGGCGTCGGTCTGGTCGTCATTCCAGAGGTACGTGTACCCGAGCCAGACCTGGTCGCCGACTTCCTCGTTGCCTGCCACACGCTCCCCTACAAGCAAGCGCGTCTCGAGTCGCCGATCGCCCAACGAAAACGTCTTGACGAACACGGTGCCATTAGGGAAGCGCCAGCCGGGTTGCGCGCCGGGCGCGGGCTGCGGATAGGTCATCGCGTTGTAGTCGATTGTTGCGTCGCCGGGGATGGCCATGAATCGTTGCTTGGTGGCACCATCCGACCATAGTTCCGCGTTGACGGAATATGGGAGCACGCCCGGCGCCGGTGTGTGGTCCTTGGTCGAGGCGAACAGGCCAGTCTCGCTCAACTTGCGGGGAAACTTGGGCGGATCGGCCAGGGGCGGCGGGGCCGGGATGATGCGATGTAAGCCGCCACCCTGATGATCCACGGCATACAACTCGCCATCCGCGTCCTCACCCCAGGCGACGATGCGAAGTTGCGTGTCGGTCAGCTCACGGTGATCGGTCACTTTCTTGACTTTGGCGTCGTACCGTAGCGTCCAGACGCGCCCCGTGTCGTAGTCGCCGTAGATGTACGCCCCCTGGAGTTCCTTGAGGCGCGTGCCGTGATAAATGTACCCGCCGGTCAGCGATCGAAACTCATGGTGATTGTGTTCGATGATGGGCGGCAAGATCGGCGTCGGGCCTTTCGGGCGGAGCGGGCGGAAGGGGTGCGTTCCTTCCATGACGCTCCAACCGTAATTGCCGCCCTTCTCGATGCGATGAACAGATTCCCACAGGTCCTGGCCGACCTCGCCGGCCCACAAGTCGCCGGTCGCACGGTCGAAACTGAATCGCCACGGCTGCCGTAATCCATAAGCCCAGATCTCCGGGCGGGCATCCTTCATGTCGACAAACGGGTTATCCTTCGGAATGCCATAGTTCTTCCCCGCTTGCGGATGATCGATGTCGATGCGGAGGATCGACGCGTGCAGGTCGTCGATGCGCTGGCCCGATTCGAGTTGGTCGGCGATCCCGCTACCGTCGCCGACGGCCACATAGAGATAACCGTCGGGCCCAAAGCGAACGCAGCCGCCCGTGTGCCCGCCGCCGTTCCAGGCGATGATCGTCGTCTCCGATGCCGGGTCGGCTTCCAGCACGTCCGTCTTTTTCAGCTTGAAGCGGAGGACCTTGTTGGCATCCTTGCCCTCGCCCTGAATCGCGGTCACGAAGAGATAACCGTTCTCCGCGGCCTTGGGATGGAAGGCAATGCTGTAGACGTCGCTCTTGATCGTCAGCAACGGCTGTGCCTCGGCCGCGTCGCGGCGATTCGCAAAGGTAAATAACTTGCCGTGTTGTTGAGCAATCGCCAGCCGCTTCGAACCGGGGATGACGGCAAGGTCGATTGGGTTCTCGAACTTGAGCTTGGGAAACGCGTTCTCCAGCAAATACGGGCTCGGCGGCTCGGGCGAGCCCTTGACGTTCGACGTGGTCCACGGCACGCGCTTGTCGATGCCCCAGTCCTTGCGCGGCTTGTCGCCGGGCTTGGCCGAAGTGTCGGGGGTCGGCGTCAAATAGAAGAAGGCGGCGAGACCGACGGCCAGGACCGCCGCGAGGCAGACGAAACGCGGCATGAATGTTCCCCGGAGAGAAAGGTGGACGCATTCTAACGGGGCCGTCACAGAATGCGAGAAAGAAACTCTCCGGGGTTGGGTGGGTGTTACTGCCTACCGCCCCTGTTGCTCCGGCCGCAGAGCACGCACGGCTTTGCCGGCCACCCACATTTCGCTCTCGGCGATCGCCTTGAGTTCCTTCTCCAACTGCTGCCGATAGTCCGGCCGGCTATTCGCTTCGAGGGTGCGGCGAGTTTCCTCACCGGTTTCGACGGACTTGTAAAGCTGCTCGAAGACCGGCTTCGAGGCGTCGCGGAACTTGCTGAACCAGTCGAGCGCGCCACGCTGAGCAGTCGTCGAGCAATTCGCGTACATCCAGTCCATGCCCTTCTCCGCGATCAACGGGTAAAGGCTTTGCGTCGCTTCCTCAACCGTCTCGTTGAACGCCTCTTGCGGACTGTGGCCGTGTGCGCGAAGGACTTCGTACTGAGCCAGCCAGAGGCCGTAGATGGCGCCCATGAGCACGCCGCGTTCGCCGGTCAGGTCGCTGACGACTTCCTTCTGGAACGTCGTTTCAAAGAGGTAACCGGAGCCGATCGCGATGCCGAGGGCCAGGCAGCGGTCTTTCGCTCGGCCGGTCGCGTCCTGGTAGACGGCCCAGCTCGAGTTGATGCCCTTGCCTTCGAGGAAGTGCCGACGAACCGTCGTCCCCGAGCCCTTCGGAGCGCACAGGATCACGTCGATGTCGCTCGGCGGCACGACGCCCGTCTGGTCCTTGAAGACGATCGAAAAGCCGTGCGAGAAATAGAGGGCCTTCCCCTTCGTCAGAAGCGGTTTCAACTTCGGCCAGTAGTCCTTCTGGCCGGCATCGGAGAGCAGGTACTGAATGACGGTGCCGCGCTTGGCCGCTTCTTCGAGCGGGAACAGCGTTTTGCCGGGGACCCAGCCGTCCTCGATCGCTTGCTGCCAACCCTTGGAGCCTTCACGCAGGCCGATGATGACGCTCAGGCCGTTGTCGCGCATGTTGAGCGACTGGCCCTTGCCCTGCACGCCGTAGCCGAGCACGGCGATCGTTTCGCCAGCCAGAATTTGCTTGATGCGTTCCGGCGGGTAGTCCAAACGCTCGACGCACTGCTCGACGGTGTTGCCGATGCGGATTTCTTTCATGAGAGCCTCAACGATGGGGAGATCACTTTCGATCATGCTAGGGGCACATATCTTCAAGTCAAGTATCTTGACGTGAAGATATCTGACGGTAGTCTAATCGTCATGGACCTCATCGACCGGATGAACGAGCAATGGCAGCGCGTCCGTCCGGACCTCGATCCGGCGCCCTTGGAAGTCGTGGGCCGTGTGATCGTGCTCGCCCAGGCGCTCGAACGGAGCGTCAATGAGGCGCTGGCAAGGCACGGCATCACACTCGGCCAGTTCGACATCCTGGCGACGCTTCGACGTCAACCCGATGGCAAGCTCACGCCGACGCAGCTTATGCAAAGCGTGATGTTGTCGTCCGGTGGCATGACCAACCGGCTCGATCGTTTGCAAGATGCCGGCTGGATTCGCCGCAAGGACGATCCGGACGATCGTCGCGGCGTCATGATCGAACTTACCGCCAAGGGGCGAACGCTGATCGACGCGGCGACGGAAACACGCTTTGCCGAAGCACAGAAGTCGCGGCCGCCGCTAGGAAGCCGCGAGACGCAACAATTGGCTGATTTGTTGCGCACCTGGTTGACCGCACTCGGCTAGGAGACATGAGCACGCTCACTGCTCAAACCGGAGGCGATAGGCCAGGCCGCCCGTCACCGAAACAATTTCCGTGGCCACATCCTTGGTGATGGCCGCAACCTCAGGGTCGCCCGCGACCGCGGGGCTGATCAGCAGTGAACCGGGAGCAGCGGCCGCGAGAAGGCGCGTCGCCATGTTGGCCGTGTGGCCGAAGTAATCGAGCCGATCATTGACCGTGGCGATCAACGCGAGCCCACGATGCGCTGCCGCACGCAGTTGGAGACCGGCGGTCAATGGCTCGGCGGCAATAGCTTCTCGCAGGGCGAGCGCGGCCCGCATCCCGTTGGCCACCTCGGCAAATGCGGCCAGCATGCCGTCGCCGACTGTCTTCACGACGGTGCCGCCTTCGCCGCGAATGCGTTTTTCAATCGCCTGGAATGCGGTGTGAATGATGCGGAACGCCTGGCGCTCGCCGAGCCGATCGAGCAGGTCTTGTCCGCCCACGACTTCGGCCCAGACAAGCGTGACCGTCGCCGCGGGAACGACCTGATCGATGCCGGGCAACTCGCCGGGAAAGAGATCGCGGAAGGCCGGCAGCGACGTGGCACGCGCGGCAGTCAGCGTGTCGTCACGGCCGACGACGCGCTCGACCCGCGCGACCAATTCCACCTTGGAACTGTTGCGCAAGATCAGCACCTGGCCACCGGGGGCGAGCGGCGGCACGGGTTCACGCTCGGCGGACGCAAGACCGATCGGCCACACTCGAGTCGTCGCGCCCGGCGTGATTCGCAGGTCGATCGACCACGGCAACTGCGGACCGCGAAGGCGATAAGCCCCTTCGGACAACGCGAGTTCCAACTCAAAGGTCTCGCCCGGTGCGATCCGTGCTTGCGCGACCACATGTGGCGAATGGGCGGGGCCGCCGGCGCAGTACATGCCGACTTCGGCCTTGCGGAGATCGGGATGGGCGCGGAAGACCAGCTCAACCGCTTCGCCGAAGTCGGCCCGGAACTGCTTGTCGCACGCCTCGCACTCTTCGTGTTCCTTGATTTCGCGCAGCGTGTCGTGGCGCGCAGACGGGATGCGGCACAGTGGGCAGATGACGTCCCACTGGAGTTCGAGCAAGCCCTCGCCCACGGCCCGTAGGCACGCCTCGGTAAACGCGGTCTCGTCAACCTCGAACCGATGCGCAATCGCCAGCGGACGCAAACGTGCGACCTCCTGATCGGGCGCCGTCGCCAGATATTGGCCCAACAAATCCGCGACGTCGTTGGGAACCCCTGCCGCACGCAAGCGGTCGAGCCCAGCCCGCAGCCGTTCGCGACGCGCGCGCGGCAAGTTCGTCGGAACCTCAAAGGCATCCTCCGGCGAGTCCGCTTGTCCCATCGCGGAAAGGACGGAATCGATACGCCGGTAGACGCGGCCGAGCGTGCGCCGGGCTTTCCAGCCGATCTCAATCTTCGCCGCGACGCGGCCGAACAAGCCGCGTGGCGCGGCTCGGAGCATGTGCCGCAACGTCGTGCCACCACCGGTGCGCGCCGTCAATTCGACGATGCTGACCATCCACGCCAGCGGTCCGCGCGAGTATTCGCGAAGCACTGCGAGCCGGCGGCCTTCGACCCACTCGAACGGATGTTCCTCCCACTCCATCGCCATTCCGACCACGCGCGCCATGGCGAAGCGGCGGGTGCCGCGGCCGGGTTCGCGGCGAAGCGCGTAGCGCACGGCCGGCAACCCGATCGCTCGGTTCAACCGCTCCGTGTTCGACACATAGGGCCAGAGGCGTGCGGGGCTCGCTTCCAGTTCCCACTCGAAAGCGAATTCCCTGATCCCTTGTCCCGTCGGCGGCGTCCGTGGATGCGTCGCCGCCTCAGTCGGGGCATTGCCACGCAGGTTCTCGATCGCGCGTAACAAGGCCCCGCCGTCGATCGGCCGGGCGCTCGGGTCCTTGCTCAGGCAGCGGGCCACCAAAGCGGCGGTCGCGGCACTCACCGCGGTGTTCACGCGATCGAGGGGCGGCGGATTGTCCGTCGCTACGGCTCGGGCGATCTCGGCGATGCTTCCCGCGGGGAACGGTGCTCGGCCCGCAAGCATGTGAAAGAGCGTTGCGCCCAGTGAATAGACGTCTGCCCGCGGATCGACGGGGCCGGCCATGAACTGCTCGGGCGCCATGTACAGCGGCGTGCCGACCACGGCGCCGGCGCGCGTCACCTCCAGTGATTCGCTTTGAACAATCGAGCGGGCCAGGCCGAAGTCGGTGACCTTGACGCGTGGCCCCGTCCCTTCCGGTGCGAGCAGGTTGTCCGGCTTGATGTCGCGATGGACGATGCCGAGTCCGTGCGCGACGGCGAGACCGCGTGCTGCATCGGCCGTGAAGGCGAGGGCGGTAGGTTCATCGAACGGGCCGGCGTCGCGGATCATGTCGCCGACGTTGCGGCCCTTCACGAACTCCAGGGCTAGATAGCAATGGTCGCCATCGCGGTTGGCGTCGATCAGCCGCGTGACGAAGGGCGAATCGAGAGCGGCGAGCAGCCGGCCTTCTTTAAGAAAGCGCCGCTTGGCCGCCGCGGAACTCGCGCGATCGGAACGCAGTACCTTGATGGCGACCGTCGTCCCGTCCACCGAGTCCTCGGCCCGAAACACCGTGCCCATGCCGCCTTCACCCAGTCGGTCGATGAGTTGAAAGCGGCCGAGCCGATCGCCTGGGCCTGGCCCCGCCGAACGCACGTCCACGACGGGCGTGTACATCTCGCCGTCGCTCGTCGCTTCGTCGCGCGTGCGCCCGAGCTTGCAAACACCGAGTCGAGCCTCGGCCTCCGCGGCCAGCAGACGATCCGCCGGATCCGCCGCCTGCATGCCCCGCAGCACGGCGGCAGTGTCGGCTTCCAGCGACGCTGCGTTCGCACCATGCGGAAAGACGCTTTCGAGCCACTGACCTAGCGTGGCCACGTCGGCGGCCGGGTCGGTGTCGTTGGCGACGTGATCGGTGCCGGTCAGGTCGAGCAGAAGCTGTCCGTCGGCCGTGCGCTTCGGGAGCGCCGATCCCAGGCTCAGGCCCACGCGATGAGCGAGTGCCAAGGCGCCGGTCATGTGAATGGCGTCCGCCAAAGCGTCGTCGAACGGCCGCTGGCCCTGCGCCGGCTCGGACGCCGGCACCGCAAGGTATGGCGGCTCGTTCTCAAGATCGACATCCGGTCGCAAGAGAGCGGGATGGTAGGCCAGCTCGATCAGCCGCAACCGGCGCTGCAACCACACTCGCTCGATCCGGTCGAGCAAGCGCACTTCCCACGGTGAGCCATCGTCCGCGATTGCCGCGAAGCGCGGGCCGGCCGGCCCCTGGTCGAGGGGTCGCGTCAGCGTGTACGGACCCAAACGTGTCGTGGCGTCTTGCGGCATGAAGAGACCCGGTCGCTGCGGAGTCGAGGTGACTCTGACGTTGTAGCACCATCGAACGCTCTTAGAGTCTCTTACGCACGGCATAAATGGATTGCTTTCACACCACATGCCCCAAAAGCGTTTCACCCGGTTTTTCGCAAGGCAATGAAATCAAGGTTTGACCCCGAATGCGATGGATTAGTCAGAGACCGCCGATGCGGAACATTCGTCGGGATAGAGAGTTGTGGCCAGGACACCTGGGTCATCGACCCGCCCGTTTGACTCCCCCCGCCGGTGAACTACGTTTGCGTGGATTCACTCAGCCCCGGCAACCCCCCTGTCCGGAAACGCAATGACCGCCGCGGAGACCACTCCGATCCGTCGGAATCCGTTCCGGATCGGAGCGGCGGACATCGTTTTCCTTGTCTTTGCGCTCGCAATTCTGCAACGCGCCGGCAGCGGCATGCTTGACGACCCCGGCCTCGGCTGGCAGATCCGCATTCCGGACGCGATGGCCGAAAAGGGCGGGTTCATTTGGACCGATCCCTTCGGCGAATCAACACAAGGTGAAACCTGGACGCCCTGGGGCTTCCTCGGCTCATCGCTTTTGCGCTTCGCCGACGGCTTCGGTGGACTCGACGCACTCGCGATGCTCACCGCTCTGACGCTCGCGTTCCTTCTCCGATGTCTGTTCCGCATGATGGTCAACGACGGCGTACCCGCGGTCCAGGCGGTCGTCTGGACGTTCTTGGCGGCGCTCGGCATCTCATCGGGCTGGGTCTGCCGGCCGAATCTGTTCACGCTTGTGTTTATGCTGGCGACCGTCCGCGTCTGCGTGCAGTTCCATCGCGACCGCCTAACGTGTGGCCGCACGCTCTGGCTCGTGCCGATGTTCACGGTCTGGGCCAATACACATGGCGGCTTTGCTGGCGGGATGCTCGCGATCGCGATCGCCGGCCTCACGGAACTGGGCCTAGCCTTCTACGATCCCGTCGCGCGCGACGCAGCGCTCGCCCGCTTCAAGTGGTTCACGATCCTCGGCGTCGGCTGCCTGCTCGGGTCGTTGGTGAACCCGTACGGTCCGATCCTGCATGTCCACTTGCTGAAGTTGATGGGCGACCCGTTC
>DATANR010000008.1:0-7335 GCA_036266155.1 Gemmataceae bacterium | reverse complement strand
TGAAGTGCGCCCCTGGCGCTGGACCAGTAGTGTTACCATTACTGGGCCAAGTCAGGAGTGGGTATCATGCCCCGTCCGCGTCGGTCGTTCTCGGCTGAGTTCAAGGCCCAGATCGTTCTGCAGCTTTTGAGTGGTGAAGTCAGCCAGGCCGAGCTGTGCCGCAAGCACGGCGTCAACGCCAATCTCATCGCCAACTGGAAGGCCGCCGTCCTCGATCGGCTGCACACCGTCTTCGAGGGCGATCTCGCCAACGATGCCGAGCGCGTCCGCATCGCCGAACTCGAACAACTCGTCGGTCGCCAGGCCTACGAACTTGATGTTCTAAAAAAAGCCTCGCGGCTGCTGAGTGGTCCCACGACGAGAAACGGCAGGTCATCTTGAGCCTTGCCGACCAGTATCCGATTCGTCTCCTCTGCCGGCTGCTTGGCGTCGCGCGCAGTTCCGTCTATTACCGGCCTCGTCCTACCTTCGACGAGGCCCTGCTCAAGTCGGCTCTGCTCGACCTCGCCGCCGAGTGGCCGACCTATGGCTACCGACGCCTCACCGTGATGATGCAACGTCTCGGTTGGCCGGTCAACGCCAAGCGCGTGCGGCGCTGGATGGACGAACTCGACTTGTGCGGCGCCGCGCCCAAGCGCCGCACACGCACCACCAACAGCCAACATGACTTGCCCCGTTATCCGAATCGCGTTCAAGACTTGAAAATCCGGCGTCCCGACCAGGTTTGGGTCGCGGACATCACCTACATCCGACTCAAAAACGAGTTCATCTATCTTGCTGTGTTGATGGATGTGTTCACGCGTTTGATCCGTGGCTGGCACCTGGGCCGCAACCTCGATCAAGGGTTAACGTTGGCCGCGCTCGAACGAGCCCTGGTCGTCGCCACGCCGACGATCCATCATTCGGATCAAGGCGTGCAGTATGCCGCCCTGGCCTATGTGGGTCGCCTGAAGAAGCTCGGGGTGAAACTCAGCATGGCTGCGGTCGGCGAGCCACGCGAGAACGGTTATGCCGAGCGTCTCATGCGCACGCTCAAGGAAGAGGAAGTCGACCTGTCGGACTACGAGGACTTCGCCCAGGCCCGCAGCCAGATCGGCCACTTCATTGACGCGGTGTACAACCTGAAGCGGATCCATTCCGCGCTTGGCTACTTGACGCCGAAGGAGTTTGAGGAGCAATGGCGAGAGGCGCGTGGGCGGCCTACAACAACGACGACCTGAGCGGAGGATAGGGCAACGGTGGGAACCGACCCGAGCGCCGACTCAGGGGCCAACGCCGATGGGGGAATCCCGAGCAATCGGGGTTCCCCTCAACATCGGCTTGGCACGATGCGATAAATCCAAAGCTGCCCGCCGCAGCGACTCGCCATTGGCCCCGAGTACCTTAAGCGGCAGCTTTTGCCGGTCCAGTTTTAGGGGCGCAGTTCAGACTTCACACTTTGAAAGTCGATGCGCATCAAGAAGCGCGCGGCACGATTCAGAAATTGGCAAGGCGGGCCAAGACGGAAAGGGAACGATGGCTGTTGTCGGATGGCCGGTGGGCCCACCATACCCATAGCGACGCATTCATGCCGCTCCCGCTGCCACCGCCGATCTCCGTGAACTAGTGCGGTTCGTCGTTGTCCACCTTAGAAGCAATCGCCGGCTTCAGACTCGCTTCCTTTTCCACGGGCGCCAACGAATCGGGTTTGTGCGTGGCCATCGCGGTGCCGGCCACGGTAACGGGGGACGGAGCGGATGTTCATGGCAAACGCCGACCGGAGGGACGAATGGTCGTCCAACCTTGAATAACATATCGCGTATCGACGCCAATTGATCGAAGCCTGCCAAATCGTCGAGTGCCCACGATGGCTGAAACGCTCCCCTTCGACGTCTTCCTGAGCCACAGCCACAAGGACGCGGACATCGTCCGCCCGCTCGCGGAACGCCTCCGCGACGACGGCCTGCGCGTCTGGTTCGATGAATCCGGAGGCACGACCAGGGATCAAGCCCTGGAACGATCGCGCGTGTTGGTACTGTGTTTGTCGAAAAACAACAGCGCCGACTGGCGGTGGCTGGAGGAAACACTCCGCTACCGCGACCCTTTTAACAAGGACCGGCGCATCATTCCCCTGCGGCTCGACGACGCACCGATCCAGGAGTCGCTGGCGAAGTTCAATCACTTCAACTGGTCTGCCGATCAGCGCGATCAGGCGTACGGCATACTCCGCTACATCTGCGGCGCGCCGGCACCACGGGTTGCCGCCGAAAGGCTGACGCCAGCAGCCGGCCGCCTGGATCGCGTCCTCTCGCTCGGCCATACCGACTCGGTTCGAAGTGTCGCCTTCAGCCCGGATGGCCGTCAGGCATTGTCGGGTTCGAGTGACAAGACGGTGCGGTTGTGGGAGGTGTCGACGGGAGCGTGCGTGAGGGTGCTGGAGGGTCACACGGAGAGCGTCTATAGCGTGGCGTGGTCGCCGGACGGTCGTCAGGCGTTGTCGGGTTCATGGGACACTACGGTGCGGTTGTGGGACTTGGGGACGGGGCAGTGCGTGCGCGTGCTGGAGGGTCACACCGACGGCGTTTTTAGCGTGGCGTGGTCGCCGGACGGTCGTCAGGCGTTGTCCGGATCGGGTGACGCCACGGTGCGGTTGTGGGACGTAGCAACGGGGTCGTGCGCGCGGGTGTTGAAGGGCCACACACGTAGCGTTTATTGCGTGATATGGTCGTCGGAAGGTACTCAGGCGTTGTCGGGTTCTGCTGACAATTCAATGCGGTTGTGGGACTTGGCGGCGGGTTCGTGCGTGCGGGTGCTGGAGGGTCATAACGCTGGCGTCACGAGCGTAACGTGGTCGTCGGGCAATCGTCACGTATTGTCGGGTTCTTGGGACGATACGGTGCGGTTGTGGGACATGGCGACGGGGTCGTGCGTGCGAATGCTGGCGGGCCACACAGGGGGCGTCTATAGCGTGCCGTGGTCGTCGGACGGTCGTCAGGCATTGTCGGGTTCTGATGACAAGACGGTGCGGTTGTGGGACGTGGGGACGGGGAAGTGCGTGCGCGTGCTGGAGGGTCACACGGAAGGCGTTAAAAGCGTGGCGTGGACGCCGGACGGTCGTCAGACGTTGTCGGGTGCGAATGACAAAAAAGTGCGGTTGTGGGACGTGGGGACGGGGAAGTGCGTGCGCGCGCTGGACGGTCACACGGAAAGCGTCAATAGCGTGTCCTGGTCGCCGGACGGCCGTCAGGCGTTGTCGGGTTCCGAAGACAAGACGGTACGTTTGTGGGACGCAGTGACGGGTCGGTGCGTACGCGTGCTGAAGGGTCACACGGGGAACGTCTTGAGCGTGTCCTGGTCGGCGGATGGTGGTCAAGCGTTGTCGGGTGCGGATGACAAGACGGTGCGGTTGTGGGAGGTGGAAACGGGGAAGGGCGAACGTGTGCTCGAGGGTCACACGGAGGGCGTCTTGTGCGTGGCCTGGTCGCCGGACGGTCGTCAGGGATTATCCAGTTCGCGAGACAATGAGGTGCGGCTATGGGACGTGGGGACGGGGAAATGCGTCCGTGTACTGGAGGGTCACACGAGTAGCGTCTGGAGCGTAACGTGGTCGCCGGACGGTCGTCAGGCGTTGTCGGGTTCATTGGACAATACGGTGCGGTTGTGGGACGTGGCGACGGGTCGCTGCGTGCGCGTTCTGGAGGGTCACAAAGAAAGCGTCTTTAGCGTGGCGTGGTCGTCGGACGGCCGTCAGGCAGTGTCTGGTTCTGGGGACAATACGGTGCGGTTGTGGGACGTGGGGACGGGGCGGTGCCTAGGGGTTTTCGCGGGACATTCCAATGCGATCATGAGTGTCGCGTTCCTGCCTGACGGGCATATCGTCTCGGCCGCGTTTAACGGCGTCTGGCGCGTGTGGGACCCGGCAGGACTCATCCCGCAAGTGGCGGAGACAGACGTTGCACGGAACGATGAGCAATACACGAATGCCAAGGTGCTGTTGGTAGGAGATACCGGCGTCGGTAAGAGCGGGCTGGCGGAACGGCTGGTCCACCAGCGCTTCGTGGCAACGAAATCGTCGCATGCGCGCAAGGCCCATCTCCTCGAAAGCAAAACTGTCACGCAGGAAGGTGGCGTCGCGCTCCATCAAGAGACCGTCTTGTGGGACCTGGCCGGTCAGCCGGCCTATCGGCTCGTGCATCAGTTAAGCATGGACGAAGCGGCGCTGGCCTGCGTCCTGTTCGACTGCCGCAACGAGTCGAACCCATTCGAAGGCGCCGCCTACTGGTCGCGCGTGCTCGAACAGGCACGCACGAACACAAAGCTCAAGAAAATCCTCGTCGCTTCGCGCATCGACGTCGGCGGACTGCCGGCCGGCCGGGAACGGATCGACGCGTTTGTGCGCGAGCACGGTTTTTCGCGCTTCATCGCCACCAGCGCGTTTCGCGGCGATGGTTGCGACGAATTGCTGACCGCCATTCGCGACGACATCGCTTGGGAGCAATTGCCGAAGGTCACGACGACCCGGGTGCTCGCGGCCCTACGCGAATACGTCGGCCGACTCAAGGGGGAGAGCAATGCCGACTCCGAGGCCTTGAAGAGCCGTCCGCCGGCGCCGCTGTTGTCGATCGCGGCACTACACGAGGGGTTTGTCGCGAGCTATGGCGAGAAGATCGTCTGGGACGAGTTCCTGGCGCACTTGCAACGCCTGGAGGACACGGACGCCGTCGACTTGCTGATCTTTCAGTCGACCGGGGCGGCGCCGCGCCCCGAGGACCTGGTGCTCCTCGACCCGACGCGCGTCGATGCCTACGCCAGCGCAATCCTGGTGGCGGCGAAGGACGAACCGGACGGTCCGGGGCATCTGCTTGAAGAGCACATCCGCGATGGCAAGTTCAAGATGGCAGACGAGGAACGCCTGGCCGATCGCCAGGACGAAAGCCATCTGCTCTGGTTCGTGATGGAGAAATTGCTGTCGCTCGACCTTGGGCTGCGCGAACAGATTCAAGGCAAGGATTACATCGTCTTTCCATCGCAATGCACGGCGGAACTCCAGTTTCCGGGCTCGGCCGCGTTTGGTGTGGCGATTGAGTTCGCCGGGCCGGTGCGCAACATCTATGCCACGCTCATCGCCCAGCTCGCGCACTACGAGGAATTCCAGGGCCGCGAGTTCTATCAAGACGCGGCCGCCTATCTTTGCCCCTCGGGCGCGCGCTACCTGATTCGGCTCAAGGATCAAGGGTATGGGAAGGGCGAAATTGAAGTGTTATTCGAAGGCGAAGTGCCCGCTGCCATGCGCCAGGGCTTTCTCGATTTCGTCGAAAAGCACCTGGCTGCCAAAAGCACGCCAGGCAGCGTGACCAAACGTCATGCCTACCGCTGCATCAAGTGCGGTGAATCCTTTGAAGACCGCGTCGTCAAGGCGCGCCTGCAAGCAAAAGCACCGAGCTTGCTTTGTCCGTTTTGCGGCAAGAAGACCCGACTCGTCAATCTATTTGCGGCGCCAACTAAGGCGGCGGCACGCGTGTCGGCCCAGATCGGCATCGACGCGAAAGCCGGCAAGCAACGCATGACCGCGGAACTGATCATCAATGCGAAGAAAGCAGAAGGGAAATTCGATGTCTTTCTGAGTCATAATTCGAAGGACAAGAAAGAGGTTGAGAAGATCGCCAAACAATTATTGAAAAAGGGCATCCGCCCGTGGTTGGACAAGTGGGATCTTGCACCGGGCGACACACTTCAAGATGCTCTCGACGGCGCCATCAAGTCAGTTCCATCCGCTCTTCTGTTCTTTGGGCCGGCCGACAAAGGTAAATGGCACATCTTGGAGATCCGTCAATTCGTTGGACGGTGGGCCGGAAATGACGTCCGAATTATCCCCGTCATCCTGCCCGGCGTCGATGGGTTACCGGAAATGCCCGGCTTTGTGGGACAAACCCTTTGGGTCGATATGCGCGACTGGGAAGCCGATAAGGACGACAACCTTTATCGCCTCGTGTGTGGGATTCTCGGCCGAGCACCCGGCGACTCGCCGAAGGCCAAGTTCACCGCGCGCGACGTCCACGAATGGCAGGGATCGCGACGGTGACCTGCCACACCTACGTTGACTCCGAGCGTCGGCCAGTCTCCTGGCCCTGCCACACACCGGGCACAATTCCGTCGAGGTTGAGGCTAACCAAAGGGAAGGACGGTTGCCGCAAGAAAAAAACCGAAGATCGAAGTTCAGTGGTCCGATGGGAGCAATGCCGTGATGGCCCGGTCGTCTTCCATGAACCAGAGGTTGTCCGGTTTCTCGCTATCGACGAACACCTGGAGGTAATCGAGGCCGTGGTGCTGGGCCGCCTTTTCCTGCAGGTGGGCGAGACAGTGGTGAATCTGGCTGCGGTAGACCGCGATCGCGGCCGGCGTAGCGACGAATGGCTTCTCCGGGCCGGGCTGGAACATGCAGGTCGACTCGGGATTATCCAACGGGATTTCTTGGTCTTTGAGCGTGAGCATGAAAAAAGCGTACCAGAGTCTGATGAAGGCGCGAAGGGGTGGCCGCGATCGCCAGCGGCCATCGTGCATGTTGACGCCGTGAGATCGCCACAGTGGTCAGCGACGAGACGCACTCATCGAGCGACCAGTGAGCACAAGAAATCCCCGGACACGCGAGGCATCCGGGGAAGGGGACTCAGTAGTCGGAAGGAAGGAGGGCGGTAATCGCTCCGCCCGGACCATCCTCGATGAACCACAGTGCCTCGGGCTTCTCGGGATCTTTGAACACGTGAAGCCAATCGATCCCCTGGTGAACGGTTGCCAGGCCCTGAAGGACCGTCAGACAGCGAGGAATGACCTCGCCATACAGATCGACCGCGGCGGGTGTGGCGACAAATGGCGTTTCGGAGGAAGGCACGAATCGGTGCGTGGAATCCTCATGGTCGAACGAGATTTCCTGTGGTTGGAGTGTCGGGAGCTTCATGAATCGAGCGGAAGAGAAATAAGCCCCCCGCACCGTGGCACGGGGGGAAGGAGAAGAAGAGGGGATCAGTCCCACCAGAAACGGAACGTAATTCTGCGGCCGTTCAAGCCAATTTTTTCGACCGTACAGTTTGTTTCGTCGGCCTTGCCGCCCCGCTCCATCTCGTGACAGATATCGATGATGTTCTGCTCGGTCAGCGGGGTCTCATTCCAGCCCCACTCGAAGCGTTCGAGGTAAAGGACGGGCGAGCCTTCACGACCGATGCTGATCTTGTAGTCCCGAAGGCAATACCGTTCAACTCAAAACTCTGATGCTGTCGCGGAACGCCTTGGTGGGCTGTGGGATGGATCGATGCTTGGGCCGCTTTTTCAGCCAGCGGCTGCGCGGGCGTTTGATCACGC
>DATANR010000007.1:0-15884 GCA_036266155.1 Gemmataceae bacterium | reverse complement strand
TCTTGTAGGGTGGGTCAAGGCTTTGCGCCGACCCACCGCGTTCTCCCGGTGTGTCGGCGCGAAGCCTTGACCCACCCTACGAATTACAGTGTTTTCAAATACTCAATCACCGCCATCCGCTGCTCGTCGGTCAAATCATCGCCAAACATATGCCCGCCATTCCCGCGGCCTGGCTTCGACGTGTCGTAGATCTTCCGAAGTTCATGCGGATGCATCTTCTCGTCCGGCGGCGTCTTGAGTTCGGTGTACTTCCACCCGACTTTCACGGAATCGTAATCGGCCTCGCCCGTCTTGTATGAGCGTGTAAACAGCTTGGGCCGAGCGTCCGACTTCAGCACCTGATACAGCGTCGGCACGCTGCCGTTGTGCAGATATGGAGCCGTCGCCCAGATGCCGTCGAGCGGCGGGGCCTGGTAGCCTTTCGACTCGATCACCGGATATGGCCTTGGCTCCTCTTTCGCGAACCATGACTTGTTGTACGCTTCGCCGAACTGCGTCTCGATCCCTTGGAACCGCTTCGGATCGGTGCCGATTTCCTCGATCGGAATGATCTTGTTCGGGTACGTCCACTTCTCGCCGTACGTGCCGTGACACTTCGCGCAATTCGTGCCGAACAGCTTCTCGCCCTTCGCCGCCAACTCCTTGTTCACTGGCAACGGATACTTCGGCGCCTCGATCGTCATCAGGTATTCGTTGATGTCCTTGAACGCGGCCTCGTGCTTGGGGAATTCGCTGGCCGGCGTCACGGGCGTCAACATGAACTGCATCTTCGAGCGCACGGAATGCGCGTCGGCGCCGCCCGTATGGTACATCGTCTTTTTCTTCTTGAGCAGCCACCACGCCGGCGTGTCCTCGCAGAGGTCTTCGTGCAGGCCCAGGTTGTCCCACTTTTTCATCTGCAAGTCCGGCTCACGGAACCCCATCAAGTAGACGGCAAAGGAGCCGGCCTCGCTGGTACCGCGCACGTTGCTGAACGTGAACGGTAACTTCGGACTACGGCCGTCGGCCGCCGAGAGGTCCTCGAAGAACGCCTGCACGTCGAGCGAGGCATTGCCCAGGCCCAGGTAGCTCTTGCCCATGATCGACCCGCCATGACAGAGCATGCAATCCATCGCATGGCCCTTCACGAACAAGAATGTGCCCGGCCGCAGCCCCATTGGCAAATCGGCATTCGGATAGGGGGCCACGTGCAGGCCGTAGTAATCGCGGAACGCCTCGTCATAGTTCGCCGGCTTCTCGGTCACGCCAGCCCAGCGCTTCCAAACGTTGTCGTACGCGCGCGGCCGCCACGACGCGGGGATGAAGGCCGTCTGCGTCAGCGCCTTGTAGCCGCGCTCGGCCGCGGTCGGCTCGGCGGCGGGAAGAATGGTCGTGAAATAGATGGTCATGAGGATCGGCGTCAGTAGTCGCATCGGACAGACCTCGATCGTTGGCTCGTTCCCCGTGCTCAGCGTATTCTACAGGCGAGCGGAGCGGCATAAGCCGCCCGATGATGTTCAATACGCGCCTGGCCATTATCGGGCGGCTTACATTACGCGGCTCCGCTCGCCTTTCACTTGCGTGGCAACCGCAACCGAACCGCCATCAGGATGATGCCGATAACCGCCGCGACCAACCCGCCGACTTGCTGATAGCCCCACGGCACCGAACTGCCCATCAGGAATGTGATGATTCCGAATGCAAAGAACATGCATGCGAACCCACCCACATAGTCGCGGGCCGTGAGCTTGCGCCGCCGCGGCTTCTTCGTACCCATTACTTTTCCTTCCGCTTCTCGGCCGGCAGATACTCCTTCGCGAACACCTGCACCGCGTCCGCGATCTTGCCGGCCGCGTCGTCGAGGTTCGCTTTCGCCCGGAACTTGCCGCCGAGTTCCAGTTGAATGGCATCGATTGCTTGCCCGTCGTGACTGCCATAGGTCCGCACCGTGTGGCCGCCGTTGAAGCGTGAGTCTTCCTTTTCGGTCGAATCATTCGCCGGGATCACCTTGAAGCCTTGCTTGTCGAGCTGACCCAGGATGCTCTTCGGCCCTGTAAGCGCGGTCTTGCCGAAACGATCGGTCAGCGCTTTCACCGTCGTGCCGTTGGCGGTCCCGCGAAAGACGGCATCGGCATCGGCGCCTTGGCCGTGGATGTCGAGCAACAAGCCTCGGCCCCAGTCCTTCTGCACTTCCTTGCTGAACTCGGCCAGTGCCTTGTGGTACGCATCGTAGAACGGCTTGGCTTTCGCGTCCTCGTAGGCGCCGTCGGCCGGGCGGTTCACGTCGATGAACTTCCGCTCGAAATGGGCGACGACCAGGTATGGTTTGCCGCCCATCTTCTTTTCGATTTGTGTGAAGAGCTTGTCGGCCAACTCGGCCGTGTTGCCATCGAGGACGACGACGAACTTGTCGACGCCGTGGCCACGTCGTTCCGCTACGGCCGCAAGCGGCGTGCGGCCGCCGTGCGGTGCGGAGATGATGATGGGGAGCGTGCCCTTGCGAATGGTGATGAGCGTCTCCGGTGTCTGCGGCTTGTCTTGGCCGAAGGCGGGCAGAGCGACGATCAGAAGCGTAAACAGTCGGAGCATTCGCATTGGTTCCGCGTGTGCGATATGACAAAGTCTATTCCGATCCGCTTGCGTCGCACGGTGGCCGCATGGCACACATGACGATTTCTGATGCCGATAGCTTTGATGCCTTGGCGGATTTCGCAGGCGAGTTCTACAAGTTGCCGGATGCGATTTACCTCGATGGCAACTCCCTCGGCCTCCTGTGCAAGCCGGCCGAGGCGGCACTTTACGAAGCGGTCGAATCGTGGCGTGCGAGAGGCATTCTTGGCTGGACCGATGGCCCGGAGCCGTGGTTCGACATGTCGCGCAAGGCAAGCCGGATGCTCGCGACGATCCTGGGCGCTGAAGCCGCGGATGTGATGGTTGGGCAATCGACGACGGTCAATCTGCATCAACTTCTGGCGACTTATTACGATCCCGGAGGGCCATATCCGAAGATCCTGATCGACGAATGGTGTTTTCCTTCGGATCGGTATGCAATTGACAGCCATTTGCGGCTTCGCGGCCGCGATCCGGCGGCGGATCTCGTCGTCGTACCCTATCGCGGCCATCGACTTGACACCGCCGACCTGCTCGCGGCAATGGATGATGGCGTCGGACTGGCTGTGTTGCCGTCGGTCGTCTATCGGACCGGGCAACTTCTCGACATGAAGAGTATGACCTGGGAGGCACGCAAGCGCGGCGTCGCGATCTTGTGGGACTGTTCGCACTCCGCGGGTGTCGTTCCTCATCGGTTACGTGCCGACGAAATCGACGCGGCGTTCGGATGCACTTACAAATGGCTCAACGGCGGCCCCGGCTCCGTCGGATGGTTCTACGTTGAGCCCGGTTTCCGCGAGGCCATGCCCGGCTTGGCCGGTTGGTTTGGCAGCGATCCGGACCGACAATTCGAGATGGCGGCAACAATTCTACCCGCGGACGACGCGGGCCGATTCCTAATTGGAACCCCGCACATTCTCAGCCTGGCGCCCGTCGTTGGAGCCATGAAACTGGTGAATCGCGCGGGGCTGCAAGCGATCCGAACGAAGTCGCTCGATCAGACACGAATCCTGCGCGCGTTACTTCGTCGGCTCGCTCATTTCGGAATTGAAGTCGTCACTCCGGAGGACGACGCACAGCGTGGCGGCCATATCACGCTGTCGCACCCATCGGCCCGCAAGCTGTCGCGGGCTCTGCGTTCACGCGGCGTGATCCCCGACTATCGTCCACCGGATCTACTGCGTCTCGCTCCGTCGCCGTTGTACACGTCGTTTGCCGAATGTGCGAAGGCCATCGACATTCTCGAAGAGATCCTGACCACCAACGCCCACGAACAGCTATCGGAACGCAATGGCCCCGTCACCTGAACTCATCGACATCTCGCGGCCGCTCGACGCCAACACCGCCTGCTGGCCAGGCGATGTGCCCTTCGCCTTTCGACTCGGCTGGACCATCGCTACCGGTGCGAGCGTCAACGTCGGTTCGATCCAGTCGAGCGTTCACACGGCCACGCACTGCGATGCTCCTTTTCATTTTGACAACGCGGGAGCCACTGTCGAACAATTGCCGCTCAATCTCTTCATGGGGCCAGCCTGGATCGTCGATGTGCGCGGCCTGCCGAACTGGCGTCAACAATTAGAAGGGCTCGATTTCACAAGCACACCGCGCGTAATGTTCCACACCGGCGGCTGGCCCGACACATCGCGTTTTCCCGATGCGATCCCCGTGATGGAGACCGACTTGCCCGATTGGCTCGCGGATCGCGGCGTGCGGCTGATTGGCGTCGACTTGCCGTCGGTCGATGCACTCGACTCGAAAACGCTCGACAATCATCATGCTCTCGGCCGCCGCGGCATCACGATTGTCGAAGGACTCTGGCTCGCGGATGTGCCAAAGGGGCGATACGAGTTCATTGGGTTGCCGTTGAAGATGGTTGGCGCGGATGGGTCGCCAATGCGCGCGGTACTGCGCCGGTTGTAGTGTTCTACCGGGCAATCCGTTTGAAAATCGGTGTGGATGGTTGCCGTCGACCTGCGGAATTGGTCTGATGATTACCGTGCTTTCCCCGAACCCGCCGGAACTCGAAGACCTGATTCGCCGCGCCGCCGATGGCGACGACGCGGCCCGGGTCGACCTGTTTGCCCAGCACCGCGATCGCTTGAAGTCGGTCGTGCGGGTGCGCCTCGACGACCGCCTGCGCGGCCGCATCGACGAGGCGGACGTGCTGCAAGAGGTCTACCTCGTCTTCGCCGGCCGCCTGGCGGAATACGCGGACGACCCGGCGGTTCCCTTTTATTTGTGGCTGCGCAATCTCGCGGTCCAGCGGTTGATCGACCTGCATCGCCACCACATCGGCGCTCAGAAACGCGCCGTCAGTCGTGAGTATTCCATCGATCGCGGCGGCGGACCGGGTGCATCGAGCGTGCACCTGGCGAACTTGCTCCTGGGCAAGCTGACGCCGGTGACCGACGCGGCGATTCGCAAGGAAACACGCCGTATGGTGCAAGAAGCGCTCGATGATCTGTCGACAGCGGATCGCGAAGTGCTGGTGCTGCGTTATTTTGAACAACTCACGAATGATGAAGTGGCTGCCGTCTTGGGGCTAAGCCGGACGGCGGCGAACAATCGCTATGTCCGGGCGCTGGCGCGATTCGCGAGGGTCGTGAAGGGATTACCGGGTTTATGACGTCTTGGTGAGGCGGAGACCGAAGCGTAGCGAGGGCGACGCCGCTAATGATAATGGCGGCGTCGCCCTCGCTACGCTTCGGTCTCCGCCTAATCTTCGCTTTGGTTCACTTATCCCACCAACTCCGCAATTGGCTCGCCCTCGGCCAGGATCGGCATCGGCCGCTGGGCTTGGTCCATGAACGCGTGTTTGTGATCGATACCGAGGACGTGGTACATCGTGCTTAGGACGCAGCCGGGAGTGTACGGCTTGCTGGTCGGATATTCGCCGAGGGCATTGGTCGTGCCAATCGCCTGGCCCATCTTGAGACCGCCGCCGGCGTAGAGCACCGACATCGCGCCCGGCCAGTGGTCGCGGCCGGCGTCCTTGTTGATCTTCGGCGTGCGGCCGAATTCGCCGGTACACATTACGAGCACGTCATCTTGCAGGCCGCGATCAAACAGATCGCTCACGAGCGCCGTCAACGCTTGATCAAACTTCGGCAGCAGCTTGTCCTTCAACTCGCGGAAATTGTTGCCGTGCGTGTCCCACCCGCCGCCAGCCTGGACAGTCACATACGTCACGCCCGATTCGACAAGTCGACGGGCCAGCAGGCAACTCTGGCCGAGATCGTTGCGGCCGTATTTGTCGCGGAGCGAGAGCGATTCCTTGACGACGTCGAAGGCTTTCTGCGCCTTTGTGTCGGTCACCATCTCCAGGCCGTCGCGATAAAAGGTGTCGAGGCCATAGAGATCACCCTTGGTGTCGATATCGCGGCGCACCGTGTCGAGACTGTGCAAAAGGTCCTTCCGCCGTTCCAGGCGGTCAGCCGGTACGCGGCCGGGCAGTTTGAGATTGCGCACCTGGAAGCCGTCGACATTGGGATCGCTATCCGGTGCAAACGGATTGAATGCCGCGCCCAGGTAGGCCGCCTTGCCGAGATTGATCGCGCGCGGCAGGTTGACGTAAGCCGGCAGGCCGGGCTCATTTGGCCCGTTCATCTTGGCGACGACGGAACCGCACGACGGGTAGATGTTGTCATTGACCTCGATCGTCGGCTGATAGCCCGTGAGCATCCATTGCGAACCCATGCCATGCCCGGCATTTGTGTGGCACGCGGAACGAACCACTGACAGCTTGTCGAAGATCTTGGCTTGCCGCGGCAGATGCTCACCGATGCGGATGCCGGGCACATTGGTGTCGATCGGCTTGAAGTCGCCACGCACCTCGGCCGGCGCATCCGGCTTGAGGTCATACATGTCGATATGCGATGGCCCGCCCGCTTGCCAGATCAGGATGACTGACTTTTTGCGCCCGGCGGCCGATTGCCCACCCATTGCTCGCAGTCGCAACAAATCGGGTAAGCTCAAACCACCCAGTGCGAGCGTGCCCACACGGAGGATGGTCCGGCGATCAACGAAATCGAGCATAGGTATTCTCAGGCAGGTCGATCAATCACCGATCACACCGAAGACACGGATAAGACAAAAGGCGGTGGGTCCGGCAGGCGGGGGATATTCTCAGGCGGGGACGTGAACCATTGGTTACACCGAAGACAAATCAAAAACAGCTGTGACTTTTGTCTAATCCGCGTCTTCGGTGTGATCCGTGGTTCTCTTTACACAAACATATCACAGAAGCCCGTACTGTACGAGGGTTTTTCGGACCTTCTCGCGGCCGGCGTCGTCGAGGGGCGTCATCGGCAGACGCAACTCGCCCGTCCCGCGGCCGAGCAGGGCCAAGGCGGCTTTCAGCGGCACCGGATTCGTCGCCACGCCGAGCATGTCGCGGCAGAGCGGGAACAGCTTGCGATGCCAGCGCAGGGCTTCCGCGGTGTTGCCCTTGTCGTATGCCGTCACGAGCGCCTTCATGTCGCTCGGAACAATGTTGCCGACGACCGAGATGACGCCGCGGCCGCCGATGCTCATGAGCGGCAAGGTCAGCGAGTCGTCGCCAGAGAGGATCGTGATGTCGCACAGCGCCGCGATCTGCGAGGCCTGATCGAGCGAGCCGGTTGCTTCCTTGACCGCGACGAGTTGCGGGCACTTCTCCGCGATGCGCGCGATCGTTTCCGGCAGGATGTTCGACCCGGTGCGGCCGGGGATGTTGTAAAGGCAGATCGGCAGGTCCACTGCTTCAGCAATGGCGGCGAAGTGGCGGTAGTAACCTTCCTGCGTCGGCTTGTTGTAATACGGCCCCACGCTCAGCGCGCCGTCGGCGCCGACGCGCTTGGCGAACTTGGTGAGCCGAATCGCTTCGCGCGTCGAGTTCGAGCCGGTGCCGGGCATGACCTTGATGCGCTTGCGGGCGCGTTCGACGACCGAGGCGATGACGCGCTCGTGCTCCTCGTGATCGAGCGTCGGCGACTCGCCCGTGGTTCCGACGGGCACGAGGCAATCGGTCCCCTGCTCGACGTGCCAGTCCACCAGTTTGCCGAGTTCATCGTAATCGACCTCGCCGTTGCGAAACGGCGTCACGATGGCGACACTCAGCCCGGCGAACTGCTCTCCCCGCGTCATGACAGACTCTTTCACAGTGAAACTTAGCGATGGGATGGTTTTAGGGATGGCTTAGAGTTGTGGCGACGGTCTGGGGAGGGCGTCGAGGTCGAGGACCGCTTGCCCCCGACGGCCCAGCCGGTCATACTCGTGGACATGGACCAGGATCGAGCGGACTACTTCGACTACGACAACCCGCCGGACCGCGACTTGCGATTCGACTGGCGGGCCGCGTCCGCGGTCGGCGGTCTGGTGCTGATGGCCATACTCATCGCTGTGCTTGGTGTCGTCACCAAAATGGTCCTGCTACGCTAATGAAGCCATCGGACCGCTAGCCCGCCTCTACCCGAACGAAAGCCGCGGCGCAATTCACCGCATCGCGAGGATCTGAACGAACACACGCTCAACAGCGTCAGAATCCCGAGCTTCGCCGTGCGATGTCAATCCACGACTGTCGCGGTTGCCGATCGATAATGGAGGTCCAGTCAGCATTGGCCTTCTTCATGCCGGCTTCGACGGGCTCTTTGCCGGTCAGAGTTGCACGCAAGTCGGCGTCGAGGGCCGCGTCCAATTCGTTGTGATTGGGTGTGCGCAGTCGAATGCGGTAGTTCTGCGTGCCGAGGCCGAGGTTGTCGCGCAGGGCGTTCGTCAGCCGTTCGGTTTCCGATGCGGAGAGGCCATAGACGTACCAGCGTGAACGCGACTTGCCATCGAGCTGCGACGATCGATATGCGCCGGCGCCCCAGCGTGCGTCGGCGATCAGGTCGAGGGCGTTGCGCTCGGGCAGGCCGGCATCGACAAGGAAGTTCCACGCGGCTTCCGGTGCGGTGCAGCGGGCCGAGACGACGCCCACGCGACCGGCATAGCCGAGGTAGGGGACGCGGTTGACGGCGTCGCGCACCGTGGGCATTTGCTCGCCTTTGGCATCAAAGGTGAAACGGGACCCCGGCAGGGCCGCGATGCCGAGCTTGTCCGCAATCTCCGGCCCGACACGGCCCAACTCCGCCAGCGAGAGGATGCCAACATTGGTTTCGCCGGCGCGAAAAGCCGCGGCCGCATCGAGAAGTTTGCTCCGCTTCTTCATGCCGGCGAACAGGTTGGCGACATGGACGAATGCCGGCGTATCCAGGCGAGGGTCGCCCGACTTCATGTCGATTTGAAAGGTAAAGAACGCCTCGCGCTCGCGGAGCACGTCGACGCCCGCGTTCCGGCCAACGGCCGGGCGGTCGTAGCACGCGGCGGCGGCGAAGAACTCGGTTTGAAGCCGTTCCGCACCGGCCGGCACCGGCGGCAAACCGTAGACGTTGCCGGCATCGCGCAACTCCTCCCACGTCGTCGGCGGCAGCGGCCGACCGTCTTTGCCGTCAAAGATGTCGTTGCGAAAGGCGAGCACCAGTCCCTCGCCGATGACCGGCAAGGCATAGGTTCGATCGCGCCAGTTCGTCAGACGGGCGGCGTAAGGTTGCAGTATGTCGTCCCAGCGGTAAGCGTCCGTCGGGCTCTTGAACGCGGTCGGCAGCTCGGCCAAGGCGCCGGCGTTGGCCAATTGGGGCAGGTCGGCCATCGGAATGAGTTGGACGTCGGCAGCGCCGTCGCGCGGGTCGTCGAGGATTTGCAGGTCGACACCGTTGCGGACGGCCCACGACCGGCCCAGCTGCCGCAGAAGCTCCCGATCGGCGGGGTCGGCGGCCGCAACCTTCAGCGACACACCGGCATACGGCCGAACCGGGGGGGGATCGATGGTCGTCGGCCGTTCCGTGCAGCCGAAACCCGTCAAGATCGCGAAAATTGCGATCCCGCAGGAGAAAACGATTCGGCGAGATTTCCGGTGACAGGCCAGGTAAATCTGTTGCATTATTCGGATCGCTGACACTACAATTCCCACCAGTCGCTAAGAGTTGCCGATCATTATAAGGGTTGGGCGAGAGGACCGCCTTCACCCCCCATTGGCTGCCCGTGCCGCCGCCGTAGTTCGTCTTGACCAGTCGAACATTCGCCAATACGGTTCGCGTCACCTTCTCCCCGGCGTGCGGGCAGCCGAAGAGGTCATGTGTTTATGAAACTCAGTCTCGTCGTCGCGCAGGGCGTTCATTCGGGAAAAGTCATCCCGGTGACGGCTGCGGAATTTCTCATTGGCCGGGACCCTGAATGCCAGCTCCGACCGGCATCCCCGGCGATCAGCAAGCAACATTGTGCCTTGAGTACGCGTGGCGACAAAGTCTTCGTCCGCGATTGCGGCAGCACCAATGGTACGTTTATCAACGACGAACAGGTCGCGGGCGAACGGCAGGTCAAGAGCGGCGACAAGCTCAAGGTTGGGCCGTTGGAATTCGAGTTGCGGATAGACGTTTCCGCTCCAACTCCTGCGCCGGCAGCGAAGCCCGTCGCCAAGCCGGCGCCGGCCCTCGCCGCCAAGCCCGCTCCGAAACCTGTGGCGAAGCCAGCAGCCAAGCCTGTGCCGGTTGCGGCCGGCGATGCCGTCCCCTCCGGAGCGACGGTGGTCCTTGAACCCGGTGCCCTTGCCAAGATGGGAAATGCGACCACTGTTGTCGACAGCGCCCCGAAAACGTTGAACGAGGATCCTGATCATCTCGCCGCGATGCTGCTTGGGCTCGACGAGCCCGGCGGATCAGCCCCGACGGTCGAGCAAATCAGTGCCGACCCGACGACGGTCATGGAGATGCCGGCCTTGGGCGCCAAGGCGGCTGAGACGAAGAAGGATGAGCCGAAGAAGACATCCGGCACCGATAGCTCCAGTGCCGCCGCCGAGGTGCTTTCCAAGTACATGCGGCGCCCGCGAACTTAATTCAAGTGCGGAGTGCAGGTCCGCATTCCGCACTCCGCACTCATTGACCAATCCCTTTCTCAACTCTGGATCGCGAGCCAAACTCCAAAGTTGGTTTGCGCGCCACGCTCGACCGCTTCCGTGGCGGCGTGATCGCGACGCATATCGCATCTGGGTCAGTGAGGTCATGTTGCAGCAAACGACGGTCGCCACCGTTGTGCCACGCTTCGAGCAGTTTTTGGCAGCTTTCCCCGATGTACGAGCCCTGGCCGCGGCCGACGAACAGGATGTGCTCAAGGTTTGGGAGGGCCTCGGTTACTACAGTCGCGCTCGCAATCTCCATCGAGCCGCTCGGCAGCTCGTGGAGAGTTTTGGCGACGAATTGCCCGACGATCCGATCGTGTGGGCCGAGCTGCCGGGCGTGGGCCGCTACATCCTGGGGGCCGTGCTATCGCAGGCGTTCGGTCGCCGGCTGCCCATTGTCGAAGCAAACACGAAGCGTGTGCTATGCCGGCTCTTCGCCCAAGCCGGCGATGTGGCTTCGGCGCCCGTGCAAGCCTGGCTTTGGGAGACTGCAGAAGCGATCTTGCCTAAGAAGCACGTCGGCGACTTCAATCAGGCGCTCATGGAACTCGGGGCTCTCGTCTGCAAACCGAAGGCACCCGATTGCCTGAACTGCCCGCTGAAGTCCGAATGCCTGGCCCGCCGCGAGGGGATGCAAGATCGCATCCCCCGCAAGGCCGAACGACCCGCAACCATGGAGGTGCGCGAAGTCTGCGTGGTCGTCCGGCACGCCGGCCGCGTGTTGTTGGCGCGTCGGCCATCCGGCGGCCGGTGGGCCAATATGTGGGAGTTCCCACGAGCCGTGGTTGAACTAGGCACGACTCACGAAACCGTGGCGGTCCGCCTGCTCGAATCGCTCGGCGTCGACGCCGAACTGGAACCGGAATTGATGACCCTGCGTTACGCCGTGACTCGCTTTCGCATGACGATGATCTGCCTCGAAGCGAATGCCCGCACGAAGTCCTTCCAATCGACGTACTATGATGAAGGACGCTGGTTGCGACCGACTGAGTTATCCGCATTCCCGGTCAGCACCGCCCAACGCAAGCTGGCCGCGTTTCTTCAAAAGCCGATCGCGCGGAGTCTGTTCTAGCAATGTCCACCGAACCCACGACCGAACCGAAAACGTCGCTGCGGCCGCTTATCATCACGGTGGTGCTCGTACTCGCTGCCGTCGGCCTGCTCTATGTGATGTCGTTGGACAAGTTGCCGCCCGAAGGCATGCGGGCCGGCAATACGTGTCCGGAGATCGCCGGGCTCGACGCGGAGGGCAAGCCCATCAAGCTGAGCGAATATCGCGGTAAGGTCGTGCTCGTCTCCTTCTGGGCGACCTGGTGCCCTCCGTGCAGGAAGCTGCTGCCGCACGAACGTGAGATGGTGACCGTCAAATACAAGGATCGGCCGTTCGTTCTCCTCGGCGTTGCCGCGGATGCACCCGACACACTGAAGGGCTTCTTGAAAACGAACCCGATGCCGTGGCCGAACATCGCGGACGATCAGGGCGTGATCGGCAAGCAATGGCAAGTCGACAGCATCCCGTCGGCGGTGTTGGTCGACCACGAAGGCGTCATTCGCCGAACCTGGATCGGCAATGGCCTTGACCCCGGCGAAGTCTGGTACGCCGTCGATCCGCTCGTGGTGGATGCCGAGAAGAAGTAGGATGGCCGGCGACTTCCTCGACTACGAACTCCCCCAGCACCTGATCGCCCAGGAGCCCGCTGCCGACCGCGATGGCTCGCGCCTCTTGGTCGTCGATCGCTCCACTGTCTCGCTTCGCCACCATTACTTCCGCGATCTGCCTGAACTCCTTGCCCCCGGCGACCTCATCGTTCTCAACGACACGCGCGTGCTGCCAGCGCGTGTGATCGGCCACCGCGAAAAGACCGGCGGCAAGTGGGAGGGCCTGTTCCTCCGCGAAACGCCGGATGGCTTGTGGGAAATGCTGACGCAGACGCGCGGCCACCCGGCGATCGGCGAAACGATCGTCATCGAACCCGGCCCGTTGAAGTTAACGCTACGGGGACGCACGAACGGCCACTGGCTCGTCGAGCCGTCGCCCGCGGGTCGGCCAGCGGAATTGCTGGCGATTAGCGGTCAGGTGCCATTGCCGCCGTACATTCGCAAGGGTCGAGCGGCAACGGCAGATCGCGAACGCTACCAAACCGTGTATGCTCGCGCTGATGGTTCCGTGGCCGCGCCGACTGCGGGTCTCCACTTCACGCCGGCGGTGTTCGAGCGCCTGCGTGCGCGCGGCATCGCGTGGACGCACGTTACTCTTCACGTCGGCCTCGGCACTTTCGAGCCGATCAAAACCGACGACCCGACCCAACACCAGATGCACAGCGAATGGGGCGAAGTACCCGCCGCGACGGTCGAAGCGATCCGCGCCTGCAAGGCGCGCGGCGGCCGGGTGATCGCCATCGGCACGACGGCCGCGCGGGCTCTCGAATCGGCGGCCCGCGGCGGTGCGCTCGAGCCCTGGACCGGCGACACCGATATCTTCATCCACCCGCCGTATCGCTACCGCGTGGTCGACGGCTTGGTGACAAATTTTCACCTGCCGCGCACGACGCTACTGCTGCTCGTCGCTGCCCTCGCCGGTCCGGAATTGGTAAAGGCCGCGTACGCGGAGGCAGTGGCCCAGGAATACCGCTTCTTTAGCTACGGCGACGCGATGCTGATATTGCCGCCAACCTGATTTGTGAGTTTCGTCATTCCATCCGCTCGACTACCCGTCGCACTAACACTCGCAGCTTTTTCTCCGCTTCGCCTGCAACCGCAAGAATGTCTTGCAGGCTCACCGGTTCCAAGGCGTCTGGCAGACACATGTCGGTGATAGCGCTGAAGCCGAGCGAGCGCATTTTGGAATGGACCGCGACGATCACTTCGGGCACGGTCGACATGCCGACGACGTCGGCGCCGATGGTGCGCAGGAAGCGGTATTCGGCACGCGTCTCGAGATTCGGGCCGGGCACGGCGACGTACACGCCTTGTTGAACGCGGATGTGTTCTTCCAGCGCCACCTGGCGCGCCAGGGCCATCAGCGTGCGATCGTACGCGTTGCACATGTCGGGGAAGCGGTCGCCGAGCCGGTCGTCGTTCGGGCCGATGAGCGGATTGTCGCCGAGCAGGTTGATGTGGTCCTCGATGACCATGATCTCGCCCTTCTCGTATTGCGGGTTCAATCCGCCACACGCGTTGCTGACGATGAGCGTGTCGCAGCCGAGCGCTTTCATGACGCGCACCGGAAAGGTGACCTGTTGAAGCTTGTAACCCTCGTAGAAATGGAATCGCCCCTCCATGGCGACAACCACTTTGCCGCCGAGCGTGCCGCAGACGAGCCGGCCGGCATGCGATTGGACCGTCGAACGCGGGAAATGCGGAATCTCCTCGTACGGAATCGCGACGTCGGCCACGATGTCCTCGGCCAGCGCCCCGAGCCCGGTGCCGAGAATGATGCCGACGCGCGGAACCTTGGCCCACTTGGTTCGGATGGCGGCGGCGGCTTGTTGGATGTGGTCGTAGAGCATTCGGTCAGATTAGGACCTATGGGACTCATAAGACATATACGTCCCGTTGACCCTGGCTCCAGATCAAATGGCTGTTAACCTCCCGCCCCAATACCACGACGCCGAAGCCGAGTATAAGAAGGCGCGCACGCCCGATGAGAAACTCGCGGCTCTGAAGAAGATGTGGGTAATCCTGCCCAAGCACAAGGCGAGCGAAAAGGTCCAGGCGATCCTCAAGACCAAGATCAGCGAGGTCAGCGACGAAGTCGAGGCGGTCAAGTCCGGGCCGAAGAAGGCGACGGCCGGCTACAAGATTCCGCGGCAAGGGTCCGGCACGATCGTCTTCCTCGGCGGCCCGAACGGTGGACGAAGCAGCCTGCTCCGCAAGCTTACGAAAGCGACGCCGGAGGTGGCCCCCTATCCATTCACGACGCGTGAACCGTCACCGGGAATGATGGACTGGGAAGACGTGCGCCTGCAACTGATCGACCTGCCGCCGATCACGGCCGATTTCTACGAGCCATACGTCACCGACTTCGCCCGCACTGCCGACGCGGCAATCCTGGTCGTCGACCTGGGGGACGACGACGGGCCCTTCGCCGCGGAGACGGTGCTGGAGCGCCTGGCCGCGCGCAAGCTCCACTTGGTCGGCACGCGACCCGAAGCCGAAGAGGACCCGACGATCTTTCACGTGCGCACGCTGCTCGTCGCCAACAAGGTGGATGCGGAAGGCGCCGGCGACCGGCTCGACATCTTGAAGGAGATGATCGGCACGCGGATGCCGATCCTGCCGGTGTCCGCCGAGCGCGGCGACGGCATGGACGAACTGCGGACGCGGCTCTTCCAACTTCTCGAAGTGATGCGCATCTATTCAAAGTTGCCCGGCAAGCCAGCCGACATGAAAGCCCCATTCACGATCCCCATCGGCGGCACGGTCCTCGACTTCGCGGAGAAAGTCCACTCGAACCTGGCGGAGACTTTAAAGGCGGCCAAGGTCTGGGGCAGCGCCCAGTTCGACGGCCAGACGGTCAAGCGCGACCATGTGTTGCGGGATAAGGATGTTGTGGAGTTGTCGATGTAAGAGACATGAAGACGGCTCGGCCTTTCCGCGCGAACGACGAGTTACGAAACGAACCCACCTGATACGGATGGTCGTCTTGACCGTCGTCTGCGGGTCTGGTAATTTTACTTAATTCGCTAACTACACCCTATTTTTCAGCCATTGCCAGCGCAGGTGCGCCGTGTCGGACCACAACAAAATCAGCAACCCAGCAAATGAAATGACCCCGGATGAGCGTGAGCAAGAGTACGTACGCCGCCTCCGTGAAGCACTTGAGGAAATGAAATCAGGTGTTCTGAAGAAAAAGAAGGCGCCATCGGACGAAATCCCCGAGAAACTACCGACAGGGAGTTGAGTCATTGTTTCCTTGCAGACCGGCCGTTTCCTTGCTGGATTGCGCTCTCTTACCGGTATTCTCAAGGTGGCAGAATCTGCTTTACCCCGTAGGCCACCGCCGTTAACGATTCTGACCGGCATTTCGCCCCGAAGGGGCTCGGCAGGACAGCCCAGGGCAACGCCCTGGGAACTGTGACGCACAACGAGCATTTGCACGCTGAAGGCGTGCGGCGGCTCGGCCGCATCCTTTCAGGATGCTCAGGACAGCCCAGGGCAGCGCCCTGGGAACTTTCAGGATGCTCAGGACAGCCCAGGGCAACGCCCTGGGAACTGTGACGCACAACGAGCATTTGCACGCTGAAGGCGTGCGGCGGCTCGGCCGCATCCTTTCAGGATGCTCAGGACAGCCCAGGGCAGCGCCCTGGGAACTTTCAGGATG
>DATANR010000006.1:0-33382 GCA_036266155.1 Gemmataceae bacterium | reverse complement strand
CTGCTTGGGTTGGCAAACCTTTTGGTGTCCGCGACGGGTTATGGGTTTCTTGTCTCCGGCCCGCGCGAGCGCGGAGCGCTAGGGTTGTCGATCGCGACTGCTGGCGTCGCCGCATTCAATCTGATCTTGATTTTGGTGATTGCTACGACATCACAACCCAATGTTCGCGATGAGTTGTACGCGGGCGTGTCCTGGCGATCGTTTGTCACCGAACTCACCTCGTTGCCGCACTTGCTTTTCCTTTTGGTTGGCGTGCCCAATCTGAACATTCCCGTTTCACGAGCAATCCTGCCGGTCTTCGCCAGCCTGACCGAGATCGCGAAGGTCATCATGTTCCTGATGGCACTCCGAGCCATTGCCCGAAATGCCCGCGACTCGTTGCGGGCGAAGCACTGCATGAACGCGCTCATTGCCAACGCCATCGGATCCGGGGGCCTCATCGTTGTCGGCCTGCTGTTTGGTCTGATTCTTGCCGCCGTGCGCACGGAACGTGGAGCAGCTCAGGCTGTGTTCGGGCTTTTCAGTCTCGTCCTTTTATTGACCATCGCCGCGCTGGTGGTCTGGACGACGATGGTCACGAAAGCGGTCAAGGACGGAATCGACTACCGTCGCGATTAGGCTTGTTCCGCATCACGACGGATGATCTGTTTTGACGTGCGCATACCGCTGGTTGCATCCGCGTGAAGGCGGTTCCGTGACTGAATTGTGCGGCACAATCGTTACCACCCGACTTATCCGATCCGTCGATCCGAATGGACCTGTCCGCGTTACCGGCAACTTCCGTTAAAGCAGGTATACTGGGTAAAGAGTGCCGGATCGGGCCTCTGTACCGGAGAGTGGTGTGGCCAACCTCGGACCTCGCATTCGAAAAGCGATGACCGGGATCCTGGCCCTGATTGTTGTTGGGTTGACCGCAAGCGTTGCCAACGCAGAATCGCCTCCAACCACGAAAATTCCAATCACATTGCCCGGCGGCTTCGTTGTCGTTCTGGGCGGACCGTTGCCCAAGTCGGAAGCACCCACGGTCCCGGCTGACAAATATCGCGAGCTTCAGGAACGGGTCGACCGCCTGCAGGCAATTGTCGACGCCGCGCAACCGATTCGGCCGCGTTCGGTCGAACTCGACGGGCGGATTGAACAACGCGGCCGGCAAACCGTTGTGCGGCTCAAGGCGACGTTCAAGGTCGCAACAAGTCGGCCAGACGTACTTGTCGCACTCGGTTGTCAGCGGGCTCACGCCATCGAAGCACGTGGCGACGACGGTAAGCCACTGCGCTTGGTTGCTGCCGACGATGGCTTGCGCGTTCATTTTCCGGCTGCAGGGGACCACGTGCTTCGACTCGAACTCGATTGCCCTGTGGGGCCGCGCGGGCCTAAAGGGAATGAACTCGGATTTGAAATCGGTTTGCCGGGAGCAGCGATCACGACGCTGACTCTCGAACCGCCGGCCAGCGTTAAGCAGTACAGCTTGTCCACACGGGTTCCAAAGGGCCAGCCAGGTGGTGGGACCGCGGAGACCGAAACCGAAGTCGCCGAGGTCGAACGCTTCATGCCCGCCAAGGGGGGTGCTCCTCTGGGAGCGATCGGTTCGCTGATCGTCGCGTGGGAGGATCCAACGCGCAAGGCGGAGGCTGTTCGGTCGGTCGATGGCGACATCACGGTCACGGTGGGTGCCGACGAATCAGTTACGGAAGCTCGACTGCGACTCCGTGGCCAGGCGACGGAATGGCGGTTCACTGCCCCGGCGACGGCCGATGTGACCGTGGGTCCGTGGGTGAATGCGGGTGTTGGAAAAGGTCCGGCTGATCCGGCGCGCTTGCCGAACGTCATTCGGCCGGAGCCAGGTCAAACGATCTGGCGGGTCGAAAATCGCGAGGCAACCGCGGGCGACCTGCTGGCAACTATCACGACGCGCACGCCGCGTACCCGCGACGCCGGAAACCGTGCTTCCTTTCCGGTCGGTCCGTTCGCGGTGCTTGACGTGACGCAACAAGCGGGCGTCATTCGAGTGCGCACGCCGCTCGCGGTCAAGGCGACGCCGTTGATGCATGGTGACTGTCGGCGCGAGGCGGACGAACTCGGCGGCGAATCCGTCTTCCGTTATCGGTATCCCCTTCTCAAGACCGCACCTGCCGCAGCACCATTGGACTTGACCCTGACTGCAGCTACGGGCGCCGTGTATTGTCGGGCCCGGTCTGTCGTACGTTCGACCGAAAACGGCTGGAAACTACGTGCCGAAATTTCACTTGCACCCTCACGCACGGAAGTCGACGAGATTGCGATTGAACTGCCCGAGGGGTTCAAGCTGACAGACGCCGAGCCGCGGGAGATCATCGAGAGTTTCGCCACGGAAAACAGAAAAAACGCCAAGGGGTCGATCTGTCGCCTACGCCTTTCCGGTCCACGCCGAACATCATTTGCAATTACATTGCATGGCGACTATGCGGGCTCCGTGAGCGGCGCTTCCGTGGCACTTGTCCAACCCCACGTATTGGGCGTCATTGGTCGCGGATCCGAAGTGTTTGTCGACATCGCCGCCGGTCAAGACGTGCGCGGAACATTCCGTGTTTGGGAGGGCGGCGAGATTGGCGACACGGAGAGCACCTTTGAAATCGAAGACGCCGCCAACAGTCACCGCCTGCATGGCACTGCCGAGGGACTCGCCGCACGGATCGATTTGCAGCTCATGGCAGCCGCCCTCGGCGCCCGCTCAACAATTGAGTCGGATGTCGACATCGGTCTTCACCGCGTTCAGGTCGTGGAAAAACTGTCGCTCCGCTTTTTAGGCAAAGCGCCCTCGCGTATGCGTCTCATGAGCAAAGCGAACATTCGCGATTTGCGAACATCACGCGGGACCCTTGAACGGGTCGGCGATGCGTGGGACCTCCTACTTCCGGACGACGGCGACCGGGAACCTGTTTTTCACTTGATGTTTTCAACGCCGCTGCCCGCGCCTGGCGACGAATTCGCTGTACCGCTTGTGGAGCCCGAAGCAGGCACGAGCAAGCAGCTTGTCAGAATCTGGACGGCGCCTGCTCTGGCCGTCGAATTGCACCAAAACGCTGATTGGCAGCGTGCGCCAATTGAAATCGTTGCCACGCGATCGACCTTGCCGGAAGTGGTTCTGGCGTCGTACGGTCCGGCTGGCCCGCTGGTCATTACAATTGTGAATCGTCGTCCTGCTCAAGGCGACGGTGTGGCCATTACCAGAATTCAAGTCGAAGCGCGCCTCGGTGACTTCGTTGACTACCGCGTGCGCTTCGTCTTATCGAATTGCGCGTCCGGCGCGGAACTTGTCTTTCCCACTGGCTCACAAAATGTTGAGGCGTTGGTCCAGGGTAAGCGACTGACCGAGGGGGTATCGCCCATCGGCGAACTATTGACCGTGCGCATTCCGCCGCTGATAGTCGAGCAGGATGAGGTTGTGGTTGATGTGCGCTATCGGATGCCGGGCGGCACGACGAGCAATCTAGAGATACCGCTACTGACCCAGGGAGAGTTGGTCGGCGACGTTGTTTGGAGCATTGCACCCCAATCCAGGCGCTTGGCGCTTCAGTTTGGCAATGTCGTGAACGCCTGGGATTGGCGATCATTGGCGGCAGCGTTTGGCGTGTTGACGAGCCGCGGCGACGGTCAATCGCTAGGATCAACTGTGATTGTTCGAGAGTCGCGAACAAGCGGATTGCGAATCGTCGAAGTGCCCCGGTTCGCGTGGACTCTCGGCTGGTCCATTGCGATTGCGCTTGGCCTTGTCGCGTGGCGTGGAGTCGGCAAGCGAGGGCGACATGGCGTAAGCGCGGTGCTCGTGTCGGCTGTTCTACTTGCCGCCGTCCGGTGGCCGCAACCGCTGGCGCTCACGCTGGTGGCAATGTTGCCCGGCTTGGCAGCCATGTGTTTGTTGGTCCTGGGTTTCCGCACTCAATTTTGGCTATATCGGATTCGTGTCCGTCGCTCTCCCAGTTTTGCACGAACGGGCTCGTCGCTCATTCGGCCGTCGAGTACTCGGGGTCACGAGCCGTCGAAGAACGGATCGTCCGCCGGCAGTGCCGCTACTGCGAGTCCATCGGCTCGTGTCGAATCGCCATGAGAAGCATGCGCTGGCAGCGTTCGTATGCGGCAATGCTCCTACTCGGAGCGATTGTCGTTGTCTCGGCGTCCGGTCAGTCAACGCAATCGATTAGCGAACAGCGAACAGCCATTCGTCGGACACGATTGGCCCCTGCCGAGGTTGCTCCGGCCCTGGCGCGAGTCGCTCAAGGATCGCTCGTGCGTATGACACTGGGCGAGTTTGAGCAACTAGTTCGAGATAACGCGGCGTCAATTGCACGGACGGACCTGATCGAATCGCGCTATCGCGCGCGTTATTCGACTGAGAATGGCGAGAGCAATCTCATCGGCACGGCCGAGTGGTCCGTGCGTGCGTCCCAATCGGGTGGTGCACGACTGGAACTAACCGGTCTCCAACTGCCGTTGCGATTGGCCAAATGGTCCGACGGACAGGATGCCGTCGTCTACAAGAATCCCGGGAATCCGCACCCAATATTGTTTGTGCCTGATGGTGGTGACAGAACGCTCAACCTCGAATGGTCCGCGCGTGGCATCGCAGAACCGGGTGAAGTGCGGTTCGACTTGCGCGTCCCGGCCACTCCCCTGGCAACGCTGGAACTCACGCTTCCGATCAATGTTCAGCCGGTATTGCCGCAAGCGGACACCCTTTTGACTGGCCCATTTGCCGGCGCCGACGGCACGCAATTGTGGCGGATCAGCTTTGGTGGGCAGTCGCTCCTTGAATTGGTTCTGCATCGAACCGGCGACAGCCCGACGCCGCTGTTTGTCCGAACGAACAGCGTGCTGCGCTTGATCGGTTCCGACGCGGGCATGCGATCCGAGTTTCAAGTCGAATCGTCCCGGGCGGGCTTTGCGGAATTTGCCATTGAGCACGATGCGCAACTCACGATCAGCGGAGTCAGCGTCAACAATCTGGCCGCGTGGTCCATCGAGCCTGGCAAAGCGGCGAATCGATTGCTCGTTCGACTGCGCGAACCAACGCGGAGCGCTACGGTGGTCGTGACCGGAAGCGCACCCATCGCATTAGGCCCAAGTCGTTGGACCAGTCCACGTGCCTGGGTTGTTGGTGGAGTCCGCCTTTCTGAGCAGTTGCGCATTGTGGTTGGCCCGACGTTGTGGTTGAACGATTGGCAGCCGGGTGCGTACCGAGTCGTTCGCGGTGCCGTTTCTCCATCGCGCAACTACGAGATTGATGCCGAATTGGGCAACGCGCTCGACGGCGAACGACCGATTGTGGCGCCCGCATTTGTGTTGACGCCGCGTAATGAGATGGCTCCCGTTGTTCAACGCAGTGAATGGGCGATCGGCCCGACTGAGCAATCGTGGACCGTTCACACGGCTTTGCGCTCGTCCGAGATCAAACAGCGAACTTGGCGCTTTCGAGCGCCCGATGATTGGGTCGTTGAGGATGCCTCGGTGGGCGGTCACGCCGTCCCTTGGACGTTGGTGGATACGTCGCCGCGAGAATTGTTGGTTGAACTTCCCGATGGATCTCCAGGTTCAAACGATGAAGTTGTGGTTCGATTGAGCCGACGAATGCCCGTCGTGAATCACTCATTGCGGTTGCCCGACTTGATGCCCGTTGGCTTCGGACCGCGGTCGGGCACCATGACAATTCAAGTTCATCCTAGTTTGGAGGTCACGCGATCAACTGCGATGCCCGGCAGGGTGCCCGAGCCGGCGCCTGCTGAAACTGGGAACAGCATTGAGCTATTCCCCGAGCTCCTCAAGGGTGAATTGACTGTTCGAGGACTCGGCGCCCAGGCGCGCACTCAACTTGCGTGCGACGTGGTCGCTGGCAAACCCAATGAAGTTCAATGTCAATTGACGATCGTTCCAATCGATCGTCCGCTTTCTGAATTGACACTTTGGACGGCGGCGAACGTGGCCAATCCGTGGCCTTGGTTTGATGAAAACGGGCGTCGCGTCGCCGATGCGATCGCGCGACCGGGCTTGCCATTGGCGGTGCGTCTACTTGGGCGACTTCCGTTGCCGAGTCTTGCGGCGACAGCCGATTGGATTGCCAACTCCATCGGACATTGGTGGAGTGTGCGACTGCCACGGCCGATCAATCGGATTGTGCGATTGACGTCGGTGTGCCGAAATAGCGACGCCTCGAGCGCAATTGCTCCAGTGCCTTGGGTCGTCGGGATGCCATTTGAGGGCTTGCTCATCGTTCCGCCTTCGCTCGGAGGGGCGCACTACGACAATCGAATGGTTGCTGATGAGGTGGCTGCAGATCAATTTCGCAACTATCGGTTCGGAAATGAAGTGAGTCGAGACCAAGCCGCGATGGCGGTATCAGGAAGCATTGCAAAAATACGCCTGTTGACGCAGGTCGATGCGGAGGGCAACGCTCACGTCAAGTTTCAGTTTGAGGTTCGCAGCTGGTCAACGGGATTGGTGACACTCGACCTGCCCGAAGAGGTAAATAGCGCATCCGTTGAGGTAGCGAGACGGCCAGTTGCGTCCGAGGGCGCCAAGCTCGTTGGCCGGTCGCTTCAGATTCAAGTGCCGAACCGCGACGAGTGGACGCCGGTGATCGTGCGTTATGACTTGCGTCCGCGGATTGGCTTCCTTCAGGGCCATATCAGATCCGAAGCGCCGGTGGGGCCATTCCCGGCGTCTCAGGTCGAGCGTGCCTGGAATGTCGACTCGTCCTGGGACGTTGTGCCTCCAAACGGCTCGTCACATCTCAATGTGTCCTCAAGTATTCCACTGCCAAACGTTGGAGTGCTTCCGGGTGTTCAGGGGGACTTAGGCAATACGTTGAGCGATCCGGGGTCGAACGCCGGCTGGCAAGTGTTCCACGGCGGAGACGAGCTTCACTTGTTGCGTCGACAGCGTTGCGAACTCGTTGGTTGGGGGGCAGCATTCTTACTGGCACTCATGGTGATGCTGATCCCGCCAGCAAGACTGCGTGCTTGCGTCTTGGTTCTGAGCACGCTGCTCGCCGTCGTGATTTTGGAACAGCAACTCTATTTGGCGGACTATTTCGCTCGACCCTTCATCTTCTGCTTGCCGCTTGCCGCTCTGTCCCGTTTCCTTCTCGACCGAAAATCGCAGTCGGCTCAACTACTCAAGAACGGGCTGTCGGTGGCGATCGCGATCGCGCCAGTGGGCCTCCTGTTATTCGGAGCAGCATGGTCGCATGCGCAGATTGGACCGGCTGATGAAGTCTTTGAATTGCCCGGTGACGATGGCCGACCGGCCGCCATTCTGGTTCCGCAAGTTCTCGTTGAAAAGCTCAGACATGGCCCGGAGGTCGTGATTGCCGAAATGGCGCTAGAAGGCCGACGCGGCCAGGGTGTCGCACGCTTCAAGGCTCGGTATCGGGTATTTGCTTTCTCGGCGGGACCAAATGCCTTGACGTTGCCGACAGGCGGAATACGCATCCGCTCGGCGATGCTTGACGGCGGCGAACCTTCCGAGATCGCGGTTGTCGGCAACTCGTTGCATATTCCGATCGTGGGCGCGGGCGCACACACGCTGGAATTGAACTTCACCGTCGCGGTCGAAGGAACCGCGTCGGAACGCGAAGTCAAGATCCCCGTGCCCGAAGCGCCCATTGCCCGGTTGGCGTTTGAAGTAGCGTCGCCCGGAAGCCGGCTCCGTGCCGTGAACTGGCGTGGGGCAAGCACTGTCGCGACAACCCCGAACAGCCAAAAACTTGATCTGGACCTCGGGGCAATTGCCAACCTGATCATTCGCTGGCAGGATGCTGCCGACGTCAAGTCGAATTCGCGCGTCACGGCAGCTTGCCTATGGCGAATCGGAGCGGGATCCAACCTTCTTTCAAGTGCGTTCGATTACCGCATCGCCAATTCCGCATTGTCCGAACTTCGCCTGGCGATCCTGGCGGGCATGGATGTTTATCGCTTGACCCTGAGGCCCGACGTCGTCTCTGCCGGCAGTCCGCGAGTCGCGATTCGGGACTGGCGGTTGCAATCCGGCGGCGAGAACGGCGGCAGAATTCTGGTCGTTGAACTGGCGGCGCCGGTTACGGGACGACTGGTGCTGCGGCTCGATCTCGTCGCGTCCGATTCAACTGCAAACCGCCGATCGTTCGAGTTTCCACGGCCACTGCAGGTCACCGAAGTCGATCAATATGCGGCCGTGGTCTCTCCCGCGACCGGCGAAGAGGGGATTGCCGGCGTCGATGGACTTGCGGAAAGCTCTGGTGAGGATTTCTCGCAGAATATCTGGAAGGCGATCGACGGAACGGCCCTGTCAACCAAGGTTGGCCGCGCATTCCGAGTCGTTGGTCCGCGACCCCAAATCACATTTTCTCCATTGCCATCAGCGCCCGCGAAGATGGCTGTCGAATCGGTCAACTGGTGGTTTCATGCCGGCGACTTGATCGGCGCCGGTGAGACGCGTTGGACGGGCACAGGTCTTTCTTTGCTGGAATGGGACTTTCCCGCCGACACTCGGGTCGTGGAATTGTCGGCGCGAAACCTCCTCAGATGGAGTCAACGGGCAGGACGCGTTCAGGCGTGGTTCGATCGGCCAGTTGCCGACCCCATCGTTTTGTGGCGAGCTTGGCGGACCCCGCAAATCCGTGAGGACGGGCGGTTCGACATTACCGCTCCCGGCCATCCGTCGGCGCGAACGGATGTCGTCACCAGTCATGTGTCCGCGCTCGACGGCTGGATCATTGAGCCGGAATCAGCCGGCACAAAAGTTGATTGGCTGCCAGCGCAGTCGCCGGGAGAGGTAGCCTGGAAATGCGCCGGTGGACGAACGGCGACGGTGCACGTCACGGGTCCGGCCGGCGTGCGTCAGTTGAGCGCCCGGATTCAGTGCCGCGTCAAGCATGATCGAATTCTGATGGAGTCCGTGATTGACTTGAGGCAACTGCCGGCCACGCGCGCACATGTTGTAAGCCTCGACGTGCGGACCAATGCGGGGGCTGAAGTTCAGGTATCAGCGGCGCCGCCGCTGATCGTTAGGCCCCGCCCATCAGCGGACAATGTACACCGCTGGACCGTGTTCGTTCCAAAAGGCGCAGCCGACTCCGCGCAAGTCAATGTGGTCTCGAGCGGCGCGACGTCCATTCCAGAACTGCGCGTTCGACTGGGGCCGACGTCGCCTCTTGCTCTCCAACAAACGATCAGCATCGACGAGAAGCGGTTAAGACTTGTGGATTCATTCGGCTTAAGTCGGTCAAAGCCGAACGAATGGCAAACGGATAACGACTCGTGGTGGGCAGGGATCGCACTGGTGGAGACGGAGCCGCCGGCGCGTGCCGGGCAGCAGCCACCTGAAACGGCGGCGGAAACACCGCACGCGTCTGGTCCCGTTTGGCATTTTCTGGCGGCAATCGGCCTGGGTATCGTGATTTTGACTCTGGCATGCATCAACTTGAAGGGAACCGAACCGGAGCGCGTTGCCGGACTTGGCGCTATCGCCGCACTCGTCTTTGGTGTTGCCGGTGCGCTATTTTGGCTCATGCCGGTTGCAATCCTTGCATGGCGGGCGACCCATCTCACGCGGCGTCTCCGATTTCCTAAACTGTCCCGGTAGCAGCATTGCACCGGGGATTGCCGATGTATCGCGTGGCCGCGTGTTTCATCCTTGCGCTTGTAGGCGTTGCCGACCTCTCGGCCGCCGGCCGGCCGATGACCTTGAACGACATGTTCGCGTTTAAGCGCGTCGGCGATCCGCAGATTTCACCCGACGGCAAGCAAGTCGTCTATCAGGTCGGCACCGTCGACCTGGCGGCGAACAAGACGTCGACGAACCTCTGGATTGCCGACAGCGATGGCAAGAATCCGCCGCGCCGGCTGACGTCGTCGACCAAAGCCGATCGCCATCCGCGCTGGTCGCCGGACGGGACGAAGATCCTCTTTGAATCAACGCGCTCGGGTGATTCGCAGCTCTGGATCATCGACCTGACCGGCGGCGAAGCTCGGCAACTGACGACCATTGCGACGGGGGCCGCAACCGGCATCTGGTCGCCGGACGGCAAGAAGGTCGCCTTCGTGTCGGCGGTCTATCCCGAGTTCTCCGACAAGCCGTTCGCGGAATCCGACAAGAAGAACAAGGAAAAGCTCGACGAGGAGGAGAAGGGGCCGGTGAAGGCGAAGGTCTTCAAGCAACTCTTTTTCCGCCACTGGGACGAATACGTCGGCGATCGCCGGCAACACCTGTTCGTGATCGACGCCGCCGGGGGCGAGCCGAAGGACATCACACCCGGTGATCGCGATGCGTATCCAACTTCGACGACGTTCAGCGTCGGCGACGATTTTGTCTTTTCGCCAGATGGGTCGCATCTCGTGTTCACCGCGGTGCCGCCAATAGACGAATCGTGGACCACCAACTACGACATTTGCCGCGTGAGCGTCACGAATACGTCGAAGGACTGGGAGACGCTGACGAAGGACAACCTGGCCGCCGATGGTTCTCCGCGATTCAGCCCGGATGGCAAGAAGCTCGCGTGGCGAGCGCAGAAGAAGGCGGGATACGAAGCGGACAAGTGGGACATCTATGTTGCCGACGCCAAGCCGGACGGCACGATCGCGAGCGAGCCCACGGCATTGATAGGTAAAGATCAGCGCTTTTCCGTCAACGAGTTTGTGTGGGCTACGATCTGGGACAACGAAGCAACGCACACGGGCTTTCTGTTCACGACCGACCAAAATGGATCGCGGCCAATCTATGCGTACATCCTGGGCGGAAAAATGTTTCCGGACGTGGGAACGCTAGGCCAGGGCCTGTGCGGGGCTCTGTCGGCCAGCCAAGATGGTAAGCGCTACGCATACACGGTCGCCCGCTTGACCGCACCGCCGGAGGCTTATGCAACAACGATTGCCGAATCTCGAGGATTCCCGGCACCAAACCTCAGTCGGGCCAACGGAAAGCTGCTGGCCGAAATCGACTTGCCCAAGCCCGAAAGCGTCCGCGTTCCCGTCGAAGGTGCCGAAATGCAGATGTGGGTGCTCAAGCCCCCCGGCTTCGACTCATCAAAGAAATGGCCCGTCGCCTTCCTCGTCCACGGCGGCCCGCAGGGCGCCTGGGAAGACGGCTGGTCAAACCGATGGAACCCGAGCCTTTGGGCCGCTCAGGGCTACGTCGTCGTACTGCCGAATCCGCGGGGCTCGACCGGTTTTGGCCAGAAGTTCGTTGACGAGATTTCGGGCGACTGGGGCGGCAAGTGTTATCGCGACCTCGTGGCCGGGCTCGATTACGTCGAGAAACTGCCTTACGTCGACAAGGATCGCATCGGCACGGCGGGCGCTTCGTTTGGCGGGTATATGATGGATTGGTTCGCGGTCAACGACATCGCGCCGCGCTTCAAGTGCATCATCAGCCACTGCTCCGTCTGGAACTTCGAGAGCATGTGGGGCACGACCGACGAATTGTGGTTCGACGAGTGGGAACATCAAGGTCTACCATGGGATAAGCCGGGCGAGTACGCCAAGTTCTCCCCGCACAAGAAGGCCGGCAACCTCGGCAAGTATAAGACGCCGATGCTCCTGATTCAGAACGATCTCGACTTCCGCTGTCCCGTCGGGCAGGGACTCGAGTTATTCACCGCCCTGCAACGGCAACATGTGCCGAGCAAGCTGATCAACTTCCCGGACGAGGGGCACTGGGTGTTGAAGCCGAAGAACAGCGAGTACTGGCACAAGGAAGTGTTCGGCTGGCTGAAGAAGTATTGTCCTCCGGGCGGAAAATGAGCCAAACACAAAATAGCCCTCTCGCTCCGCGAGAGGGGAGTAGGACTAGCCGTTGCCGAGCGGCCTGCAATTCGCGGGACCGTGCTTTCCTCTCGCGGAGCGAGAGGGCTACGTTCAATCGCGAGGGCGGACGGTGATCGTCCTCGGCCTGATCGCCATCCCGGTGCTGATCGCCATCAACGGTTACTTCGTGGCCGTTGAGTTCGCTCTTGTCAGCATTCGCAAGACGCGCGTCGAGGAGTTGGTGCAGCGCAAGGTGCGCGGCGCCCGCTCGCTCGCGGCCGCGCAGGCGAACATGAGCCGCAGCATCGCGGCCGCCCAGCTCGGCATCACACTCGCTAGCATCGCGCTCGGTTTCGTCGGCGAATCCGTCCTCGCCAGGCTCCTCGATCGACAACTCGATTTCGTGCCGGCTGGCCTCGAGCCGATCACGCGGCATTCGTTGGCGACTGTGCTGTCCATCGCCATCATCACTTATTTGCACGTGATCCTCGGCGAGCAAGTGCCGAAGATCATCGCTATTCAACAAGCCGATCGACTGGCGCTCGCCACCGCCCGCTTCCTGAACGCGTTCGCACTCGTCACCTCGCCCGTCCTGCGCATCATGAATTGGTCCGGCGGCCTGCTCCTCCGCGCCCTCGGCTATCACGGCAAGGACACACACCAGTCCGTGGCATCCGTCGACGAATTGCGCATGTTGATCGAGGACACGCAGGAAGCCGGCTTGATGGAAGACAATCAAGCGACGCTGGTGCAAAACGTCTTCAAGCTCACGGACAAGAAAGTCCGCGACTGCATGGTCCCCCGAGAGAAGATGGACGCGATCGAACTACGCACGCCGCACAAACGCGTGCTGGAGGTCGTTCGCCGTTCCGGCCACACTCGCCTGCCGGTCTACGAAGGCCAGGTCGATAGCATTTGCGGCATTTTGAATACGAAAAATCTCTTCTACTCGCTAACGCTCGGCCACGTCATGGTGCTGGACGACGCTCTTTATCCAGCGACGTTCATCGGTCCCGACGAGTCGATCGCGATCGCTCTCCAACTCTTCAAAAAGACGCGCCGGCCGATGGCGATGGTGCGCGACGCCGAGAACAAGATCCTCGGCATGTTGACGCTCGAAGACGTGCTTGAAGAAATCGTCGGCGACCTGGAAGACGAGCACGACGAAGGCGGCCCGCGAGCGACCCGGAAGCCGGGACCAGGGCCGGGAGGAACGGCGACCGCGGGGTCGTAATGCAATCAGGCGGAGACCGAAGCGCAGCGAGGGCGACGCCGCGTTGCGTCGATGACGGCGTCGCGCTCGCTGCGCTTCGGTCTCCGCCGCATTGACTTCTACTTGTCCTCCTCGGCCGGCGCCTCCAACGGCAATGCCCGATTCGCCGCAAGGTTCCGGATCATGCGCTGTTCCTTCCCCGAGACGCGGCAATCAACCACTTTTTTCCCCGCCACGTCGACTGTGAACTTCCAGTATTGACTGATCAAAACGAGCCGCATCGCGGTGACTTCCGTCCATTCGTAGCGCCTGGATCGAAACAGCTTGCTGCACACAAGACCGTCGCTCAATTCAATGATCGTCGGCGTCCAGTAGACGACGCCTGCGCATCCGACGAAGAGCGCAAGCGCTCCCGGAATGCCCGCGCCAACGAGCTTCCAGTCAGACCCGGTCGGAAAGTCGTCGGCCAACATGCGAAAGATGACAAGGCTCAGCAGTCCCGGCGCAAACGTGAACGCCAGATACACGGAGAGCCAGACGCCGAGGCGATTATCGATGCGGACGACGTCGATTCGTTCCTCGCCCATGAATTGACCTCATTGCGGAATCGGACTCGACGTTGGCCGCCCACTCAGGATATATCGCTTGTTCCGGGATGCGTACTTCAAGGAGCTGGCGTGGGCGGTGGAATCGAGGCCGGGTCAGGAAATCGTATGCGTTCGCCCCCGATGAAGCGGGTGGTCGGCGCGCTGGCGCTGGTTGGCCTGGTCGGCCTCTATTTGCTGGTCGCCGCGACGGCCCCGCCGTTCGACGACGAGATTTATTACTGGTGCTGGGCGCAACATCTTCAACTGAGCTACTTCGACCACCCGCCGATGACGGCCTACCTGATTCGGCCAGCGCTCGTTCTCTTCGGCGACTCGATTCTCGCGCTCCGGTTGCCGGCTATCGTCACGAACTTCGTCATGCTCGGCGTCCTCGCCGCGATCACGCGGCCGCATTCCTATCTACTTTGGGCGTTCGCCACGCCGATGTTCACGCTCGGCGCCGTCTTGATTACGCCGGACACGCCGCTGTTGCTCTTTTGGTCGCTGTACCTTGGATGGCTCGTCATCGTCCATCGGCGCATCGCCCCCGGTCCAATTGGTGGGCCGCCTCGCCCGGTACCGATCTGGCTCTGGCTCGTCGGCGGATTGATTCTCGGCGGAGCGGGGCTCGGCAAATACACGGCCGTGCTGCTGGTTCCGAGCAGTTTCCTGAGCTTCATGCTCATGGGGCGTGCATACTGGCGTCGTTGGCTGCCCGGCTACATATTCCATGGCGTGATTGCGGGTCTGACGGTGACGCCGGTGCTGGTGTTCAACTTGCGCTACGACTTTGCGCCGTTCCTCTACCAGTGGAAACACGCCAACCAAGCCAGTCGAAGCGGGATCGAGCCCTTCGCGGAATTCGTGGCCGTGCAATTCGCACTGATCGGGACGGGCCCGATCGTTCTTTTGCCGTGGGCCTGGGGCCGCTTGCGCACGCTGGCACTTGATCCGACAACACGGGCGGCCGTGGCGCTCTTCGTCGTGCCGTTGACATTCTTCCTGTACAAGGCGTTTCGCGGGCCCCTCGAAGGCAACTGGGCAATGGCAAGCTACATCGCCTTCTGGCCAGTCGCGGCCTGGTGGTATGCGCGGTGGGCACGCACTCGTGTTCGCCGAGCGCTTGCCGCCGCAGCGTTTGCGATTCCCCTGGCCTTGAGCATTGTGGTGGCGGTGCATCTAATGCACCCGCTGCCGTTCGTGCCGCCGGCCAAGGATCGCATTGGCATCATGGAAGTGCGCTTCGCTGCCGCTGCTCGTGCCGCCCATGCCATTCGCGCGACCGGCGAGGAGCTGCCGGTTTACGCCGCGAGTTATCAGTGGACGGCCCTATTGCGTTACAACGGCATCGACGCTCGGCAAATCGAGGGAGCGACGCGACCAAGCAATTTTACCTTTACGCCAAAACATCTCACGGATGTGGACCGCGCCTATGTGGTCAACGAGGGGCAATTGCCGGCGCATCTGGCGCCGGGCTTCAAGCCGCCGGAGATCGTCTACTGGGAAACCGTGACGCTGCGCGGTGTGCCCGTCGGATACGCGGTCGTGTTGCGCTACGAACGTGAAGGAAAATAGCGTCCAACAATTACACAGGTGAATCCCAGACCGCGGTTTCGTTCACGCAATACGTTCGTGGATCGAAGCGCGAGCCAGGGCGCGGCACCTCGGTAGTTTTGCCAAGCACACAGTTTCCATGCCACAACTCCTTAGAGAATCGGCACTTCCGAGTTTCAGAGTCGCGATGAGATTTCGATCGCCGGATTGTGAAGAATACGTTCAGGGGGGTGAGAGGCGCTGAACGTATCGAATTGCCGCGCCAAACGCCGGGCGGTGCAATGAATTGAAACGAATGTTGCCCTAGCGCTTCATCAGCCGCTTGATGAGCAAGAGCGCCACGATCATGCCGACGACATCCGCCCCCCACGCCGACCATGCGGGAACCCTACCGTTCTTCGCGAGGTTCAGGCTGGCGAGCAAGAGCGGATAATACGCGAACATCGTCGGCAAGAAGCAGATGATGAACACGCTCAGATAGTCCGATCGGCTTGCCCAAATGCCGACGGGGCAGCCGATTAACACAAAGCACAGACAGCCAATCGACAGGGCCGGCCGCATCTGAATCTCAATCTCCGATTTGTAGATCAGTTCTTTCGTGTAGCGCATCGGGCCGGATTCCAACAAATAGATTTGCTTCGCGACGGCTTCTTTGTCGGCGGCTGTCACGCTATTGGTGCTCTGCAAACCTCGGAGTTCTTCTTCCATTTCGGCATAGTCGTTTCGCGCCACGACCAGGTTGACGAATATCTCCTGCCACGTTTGGGCCGACGGTCGATCGCCTGTCGGCTTGCCAAAAATCGTCTCGGGCAGCGGACTGGCATACTCCTGGCTGCGAAACTCGGCGGCCGCATCGCCCTTGAGCGAGTCGACATAGCACCGGTCCATGTAGACGACCAATTCGTATTTCTCGCCCGTAGTGCTGGCACTTCGATTGATTCGGAACCGATCCGATGCGGAGAGCTTTTCCATTTTCTTGGGCTCGCCTTCCGACGATGTCGATCCGTCGTCGACAACCTTGCGGACGCGCAACTTTGCCGTTTGCGCTCGCACGACCATTTCATAAGCGGGGCCGTCCACCTTACGATCCGCCTTGCGCTTCTTGATAACCACATCGATCAAATCGCGGCCCTGCACGTCGCGAACGAAGAGTACGTAATCCAGGTTAGATTGCCGCAGCCCGCCTTCGCGTTTGAGCATGCCGTAGACGATGTCCTCGGCGTCGTGCAGAAGCTGTGCTTGCAGCAGCCGCTGCGAACGGGGAATCGTGTCGTAATAAAGCGCCGCCGTCGTCGCGCTCGTCAAGATACCGAGGATCACTGCGGGTGTCAGAAGTCGATAAATATTCACGCCGGCCGCACGCAACACGAGCACTTCGCTATCCGCGGACATGCGGCCATAGACGACGCAGGTCGCGAACAAGGTGGTCGCGGGAATGGTGAATGGAAGCGTGTTGGGAATGATGAGCGGGATCGCCATCAGAATCTGGGCCGGCGACAGGCCTTTCTGCGTCGCTTCCTGAATGAGCCCCGCGAGGAGGAACATCCCCGTCAGTGCCACGAGCGACATCAGAAAGACCTTGAGCAATTCAGCCAAGATCATCCGATTGACGATGCCAAGCAACACGCGGTTCCTCCGGGTCTGCCGTCACTTCGGACTTGCTCGCCCGATCAGTCGCCGAATCGGGTCAACGATGCCGGGCAGGGCCTCTTGCGACATCTTCAATGGCTTTTCCGATGCCAGATCGCCGGACACGCGGATGCGAAACAGGTTGCCGCTGAGCCGGGCGGCCATGTCGTTGCCACCGCCGAGTAGGTTACGGATGTTCGTCCACACCGTATAGAACTCGAACTGACTGTTCGATCCGTCGAGATTCATCTCGCCTTCGCCGCCGAGGCTGATGGCGTTGCCGAGCAGGTCGAGTTGGCCAATCTTCACGCGGTCGCCGCGGATGCGGAAGACAGCATGCGCTTCCTCGAAGGCCGTGCGATCGACAGGCCGCAGCCGAGCCAGCTTGATGACGTCGAACATCACGGGCAAATCGAGCATCTTGCCGTTGGGCACGTCGACGCTGCCGCTGCCCTGCAGGATCGGCATGCGCGTCGCGGGGTCGATGGCGTTGGACAATGTAATCTGTGCGGTCGCGAGTCCTTGAATTTCCGTCTTTGGCCCCAGGTGATTCACGCGGGCGAACTCTTCGAGCTTGAGCCGTGCGCCATTGAGAGACAAGTCGAAGCGGACGGGTGTGCCGAGTTCGAGCCGGGCCTGGCCGCCGACTTCGCCGCCATACATGTGTGCGTTAATCCACGGAATCGCCACAACATCCGGCTTCGCGGGATCCACCTCGAAGCGTGCCGACAACGTTTCGACGGGCTGCTTGAGGATGCGCGCCTTGTCGATTGCCAGATTGCCGACGACGCGGTCGAGCTTGTCGTTGCGAAAGAGTCCGCGTGTGCTGAATTCGCCCGTCACGCCGTCCCATTGGATACCGGTCTTCATCGAGGCGTCGCGGAAGGTCACCGTCCCATCCCAGAAAATGGTCGGCAAAGTCTTGCGTTCGACTGGCGACGAGTTGGCCGTTACTTGCTTGACTGCCACCTGCGGGACGACACGGGCAGGTTGCTGGTTCTTCGGCTGATCGTCGATCACGAGGCGGCGCGCGTGAATGGCAATTGGACCTTGCGGCTCCAGACCGAGACAAGCGGAACGCATACCCTGGGGCAGGGCGGCCAGAAACTCGCGGTCGCAGACCACGGGCGACACGCGCAGGTCGACCAGATCGGCCCAAAAGCCGCCGTTTGCCGGCAAGAGCACTTCGGCGAACGGCAGCGTAAACAAGGTCTGCCCGTGTTTCGCCCGCAGTTGGCGCACCTCGACTCGTCCCAAGGCATAGGAAAGCTGGCCCGCGACATCCGTGAGTGGGTATGAGAAGAACGTCGGCCGGATCGACGGCCCGTTGAACGAGAGCCTCAACTCCAGGTCGCGTGGCGGATGGAAGCCAAGGGGCTGGCCGCTGGGGCTCATCCGATCGTGGATGTCGACATGGATCTCGCAATTCATCCGCCCGGAGGGCGCAAACGTCGTCCACGAATGCTCGATCTTGATCTTGGCGATCGCACGCCCCAACTCGCCATCAAGCGGCAGGCCGTCGCCTTTTACTTCCATATGTAGGACCGCGCCACCCGGCTCCGACGTGCGGCTACCCTTGATCTTCAATTTGCAACCGGCGGCGCCGGTGGCCGTGAAGTCTTTGAATTCGACGATGCCGCTGTCGCGCGGCCCAGACACGCCGACCGTCGGTGTCTCCGGCACGGTGCGAATGCGCAAGGTGCCCGCGAGGTTTCGCAGCGGATAGGGGAATTCCTCGTAGATCAAGCTGCCGGAGCGAATGCGAATGTCGAAATCGTTGTCGAAAGCGTCTGGCCCATGGTCGCGGCGGATGCGGGCGTTGTGCCGAATCTTCGCGGTGAAGTCGCCGGTCGCCGTTGGCTGCAGCCGGCGGATCAAGGCGGGGTATTCGTCCGGCAGCGCGTCGATGAGCGTTTTGTCGAGCACGATGTCCGAACCACTGAGGACCAGATCGACTTCACGTTCCGGCCCACCGACCACCGTTCCCTTGAGCGTGACCGCCTTGCCGCTGCCCTCACCGACCAAATCCACCTCGTAATGTGGCGGCAGTTCCTCATCAAGCGTCGCCACAACCGTGCCGCGAATGTGATCCATCGGATATGGAAAGCCGCGATACTTTGCGGCCATGCCCTTCGGGCGGAAGACGCACTTCTTCTTCAGCAGCCCTTTATCGCGGCGTTGCTCGTAAGTCGCGTCCGCCAGACCAGACGGAGCGAACATGTCGCGGACCGTCGCGAATCTGGCCGGCAGCTTGTCGAATAATTCGGGCCCGACTTTCAAGTCCGTCAACGTGACTTCGAGCCGGCGAACACGATCTTCGAGGTCCGTGGTCGAGAGCATGACAAGCTTGGCATCAGGGTCGGCCTTCAGAGCATCGAGTTCAAGTTTAACGTTTAGCCCGCTGTCGCCGAGTCGCCCGGTCAGCGATTCGACGGTCAGCTCCCCGTCGCGCACTCGCGCCTTGACGGCAAGCTGCTCGATCGGCGCCGGCAAGTTCGGGCCATTGCAGCGCCCGTCGCGCAAATCAAACTCGGTGTCATAACTCAGCGGCGGCTTGCGGTCCGGCTTCCAGGTCCAGCGCGTCCGGCACGCGGCCGTCCCCGATACGGTCTGCAGTGGCTCCACGGCCTCCGGAGCGGCGAGCCCGATCAGTCGAGCAAGGGGTTCGCCGAGTGCGATGGAATTCAGATCGAGGGTGCCGGCAGCGCCGACACCCTTCTCGAAGCGTCCGCGCGCCTGGAAAGCGCCGACCGGCGTCGCGGTGCCGCGCGCCTCGTACGTGTAAACATTGACGGGATCGTTGATGACCGTGACGTCCAACTCTTGCAAGTCGAGAACCGCTGTCGATCCTTGTTTTTCGTCGATGATTTCGACGTGCGCCTTTCGCAACACAAAGACCGGCGCCTGCTCGCCCTCGGGGCCGGGCTTGCAGATGTCCATGACGTTCCACTGCCCCTTGGCATTGCGAACGACATGCAGTCGAGCATCTTCGAGTTCGATTTTCGCGGGTCGCAGCCGATGCGCGAAGTCGGCCTTGTCGTACCAGATGACCGCGTGCGGCACATGCAGAAACGGTGTGCGCGTCGGGTCGTCGCGGCGAATGAGCTTCAGATCAGAGACATTGACCCCGCCGAGAAACGGGCGTAGACGGGCGGAGCCGACCTCGACGTCGACGCCTTCAAAGCGCGCCGAGAGTTCTTCAATGACCCGACGCTTGATTTCACCGGGTTTGAACAGTTCGTCGTATGCGTACCAACCCCCGTATCCCAGGACGCCTAGGACACAGGCCACGCGCACCAGTCGAATCAGCCCCTTCCGTGCGGCCATCCATCCCCCTCCGGGGGGCCGCGCATCCTGCGCAGCAACCGCGCGACAATAGGCGATAGATTCAATGCGGTCAAGGCGGAGTCGAGTGCAGGTAGGCTACGCTTGCCACGCGCGAACGGTGAGTGTCATGAATTGGCGTGTCCGAACCCGGTCGAGTAAGCGCGACGGGCCGGGCGCCTGAGCGCCCGGCCCGCCGGATTTGCGTGACCGGCTCAAATCACTTCCCGAGGAAGCGCACCTGCAGGAAGGCCATGGCCTGATACTGCGTATAGGTGTCGCCGCCGAGATACGCTTCGGCCATACCGCCGACCGAGACACACGAGTTGATGTCGTAGTTGAAGATCGCGCGGAAGTCGTGGAAGACGATCAAGTTCGTATCGGTCGTGATGCCGTACTGGAGTGAGTACCAGCACTGGTTGCTGTGGACGTAGGTGTCCCGGCTCAGCCAGTGCCACCACTCGATGCGGAGCTGGCCGTTTGCGTAGAAGTCCGGCGCGAAGTACGGATGCACCGTTCCGGCCATGTGGTCGGGGAACGGGATCGGGAGCGGGAACCGGGTTTGTTCCCGGTAACTCTCCGCGGTGAACGCTTCGACGATCTTCAACTGCTTCGGCGGCAGCGTCAGCGAGACCTCGTTGAACAGATAGCCCTGATGGGCATCGTTGTCGTCACTGTAATGGGAGTACATGTATTGGCCGCCGAACGCCCACGTGCGGGTCGGCCGCACGTCGCCGCCGCAGTAGAAACCGCACCGGTGGATGTCCTGCCGGATCGATTCGCCGTTCTCGGCGACGTTCTCCAAGAAGATCCCGCTGCGGCTATGGAACACGTCATTGTGGTCATACGTGTAGCCAATGTCGAACACCGGCCGGGTGTTGAAGCCGCGGCCCTCAGCATATTGCTCCACGCCGATCTGGGCGTAAGCTAGGAGTCGATTGTCGTCGAACTTCTTTTGCGCCCGGATAAACGGCAGGTTCCCCTCAACTTGGGGGCCGTCCACTGGATTCAGCGCAATCCGCGTGTAGCCGAACTTCACAAACTCGTTCTCGTCGCCGTACGGGATTGAGACTGCGCCCGTCAAACGCGTGCGATCGATGGCCGTCAACCCGCTGCGGCCCCGCTCCGACATCCAATCGGCACTCAGGTCGAGCTTCGGGCTAATTTCCGCGCTGGCACGCTCGCTGAAGCAAATGGAATCGCGGTGCGTCGGGTCGATGGCCAGCGTGTTCGCGTACCAGGTCAACTCGGCCCGCGTCTGCTTCAAGTCGCCGAACACCTGGGCGAGATCGTAGCTTGCCTCCGTGTTGCTCGGCTCGAACTGGAACAGCGCCTGATATTGGGCCACGGAAGCGTAGGGCCGGTAGCCCTTAAGTTCCTTGGCATCGCGTTCGAGGCGGAATGTCTCCTGCCAGGCCAAGGTCGCGTCGTAATCGCAAATCATCCGGTGTGCGGCATGCCGGACCTCTTCATCCGGGCTGGACGCCGCGAGCCGTGCCAGCTCGGAGCGGAGCGCCGGGCCGCCCATGGGTCCGCCGAGATACGGCGCGAACGCTTGCCGGAAACGACCGTCTCGTTGGACGTCGTAGGCCATGTGGTTGACCACGACTTCTTCGGGACTCGGCGTCAACATCACGTTGTATTGCGATCGGGCAGCGCTGTACTGGTGGTCGCTGAAGAGCACCCGGGCACGTTCGCGCGGCGGGACCGTGTTGGTCGGATCGATGGCGATCAACTGGTCGTATTGCACCGCAGACTTGCGGTAGTTCTGCGCGATGGCGAACGACCGGGCCATCGCGAGATGGGCGCGAACATTCGTCGGCGAAATGCGGATCGCCTGTGACGCTGTGTTAAAGGCGTCCGCTGGATTGCCCGACCACCGGCTCAGGCGCTGTTGGGCATCGGCCAGTCGAATGAGCACGGCCAAGTTATTGCCATCGTATTCGGGGAAGGTGCTGAGGATCTCGATGACTTTGGCATCCTCGAAGTCCTGCGAGTAGAAGTCGGCGAGGGCGAGCTTGTTTCGAACGTCGCCGCCGACGGCCCCACACAGGGTCGCGATGATCTGGTGAGCCCGGTCCGGATTGCCGAGTTTCTCGGCAGCACGGGATAGCCCGTAGTACGCCTCCGGGATTCGGCCCGCGGGACGCGACAGCACGATCTCAAACTCGCGGGCCGCGTCGAGGGCCCGATTAGCGTCGAGCATCGCCCGACCGACGGCGAGGCGCACGAGCGTCGCGTTGCGTTCATCGCGCGGGTTGGTCGCCAGGTAGCCGCGGCCGGCCTGGATGGCCCGGTCGAACTGGCCCATCTTGGCCGTCGCCCGGACGTACATCACGACGCCTTCCGGATTGTTCGGGTCGTCGCGCATGAACTGCTCGGCGATCGCGGCGGCTTCCGCGTATTTACGTTGGCGGTTCAGAGTGCGCCCAAACCAGAGGCGCGCCTTGCGACCCATCTTGTCCTGCGGCGGGATCTTGGCGAATTCCGCTTTGGCCTTCTCCCATTCGTTCGTGTACTCGTAGAGTTGGCCAAGCGCGTAGCGGATTTCGGTATCGCTGTCGTTCCGACGGAGCATGTCCAAATAGATCTGCTTCGCTTCGGTGTACTCACCGACGGTCTGGTGGTACGACGAGTATGAAAGCAGGTAATGTCGTTGGCTGACGGCGTTCGGGATGAAGCTGTCCAGCACGCGCTTCGCAGCCGTCGGCTGGTACGTTTCGAGGTACACGTCGGCGATGCCGAGGAGACCTTCCGAGTTGGCCGGATCGACGGCGAGGACCTGGTTGTACACGTGTCCGGCCAATTCAAATTCGTTCAGGCCGAAGAGAATGTCTCCCAGTGTGTCCCTGATCGCGAGCTTTTTCGGGCCGTACGGGGCCATCTCTTTAATGGCGTCCATGGCCTGCTGTCGATCGCCGACGCGGGCAAATCCGCGGACCATGCTGGCAAGAATTTCGAGGACTTTCAGTTCATATTCTTCGGACGCCTCGGGCGACGCGAGCAGTTGCTTGCGCTTTTCGATGAGGTACGGCAGGGCGTCATACGGACGATCGAGATCCAAAAGCACGCCGCCCATCGCCAGCGGCGCCCGCGGATCATCGACGCGAATCCCGGAGAGATACCGGTCGACGAGGAACGCGGCGCGGAACAGGTCGCCATCGAGGGCATAGGCACGAGCAGCGCGGATCACAACTTCCGGAATTCGTTCGGCCAGCCGCGAGTCCGGACCAATCATCTCCAAAGCGGTCATGAATACATCCGCCGCCTCCTTGTACTTTCGGGCATTCATGTACGCATCGCCGAGGAGCAGCCGATAGCCGGCGACGTTCGGCGCGGCCTTGATGACCGTTTCCAGCTCGCGGATCGCCCGCTTGTGATCCCCCGCCGAAAGCAGGATGCCCGCGAACTCGGCGCGGAGGTCATACTCCTCCGGGTTGCGCGAAATCACGTCCGCCATCAGGGCAATGGCACGGTTGAAGTTCAGCAGCCGTGCTTCAGTCTGTGCCGCATTCAGCTTGATTTCGTCGTCCTGCGACAGCGTACCGAGGATCTTGCGCTTCTTCGGTGGTGGTGGCTCCTTCTTCTCAGCCGGCTTTTCGATCGCTTTCGGCAACACGTTGAGTTGCTCGGGTTCTTGTGCGATCAACGTGTTTGGCAAGCGCGCTTCGAGCGGCTTCGACACGGGCGTGCCGCTTGTCGTTACCACCTGTCCAGGTGGCGGCGGGATCGGCGGCAGTTTCACGCCGCTCGTCCCCGGCGGCAACAACGACGGCCCGCCCGGCGCGACGATCGGCGGCACGCCGGATGGGGCGGGAAGGGTCGAAGTATTTGTGGACACCGGCAACGCGGGCCCGGCAATGGGTTCCGACTTGGTGACCGACGGCGGCAGCGCCGGAACGACCAGCGGCGGCGGTGTGATCTTCGGCAGCTTGGCCGGCTCCTCGCCAGAGGTGGGAACGACGGCCTTATCGTGCATGTACGCGTTCAGCACCGCCCCGGCCTTCGGACTGAGCGCCGGCTTCACGTCTGGCGCGACGAAAGGATCGGGCAACGTCGGTCCGGTGACGGTCTTTGTCTCGACCGGCTTGACATCTGCGGGCTTGACGTCTGCGGGCTTGATATCGGGTTCTACCTTCGTGGGCTTCGTGGGGGCCGGCGCTGCACGGAATGGATCGTCTGGGTCCATCGCGGGACCGAGAATGATCTTCGATCCTTCGCTGGTGGGTGGCGGCGCCGACGGCTTCCAGCTCACCGGATCAGCGGCGCGCAGGTGCGCGCCCTCGCCGACGCGCAATTGTCCATTGGCCGCGAAATAGGCGCCGGCCGTCGTCGCGGCCAGGCCCGCCCAGGCATACCACGCGTGCGCCGCCCGAACCAAGAACGGGCGTGAAGGTCGGCGGGAATGAGTGGCGGGAATCGTGTTCATGCGGCCCTTCACGGCAGGGGTTCCGAACCCGGCGGCCGGGGATCGTCCCCCGTACCGTCCCGACATTCGGTGCGCCGGGAATATCCCGCGCAACCGCGCAATGCCGGATAGCCGTCATCTTCGGCAAGGCTTTCCAGTCAGCTTGACAAAAACTGCCGATTGGTCCGAAGAGGTGAAGTGGGCGAAGTTCGCGGCCACGGACATTGAGTGCGCAGTACGCGCGGTTACTACAATATGGGAAGGAATTGTCGAACTTGATTAGTTAGGCCCGAACGGCTATTCGACGCGATCCCATTGCGAGACCGCCACCATGCGGCGAAGACGGCTGCTCATCAGCATCGGGCTTGTACTTGGCTTTGTCGCCACGATCCTCATTGGACTGGTCGTGATGGTGAAGAGCGAGCCGAGTTTTTACACGCAAGCGGAGATGCCGCCGGGTCAAGAGCGGACGGACATGTCAACGGCGGCGATGGCGCAGTATTCGCGCATTCTGGGTGTGCTGGATGATCCGCATTGGGAGATCAAGTTCACGGGCCAACAGCTCAACGCCTTCTTTCAGGAACAATACTACCAAGTCGGTGGCGACGAGAATCTGCCGGACGATTGCCATGCACCGCGTGTCAAAATTGAAGACGGTAAGATGAGAATCGGCTTCCGCTGGGGAACCGGGACTTTGAGCACGGTGGCATCGGCCGAGATTAAGTTCTGGAAGGTGCCCCAAGGCGTCAACACGTTGGCTATGGAAATCGTCAGTCTTCAAGCAGGCGCACTGCCAATTCCAAAGAGCTTCTTCCTCGACAAAATCAGCGAGAAAGCGCGCCGCGAGAACATCGAGATTTCGTGGTATCGCAAGGATGGCCATCCCGTTGCCGTTATGCGATTCCAGGCGGACCTGACGCGACCGACTTTCCAATTCGACCGGATTGAACTTGCGGGTGGTGAATTGCGAATGACGGGCCGCTCCACGGATTTGCTAGGCCCGCCGATTCCGCGCGTGACTCCAAAACAATGAGCCTCATTCCGGGTTGAACGAACAGATCCAGGTCGATGCAAATTGACGGATTTCAAGTTCACCAGTCAATTTGTGACTGGCCACGCGAACAATCAAGCAGTTGGGATCGTCCGCTATCCATTCGAACTCGCCAGACTCAACGCGCTTGACCGATCCACGGGCGTCAGAGACGGGACCTTCATAATCGAGGTAGTCGAGTCGATGGTTCGGAGTCGGCTCCGCGGAGACGTTTGCCTCTGCCTCTGGCAGTTGCCCAAGGCGCCAGGATCGCAAAGCCGATCCATCTTCAAGGAACAGATCCCAATGTGGTTCTGGATGGTCGTGGGCGAGTATAACGAATCGGGGCATTCGAGACCTCAAGCGAAACAGCGATGGCCAAGAAGGACAAGGCGGTAGACGGTATTCAGGTGGTCACGCGCAACCGCCGGGCCGCACATGAGTACGAGTTGACGGAGCGTCTCGAGTGCGGCCTCGTGCTCGTCGGCACGGAAGTCAAGAGTCTGCGCGACGGGCATTGTTCATTAGACGGCTCCTACGCCAAGATCGAATCGGGCGAACTTTGGTTGATCGACTGCGAGATTCCCGAATATGCGATGGGGAACCGCCTCAATCACAAACCCAAGCGCGACCGCAAGCTCCTGGCCCACCGGCGTGAACTCGCGAAGTTTGCCGGCAAGGCGTCCGAACGCGGCTTCACCCTCGTTCCCACCAGCGTCTATTTCAAGAATGGCCGGGCAAAAGTCGAGATTGCCGTCGCGCGCGGCAAGCAATTGTACGATAAGCGACAGGCGCTCAAGACGGCCGACGCGAAGCGCGAAATGGACCGCGCCGTCAGTCGCCGACGGTAGGGAGACGCGTTCGTGCGCCTGACCGCACTGGTCGAGTCCGAGGATCACGTTTGCGCCCGCTATCGGCTTCAGGCCTTTCGTCCGCACTTGAATGCCGCCGGTCATGCGCTGGACCTGGCCGCGTTGTCGAAGAGTTGGTGGCAGCGGCTTGCCGTGTTGCGTTCCCATCGCGACGCTGACATCGTTGTGCTCCAACGGAAGTTGTTGTCTCGTGCTGAGGTCGCGATCCTGCGCCGCAATGTCCGCCGACTCTGGTTCGACATGGATGACGCGCTCTGGCTGCGCGACTCCTATTCCGGCAAGTCCTTCGCGAGCCGCAAGCGGCGTCATCGACTGCAAAACATCGTGCGAGTGGCCGAACTCGTCATTGCCGGCAACTCCTACTTGGCGGAGCAAGCCAAACATCTCGGCGCTAAAGCCACCCAAATCATTCCGACCTGTGTGGATGTTCGCCGATATCCATCGGCACGCCACGAACGTGCAACGGCCAATCTCGTCTGGGTTGGGTCGTCAATCACCTTGCGCGGGTTGGAGGCGATCGCTCCGATCTTGAACGCAATTGGCGATCGCCTGCCCAACGCGCGATTGAAGCTGGTATGCGACCGCTTCTTTCAGCCAGGACGCCTGCCGATCGTTGAATGCCCTTGGAGCGAAGAGCGCGAGGCCGACGAAATTGCGGCCGCGGACATTGGGATTAGTTGGATTCCCGACGATCCCTGGAGTCGAGGGAAGTGTGGTCTCAAGGTATTACAGTACATGGCGGCAGGGCTGCCCGTGGTGACTAACCGCGTTGGTGTTCACGCCGAAATGGTTGTGCCCGGTGAAACGGGCTTTCTTGCCAGCACGGAAACGGAGTGGGCCGACGCGATCGCGACATTGGCCGCCGATCCCGACCTGCGCCGACGAATGGGTGCGGCCGCGCGAGCGCTGGTAGAAGCGCGGTATAGCGTCGAAGCCGGCGCCGCCCTTTGGCGCAACTTGATCGAGGATCGAAATGCCGGACGGGGCTCGGCATGACCGACGCCACGCACTTGACCGTCGGTCGACTCAATTGGGTCTTCACGGACGGAGGCCGCAATCTCCTTGGCAACGATGAGCTTGATCTCGAAAGCCACATAGCCGCGGGCCGCGCCAGTGTCATTAAACATGGCCTGCATCGGACCGTTTATCGCGTGACGATGCCGAATGGCGACGCCGTCTACTGGAAACACTGCCGCCTAAATGGGCCGCGTGCTTGGTGGCGAGATTTTTTTCGTGGCCCGAAGGCCAAGCTCGAATTCGATCGGGCCCGCGCACTCGAGAGTCGTAAAGTGGCGACGGTTGAGCCACTCGCATGGGCGCGATTTCGTGGACCATGGCCGCGCGGAAGTTTCTTGATCACGCGGGCGCTTGAAAATACCGCTCCGCTTGATCATTTACTGATTCACGATCCGCCGAAAACACCAGTCGCTCGCCGCAGCCTCATCGCTGCTTTGGCGCGATTCGTGGCCAAGTTGCATGATGCGGGCGTCATGCATCCCGATCTTCATCCGGGGAATCTGCTTGTTCGCCTGACAGGCGATGACTTCGAATACTTCGTGATCGATGTTCATGACATTGTCCTCGGCGCGCCGCTCGATCGGGCCGCACGGCGGAGCAACCTCGTACTCTTCAATCGCTGGTTTCAGCTACGGACGACACGTGCGGATCGTCTTCGATTCTGGCAGGCGTACGTGGGGAACAACGAGAATCGTGACGAGGCTCGTGCCATCGAAACCGCGACCGATCGATCGGTGATGAGCCTTTGGGCGTCGCGCCAGAGTCGATGCCTGCGCGAGAATCGGCATTTTCGACCGATGCGACGTGGGAGCGTGTCAGGCGTCGCGCTACGCGAGGTGAACCCAGAATTGGCAGCCGGCTTCGCGGATAATCCCGATGGTCCATTCGTCGGATTGGACGGCGAGTTGCTCAAAGCATCCCGCAGCGCCACGGTTGTCGTCGTTTCAATTCCATCAAGCGATGGCATGCGATCTGTTGTTTACAAGCGCTTTCGAGTGACACATCGGAGCGACTACGTGGCCGTCTTGTTTCGACCGCCGCCAGCGCTTCGTTCGTGGGTCAACGGCCATGCGTTGATCGATCGCGGCCTTCCGACGCCGAAGCCTTTGCTGGTCTTGCATCGGCGTCGCCTGGGCCTCAAGGGTACAGGTTATCTCTTGTGCGAATTGGTTGCCGACGCCCGGCATCTGCACGATGCGATCCGCGAAGCGACCATGGAGGAAAAGCGGCGACTCATTGACACGCTGGCACGCTGGATTCGGTTGATGCACGAACGCGGCGTTTCGCATCGCGACCTGAAGGCAGCGAACGTGCTCGTCACTCTCACGGGCGAAGTTCAATTCATCGATCTTGTCGGCGTGCGTACGATGCGTCAGGTTCCGCGTGCGGTGCGCATTCGCGATTTAACGCGGCTCAATGCGAGCTTCATCAATTCGCCAAGTGTGACGGCGTCGGATCGGCTGCGCTTCTTGCGCACTTATCTCTTGTGGGGCCTGCGAGGGCACGGCGACTGGGCAAGCTGGTGGAAAGGCGTCGCGGCGGCAACGGCGGAAAAGGTTCGCCAGAACGAGCGCCGAAATCGGCCCCTGGCGTGAGTCAAGTCCAGCGTCCATTGCAGTCGAAAACACCGGAGCCATTCGCGCATCCGGGCTGGCGGTGGAAAGCCGGGCAAGCTATAGAACCGGATTGCGTTCCGTGCAACGCCTCAGGATGTGGGCATGACAGGCCGTCGCCGTGGCGGATATCTGCGAATGCGCTCGATCTTGTGCGCCTGCGCGCTCATTCTCACCGGGTGCAGTAACCCATTCAAATCGAAAGACCTTCAACCGCCGGCCGCGTCCATTGCTCCGCCGGCGTTGCCGGGAAGCGCCGGGTCACACCGTGTATCGCAGTTTGTTTTTTACAGCGACATGCCGCTCAAAGCGAATGCACCGCTCTTTGGCGAACTGAGCCAGCTTCGCGACCAGATTTTCCGCGAGCTGCGCTTGCCGCCTTCGGACACGCTCGTGCAAGTCTATCTATTTGACGACCAGCAGACGTACGAGCGCTATATGCGGTTCCGCTACCCAGAACTGCCAAAGCGGCGCGCGTTCTTCATCGCCCATCCCGGACTGCCCGGTGGTTCGCGTGATCTCCTCGTGTTCACATATTGGGGCGAAAATCTGCGTCAGGACCTGCGCCACGAACTAACTCATGCCTTGCTCAACAGCGCGTTGAAGGACGTCCCGCTCTGGCTCGATGAAGGCCTCGCGGAGTATTACGAATTGCCGCCCGATCGCGATGGTGTGAATCGTCTGCACGTCGACGCCTTTCGTCGGGGCGAGTTCGTTCCCGATCTGGCCGCGCTGGAGCGACTCGACCAGGTGCCGCAGATGGGCCGAGCGCAATACCAGGAAGCGTGGGGCTGGGTGCACCTCATGCTGCGTGGGGGAGAGGCGAGTCGCAATGTCCTGCTGACTTACTTGCAACAACTCCGCGGTGCCGAGCCTGCTGGCCCATTGCTTCCAAGGCTCATGACCGTTTATCCAGATCCAACCACGGCGTTTGCTCGTCACGTCGTCGCCATGAATCCGCCCGCCGCGTCGATCCGACCGGTTGCGGGCAGCCGGTGATTCGGATACAGTGCCCGCGAGGCACTTCATGGCCAAAATCCTGCTCGGCGTCACCGGATCGGTCGCCGCGATCAAGACGCCGGAACTCGTCGCCGCGCTGCGTGCGCTCGGCCACACCGTCAAGGTCGTTGCGACCGACTCGGCACTTTATTTCTTCGATCCCGTGACCTTGGATCCGAGCCGTGTGCTCCGCAATCCGGACGTTGTGATCGTGGATGACGACGAATGGCCGGGGCGTCCGGATGGCCGGCGCTATTCACGCGGCGATACGGTGATGCACGTGGAGCTGCGCCGCTGGGCCGATCTATTGCTCGTGGCGCCGCTCGACGCCAACACGCTGGCCAAACTCGCGACCGGCATTTGCGACAACTGCCTCACGTGTGTTTGGCGGGCATGGGACCCGGCACGACCGACGATCGTGGCGCCGGCCATGAACACGTTTATGTGGGAACACCCGCTGACGCGGCGCCAGTTGCGTGCCCTCGCTGCCGACGCGGGCGCGGCGCACATTCCGAGTCATCTCGACGACGCGGCGACGATCGCACAGATCAATTCGCGCGGCACATCATTCCGCGTCGTTAGCCCGCAGATCAAGGCGCTGGCGTGCGGCGACGTCGGCATCGGCGCGATGGCGGACGTCAGTGAATTGGTGAATGCCGTCACGGAACTGCTTGCCCCGTTGGGCCCGGTTGCCTAGCATCACTCGACGCAAGGCGGCCAGTCACTCCGCCGACGTTTTTCCATCTGGGAGAGTGTAATGAAGGGCATTCTGGCGGCCTGCTCGGTCGCGTTCGTGTTGGTCGCTGCCGCGAGCGCCGACGACAAGGAAAAGAAATTCGACGCTGCCAAGTTCGTCGGCAAGTGGGAACTGACCAAGTCCGGCGACGAGAACGCTCCGAAGGGCGCAGTCGTCGAATTCGCCAAGGACATGAAGGTCTCGATCACGATCGACTTGAACGGCAAAGAATTCAAATTGGATGGGACCTACAAGGTCGACGGCGACAAGATCACCGTCAAACTCAAGACGCCGGACGGCAAGGAAGACGAGGACACCGACACGATCAAAACCCTGACCGACGACATGATCGTGCTCGTCGACAAGAAGGGCAAAGAGACCGAGTTCAAGAAGAAGAAGTAGCACGGCGTGCATGGCCCCGCGAAGATTGGCGGGGCCAGATTCATTTCATTGTGACCGGAAGTCTAAGATGGCCAACTACATACCGGGGTTGACCATCTCTCATCGGAAAAACCGCATCTAACCAGTTAATCTGCCAGATGATGCGCCCGTTTTTTCAATTTTCAATTCTAGCGCCAGAGAACGTCGAATTCGCCATAGCAGCGAGTTCGTTATGACATTTATCAAATAATCTAATTGATGCTGCTCGGCGGGTCTTCAATTGGAGTGGGCCGCGACCTAGCGATGCTATCGCCGAAGTCCGCTTGATCCGATCACCCAGTTGCCGGTACGATTTCCTCCCCATTTGCTTGCGAGGGATCGCCATGTTTTTGCTTCGGCTTGAATTGCCAGTCGTTTTGCTTTTTGCTGTCGCCGCTGTCGCGCAGGATCGCACCCAGCTCATCGGCACGAAGGAATGGAAGGTCGTCAAATCCGAGGAAGCACCGCCGGGCACGAAGATGCTTTTTGGCGCCGACGGCAAACTCGTGCTGACGTTCGCGATCGAAGGCAAGTCACGTGAAATGAATGGAACGTTTGCCTTGGCGGGGAATCAACTCACCCTGAAACTCGCCCACGACGGCAAGGAACGCGTCGAGGTCCGCACGATCAAGAAGTTGACAGACACCGTTCTGATCACCGAAGATCGCAACCACAAGATCGAAGAACTGCAGCGATAAACGCGTTCAACCCTTACGTTGGCACCACGACGCGCCGCACGGCGGTCCAACTCCGCAGGACATTGGCACGTTGGACGAACTCGTCAGCGGGGCTGCCGGCAGGCTCAATTCGCGCTTGGCATTGGCCACGCCACACTCCGGGCAATCGACTGCTGTCGCCACCGACTCGTGACGCACAAGGCGCTCGAACCGCGTGCCACATTCGGCGCAGGCAAATTCATACATCGGCATTCGAAATACTCCCTAACTTGGCCGGCGACGCTTCTTGTAGACTTCGCTCGCACGGAGCAAGATCTCGCGTTCGCCATCCGTCAAACTTTCCTTGCCGAACTTCGCAACCTTTTCGAGCACTTCGTCGAGCTTGGCTTCCAGATGTTCATCAACGGGCGAGCCGCCCGAAGCAGCCTTGGCGCTTCCTCCACCGACAGATGACGCGGCCGCGGCCGGCTCCGGCTCGGGAACGTCACGCGTCACCCGCAAGCGCGGCTGCGGCACGCGCCGAGCCGTTTTGCCCCGTGCATTGCCGCCGGGCAGCCAGTTCAACATCCGCAACGTGTACGTGTGGTAGATGAACGCGAATGCAGCGCCCGTCAAATGGACGGCCACGAGGGCCGGGTTCACGGTGCCACCCGCGAGGCCGAAGATGTCGAAAAACGCGTAAATCGCGACATACAGCCAGACCGGAATCGGGATGAAGAAGCGGAACGTCATCGTCCGCGTCGGGTAGTGCAACGCGAACAACACCAGCACCGCGGTAACCGCCCCCGACGGCCCGAGGAGCGCCGGACTGGTGCCCGTGATGGCCCCAATGATCAAGTAGGCCACGCCTCCGAGCAGTGTGCTGACCGCGAAAAAGGCGAGGTATTCCTTTGAGCCATACAGGTCCTCGACCTGATGGCCGATCCAGACGAGGAACACCGCGGTGACGATGATGTGGAAGATGTAAAACGGCGGATGAGCCAGAGCATAGGTGACGATGCGCCAAACTTCGCCGTCAAGCGTGCGACTGACATTAAGTTCCAGGGCTTCAGTCAACCTGCTGTTACCTGTCTCGGTCAATCTGATTTCATTCGCACGGCCAATTGGCTCCTGCTTCCGTTCAACAGTTGCTACTTCCGCGATGTAAAAGAAACCAAACAGCAGTACGAGGAACAACGTCGCCTTCGAGCGGGCGAGCGGATTGTGCCAGCGGCTATCCTCGCGGTAGTAGTCGCGGTCGTAGATGCCCATTCCCGACCCCCGCGCGGCACAACCAAACGCTCCACTGATGTTCTAACATACGGCCCCACCGGACGGAAGGGGCTGGTCTTTCAATCCGAGTTACGGGATGCGAGACATGACTTGTAGCTGGATTCGTGATAATTCAGTTCTCGGCACTCACGACCGAGCTGAATTCTCACGAATCCAGCTACTTCTACTGTCTAGCTACCGTCGCTGTTCGTTCTTCAATGGTGGTATGGCGTTACGCGCGCGATGGTGATAGTACCGCGCCAGCTCGTTGCGCCGCAGCCAGCGATTGGTGCGGCGGA
>DATANR010000005.1:0-23756 GCA_036266155.1 Gemmataceae bacterium | reverse complement strand
AACCTCGAATTCACCCGCGGGCTGGTCAAGAAGGGGTTCGTCACGCTCGACCAATTGCGCATCCAGGAATTACAAGTCGAAAACAAGCGCTTCAACGTCTCTCAAGGTGAAGCCGAGCTGGGGGCTCTGCAAGAATTCGAACGCAAGCGCAAGATCACCGAACTGAAGGGCAAGGCCCGCGAGGCTGAGCGCGAACTGGTCCGAACCAAGGAGAGCCAGAAGGCCGCCACCGACAAGGCGCAGAGTGAAGCCGACGCGGCCGCCATCACGGAGAAACTGGAAAAGCAGACGCTCGACCGCGTCAAGGTTCAGATGGATCATTGCATAATGAAGGCGCCCCAGGACGGGATCGTCGTCTACTTCAAGCGCTACTACGACGAAGGCAGCCGAATCCAACAAGGCGCAGTGGTCTTCTATCAACAGCCGATCTTCACGCTGCCCGATCTAGAGCACATGAAGGTGAAGGTGAAGATCCACGAATCGGTCATCAAGAAGATCGGCCCCGGTCAGGTCGCCACGCTGCAGGTCGACGCGTTGCCGAATCTCCCGCTCGACGGCACGGTGAAGACCGTCGGTACACTCGCTCAGTCCGAAGGTTGGCGACAAACGGTGAAAGAATACATGGTCGAGATCGGCATCGACAACATGCCGACGAGCGCTGGCCTTAAGCCGGGCATGACGGCGGAAGTCCGCATCCACGTCAAGACGGTGCCCGATGCCCTGATGGTGCCGGTGCAAGCCGTGACGGAATACGAAGGCAAGCCCGTTTGCTATGTGAAGCACGGCCGCGGCACGGAACGCCGTAATGTCGAAGTCGGCGAAGCGAACGACCAGTTCATTCAATTGCTCGGCGGCTTATCAGAAGGTGACGAAGTGGCGCTCGATGCCCGCAGCCGGGCTGCGGCGGAAGTGCGTGCGGGACGAAAACAGTGAGCGCCGCCCCGTTTCGTTCACGAAATCCCTCCCGCACGGCAAACCGCGCCGACTGGCGGCTGTCATTCTGACGAGTGCTAGTTGTTTCCAAACAATGACTTGCATCAGGATTGCGCTGCCTGAGGAATTGATGAGAAATACGTTCAGGGGGGTGTGCGCGACATGAACGTATCGAATCGCGCGACGCAACCGACATACCTGTCAATTACTTCTTTTGAATTACCTGCAATACCTCGTTCGCACGGGCCTCGTGCTTTTTTGCATTGACCATGGCCTGCAGAGTTGGAATCGCGTCGCGCGCATCTGGACCCAGGCCGGCCAGCGTGTCGAATGCCGCTTCCAATTGAACGGCATTCTTCGCGCCCAAAGCAACGATCAATTCAGGCATGAGCGGCAGAGCTAGCTTTTTGAGGTCGACTATCTTTGAGAGCCATAAGTCGTCCGGATCGGGATGTCCGGGATTCAAATGGCTTCGAAACATGCCGTAGGCGGCGCCAGCGCGATCCGCATCGAGCCGGATTGCGACGGCGGCCATGTCGGGAGCAAAGCTCGCGTCCGGATCGGATTGTGCCGCTTCGATGAGTGCTGGGACGGCCGCTTTCGCTGCTGAGCCCATCTTGTCGAGCGCTCGCGAAATCACTCGCCATTGGCGACAGTACTGGCGACCTCCAACATTTGGTTCGCGGAGCATCGCGATTAGACAAGCGACCGACTCGTCGACAGCCTTCGGTTCAATTCGAAAGAGGGCTTCCGCGGCTGCCACGCGAACGAACGGGTCCTTGACGCCAAAGCAATCGCGAAGAACCGGCAAGGCAGCCTGGGCGTTCGGCCCCGTGTCGCGCAGGCCGTTGATGGCACGCATGCGCAAGCCGCCGTCATCAGTCTTGACAATCGTGATGTAGACCGGCACATAACTTTGCCACAAGAAGCGGTCGGCCATCGCGAGGGCCTCGGCCGCAAGCAGCCGTGTGTTCCCGTCGCCCGATCCAACGCGGCGCAGCAAGTCGGGTATCGCGGGCCGTGCCATCGGCCCCAGAGTCCACAAGGTCACCAGAGCTTCCCAACGCCGGGCAGAATTTACATCGAATGCAAGTGCCGCGAGCACGGGCACGGTGCTCCCCGCACGCTTTGGGTCCTTGGCAACGAGTGCGACGGCAGCCGCAAGCCGGACGGCGCCATCGGGATCGGCCAGACGAGCCGTCACGTGCGCACGCAGTTTCTCCATTCGACCCGAGTTGTGCAACGATCGAAGCACGCCTTCGCGAACTCGTGGATTGACATGATGCAGACAGTCGGCCAATGCCGGCAACGCATCTTCGCCGAAACTTGTGAGACAACCGATCAACGCCTGGCGAATATCAGGGTTCGGCTCGTCGAGGTAGTCCGCAACCAATCGAGCGCCGGCGGCGCCGGAACGGACCAGCGCGCCTAACTCGTTTCCCTGAGAGTTCCGCGACCGAATGCTTGACAGCAAAATGGGCAGGGCTTGCGGCAGCGTGGTCGGATCCGCGTCGATCAGCGCCGCGGCCGCCCACGAACGCGTGCGTGCATCCAGGTCATCGAGCGCCATTTGAAGCGCCTGAATGGTGCGTTCACGCGTTGCCGCAGGAAGTTTCAACAACGGCGATGGCTGGGTGCTCGTGGGTCTCGCAAGCAAGAGAGCAAGCGAAAGAGCGGCCCGTTGTCGCGTGCCCGCGTCCGAGTCAACGAGCAATTCGGCGATCACTGGAATAGTGGCCGCGAGATGTTGCCCAAGGTAGTTCGGATGCAACGTTGTAACATACCGACCGCCGCGCCCGTGATTTTCAGTCGAAAGACAACGACGAACGACTTCGCGATTCCCCGGCTCGCCCAGCGCAGCGATGGTGTTGATTGCTTCCTGAAACAGGACTTGATCGGAACGCGGTTCGCAGACTACAGAAACGAGAGTCGGAATCGCCTCCTTAGCGTTCAGCCCGAAGCTTGCCAAGATCCGGGCGATCTCGGCTCGCCGGGCCGGTGGGCCATCTTTGATTGATTCAACTAGCGCGGGAATCGCCGGAGCCGCGTGTTCGCTCAGGTCCTTGAGTTGTTTCACCGCCGCATTTTGTTCGGCTTCGGTGCCATCGCGAAGCAAGCGAACGGCCTCGCCGAGGCGCTCGTTTGCCGGCCGCTGCGCAAGAGCGGATGGCACGACAACGGCAAGCGTGACCAAGATGGCGAGGCGGTTCATCGCATGGCCCCGAATATTGGGATGTTACATGTATTCCGACTTCACGGGAATCCGGATGCGCCCGCTTTACCGAATTGTTACGCCGACGCATCATCGTAAGACATCGGCATGACTGCTCCGCTGATCCTCATCAATGCCGTCGGCCTGACGCCGCGCTTGCTGCAACATGCACCGCGCCTGTCGGCACTGGGCACACCCATTTCGCTCAGTGAAGTTGTGCCGTCCGTCACGATGTCCGCTCAGGCGACGCTGCTCACGGGAGAACCAGTCGATCGGCACGGCATCGTCGGCAATGGCTGGCTGTTCCGCGACACCAACGAGGTGCGCTTTTGGCAACAGTCGAACCGACTGATACAAGCGCAGCCGCTTTACGCGACGGCGCGTCGAGTCGCCAAGAAGCGTGGCCGCACATTCACATGCGCCAAGCTGTTCTGGTGGTTCAACCAAGGGGCGGATGTTGATATCTCGATCACGCCGAAGCCCCACTATGGCATCGACGGCAGCAAGGTGTTCGGCATCACGGGAACCCCGGACGGTTACACCGAAGAACTGGAGCAGAAGCTCGGCAAGTTTCCGTTCCACACGTTCTGGGGCCCGATGGCTGGCCTGCCATGTACTGATTGGATCGCACGCTGCGCGGCGGAAGTGCTCACGGCGAAGAAGCCAGACCTCACGCTCGTCTATCTGCCGCACCTTGATTACGACCCACAACGCAAGGGCCCTTCAGGATGCGACATGCCCCGGCTCGTCCGCGAACTCGACGACGCATGTGCGCCCCTGATCGACGCCGCCAAAACGGTTGGGGCACGCGTGTGGATCGTCAGCGAGTACGGCCACTGCGATGTCTCCCGTCCCGTGTATCTGAATCGCGCTCTGCGAGAGGCGGGACTGCTTACCGTGCGGCGTGGTCCATTTGGCGAGCAACTTGAAACATTCATGAGCCGGGCATTCGCCGTCTGCGATCATCAGGTAGCGCATGTCTACGTCCGCGATCCCAACGACGTGGAACGCGTGCGCGATGTGCTTGCAAAATTGCCGGGTGTCGCTCAATTGCTCGCGGGCGATGAGCGTAGCGCTGTCGGCCTTACTCACGAACGTGCCGGCGAGTTGGTGGCGCTTTCCGACCGCAATGCGTGGTTTGCCTATCCGTTCTGGCTCGACGATCGGCTCGCGCCGGATTATGCGCGTGCCGTGGCCATCCATCACAAGCCCGGCTACGACCCGTGCGAACTGTTCCTCGACCCGAAGTTGACCTTCCCCAAGATGCGCATTGCTCGCCGGCTCTTGCAAAAGAAACTCGGCTTTCGGATGACGCTCGACGTGGTGCCGCTCGACGCATCGCTCATGCGCGGGAGCCACGGCTTGCCAGCAGCCGACGCGCAAGATGGCCCGCTTCTCATTGGCGCGGGGGCGGATATCGAGACGTTGCCGATGACGGCAGTTCGCGATCGAATTCTGGCGGCGCTCGACTTGGTCGAATAGCAATTCGCTTATGCCGCAATCCGTCGACGGCGAACGCGATAGTATTTGACGCCGGGAATCAAGAACGCTGCCGCGGTTACGCTGCCGAGCAACAATTGTGCGACCTGCGGAACGGCGGCCATGATGGTGGCGGTGAGAAACAATGTGGCCGCCGTCACGTAAAACCGTCCCGAGAGAATGCCTGCTTTGAACACAAAGATCATTCCCGCGGCCACTGCAAGCGCCGGTGATAAGGTCAGCACCGGCAACTTCATCGTCCATTCAATTACGAACATGCCGATGCTAGCGCACACGCCGGCCGCCCAGGCATGAGCCAATTGGCGCTCGACGAACAACACCGGCCCAGCCCGCCGGCGTAACCGCCACAAGATCATTCCCCATGCGATCAGGCCAACGCTCCAAATGGCCAGGTATGCGAGATGATCAGTGATGTGCGACCACGCCATCACCTGCGTCAACAGACATAGGACGAGCGTTGCCAGACTGTGCCAGATCCAGAGCAAGCCCCAGTTTTCCAACACGCCGACGTGATGGGTCTCGCGCAGCATGCGGGCGACGAAATGGCTTAACCCGCTCGGTTGATTTGAGAGCGGCTCACCCACCAGATAGGCATCCAGATCCGCCGCCAGCGCCCCAGCAGAGACGTAGCGCAATTCCGGCGGCTTCTGCAAGCACTTCAAACAGATCAATTCCAGGTCACGATCGATCGCACTATTAAGAAGCCGCGGCGGAACCGGTTCCTGCTCGACGACCATTAGGAGTGCGTCGACCGGGTTCGTTGCCTGAAACGGCGGGCGGCCCGTCAGGCACTCGTAGAGAATCGCACCGAGAGCGTAGACATCCGTGGCGGCCGTCAATTCGCGTCGACCCGTCGCTTGTTCGGGCGACATGTAGCCGGGCGTGCCGACAATGGCCCCCGTCTGCGTCCGCCAATCGCGGGCGCTGGCGGGTGAGACAGCCAAACGCTTGGCAAGACCGAAGTCGGTAACTTTCAAAGTCTCAAGTTCGCAGTCCGCAGTCTGCAGTCGATTGGATTCCGACTGGATACTGGGGATAGAGGACTGTTGACTGTGGAGCATGATGTTCGCCGGCTTCAGATCGCGGTGGAGGATGCCGCGCTCGTGGGCATGTTGGACGGCCCGTGCGACCTGGCCCACGATGCGGACGGCTTCGCGCGGCGCCATGGGGCCTTCGGCAAGGCGCTGTCCCAGTGTGCGACCTTCGACGTATTCCATCACGATGTACGGCAAGCCGGCCTGCTCTCCGACTTCGTACACGGTCACAATGTTCGGGTGCTTGAGGCGGGCGACGGCCTCGGCCTCGGCCCGGAACCGCGCACGCTCATCGGCGGAGGACAAGCTGGCCTCACGCATCATCTTCAGAGCGACTGGCCGATCGAGAGATTTCTGATTAGCGCGATAGACCACGCCCATGCCGCCGCGACCCAGCTCATTGACGATCTCGTAGTCGCCAAAAGAATCGGGTGCCGGCGGCTCCGCGGAAGTGACGGGCACAGTGATCGCGTAGCCGTTTGGAAGAGCAAATGCGGCGAACTGAGCAGTCGCCCAGAGAGCACGCAACTCGTCCGCGATGTCGGGATGAGCACGTGCAGCCGCATCGACATCGGCGGGCAGTCCGCGGCTTTGTTGTTCGCCGAGTTCGGCCAAGAGAGCAGCCAGCCGATCGTCGGATGATGCAAGGCTAGTGGACATGTCATGGCAATTGTAGCCGGCGACTACAGACCCTGGGCCGCGAGCCCGGCCTTCAAGTCATCGCGAATTCGCCGGCGAACTGCCAGTTCGTCAGCATCGAGCCATGCGCGCCCCTGCGGACCGAGTGCGAAATTCTCGGATACCACGGTCCGCACGGCCGTCTCAACCAAAAGTAGCGGGTAGAGCGAGTAGTAAGCGTTCGTGGTTCCCCCGACGCGGATGCCCGACAGGCGCTGAAACATCTCTTCGAGTCGGCCAAGGGCAATCCGCACAGGCGCCTGACCAAGCGTGGCGGCATAGGCAAATGCCAGCGCCGTGCGGTCGGGAATGGAGGTCGCCTCGGCAAACAAGGCTGTACGTGCTTCGTCCAGGATCGCGTGGGCGGACTCATCGCGACCACTGGCATACCATCCGGCCGCGACGGGTAACAGAACGCGGAGTCCCGCCAGGTTCTCATCAGGTCGATCCGTACCCGTCCGGCCAACCAACGGTGCGCGCCGGACACGCTCAGCCACATATTCAAGCAGGTGGTTAGCCTCAGCAACCATGTCGACACGACGGAGTGCACGCACAATGGGCTCGACGAGCGTGTCAAGCATGTCCCACTGTGGCGACTCATCGACCAAACGAAGGAAGCGGTTCGCCAACTCGCGCACAACTTCGGCCCGATCCCGTCGGGCAGCGACCAGCACCGATCGTTCGATCAACTGGTGTTGCGTCGACGGGTCGTTCCAAGTTGCATTGAAAGTCGACGGCAAGGCATCGAAAACCCGATCGACCGTGACGTCCGCAAGGTCGGGCTCACGGGCAAGCGCAGCCAAAATAATCGGAGCGAGCCGCGATTGAGCGGATTGCCGAGCTTCAAGTTCAATCAGCCGGTCAATCTCGTCATGGAGGCGATCGGCCGGCGCCGCGGCGATCAACTCCGCCGGTGACCTGTGTGCGTGATCGACGTGCACAACCTGTGCATAGCCGTTCACGCGAACGACTGGCTCCAGGATGCGCGATCGCTCACGCAGCTTTTCAACTGCATAGCGTGGTACGCTTGCGAGCCCGCGAATGCGCTCTTCCAGCGATACCGGCAGTGGGCCGCGCGGCGGCTTACCATCGCGGATCTGGTCGATTCGAAAATTGAAGCCATCGCGCAGAATGGCATGCACCGGGTCGTCCGATTGCAGTCCGTTCAAGCCTTTGCGGCGAATCGCTTCAGCAGTCGCATGCTCGGCGAAACGAGACAGTCCCCAGGCGATCATCAAATCGGCGTAAGCACGCGTATTGGCGACATCGGGTTCCAACCCCACACGTCGGAGCGGACCGGGCCCATCAGCCGGGTCGCCGCGCACCCACGCATCTTCGGGTCGACGGCCCAGCCACTGGTGGATCAACTCACGGCGATCAGCGAGCCAACGCCGTGCCTCCTGAAAGCGCTCGCGAACATCTTCACCGGCAAACCGAAGGAATGACGGCGTATCGAGTTCCAGACTCAGCCCGCCGGCGAGCAAGCGATCAGTCAGCCGATCGCGGGTGCGTGCCAACCCGAGGACGTCGCCGCGGCCGACACGTGCCAGGGCGACGCGAGCAAGCCACGCCGCTCGCATCGGCAGCCAATGTTCGTGCGACTCAAGCCGCGCTTGCAACTCCGCAACTCGGTCGTTCAGGACGTCCGGCGGTGTCGCTTGCGAGGAAGCCCACACGACCCAGGCGGCCATCGCCCGTGTTGTGCCTGGCCCAGGCATCGAGGCCAACCACGGAGCAGGGTCAATGACTTTGACTTCGGGCCGCGCGCTCTTCGCTTCCGAACAAAGCCAGGCCCAGGCCCATTCGGCCGACGGACGTGGTTGTTCCCACAGAGCATTCAGCCAGCACAACGCCGCATCCGCGTGATTGCCAAGGGTGCCGTACACGGCGGCCAACTCGGCCCACGGCCTCTTGCCGGCAGTGACTGCCGGGCTCTTCAAACTCTGGAAGAACTCGGTCTCGAGCTTTTGAGACCGAGCCATCGCACGTCGAACCAGTTCCGGTCGGACGAGGTGCAGACGGTCGCTCGGATTCTGCGTGTTCGAATTGACCTCACCCAAGGGAACCGCAATCTGCCTCGCAGTCAACGACGTACGGCGTGCGCCGCGCAGTTTCTTCATCCAATTGAAGACGCGAGTGCGCAAGCGTGGGAGCTTCACGGCCGGTTCCGGCGCGGTCAGTTCTAGAGCGGGACGTGTCTCGGCACGCGCCGACTCGGGGCGCTCGACGAATGGCTCCGGCGTCCAGCGAGCCGATGGCGACCAAGTATTCTCCAGCGGCGTCGACGTGCCGACGCGGAATTCAACCCAGTCGGACAGCGGCGTGAACGCCGAAGCCGGCATTGATTCGACCCGAATTTGGCCGCGCTCCAGCGGGTGCAACCAATAGACGCGCTCGAACTGGATGCCGAGCGCCGCGCGCAGAACATCGCGCCGGACGACCGGATAGAGCCGAGTTTCAGCCGGCAAGTAGACGTTGGTCATCCCGTGGAGCGGCATATATCCGACGGCCGGTCCAATGAACACTGGCGGTGTTGTTCGGCCGCTGATCGCACGCAGCACCACGCATGGCCCATCCGGCGTCGCGGTGACGGCAACGGCAAGCCGCGCTAGCAGTTGTTGATGGAGGCTTCGGCAATAGGCGGTCAATTGTGCAAGCGCATCATCGCGGATAACCCAGAGACGCGGTGGCTCCAGGCCGATCGCCCGACCGAGTCGCAGGCTTGCCTGGACCAAGGGAGGCGCTGGGCGTGATTGAAGCATGCTGGGCCCGGGCAGCAACGGGAGCGATTTCACCTCGTCCGTGAAGATGGAATCGGGCACGACATCGCGCCGTCCGGGCCGCAATAGGAACATTTGGCCGGCCGACAGTTGCGGGATTGCAGAACTTGCCAATCGGAAACCAAGTTGCACCCACACGCGCGGCGCTTGTTCGACAAAGGCGACCATCACGCCGCGGGAATCATCGAGGAGTCGTTCGACGAGCAGTCGTGGCGGCGCTTCTAGGCGAACCAGCGCTCGGCTCGATGCGTCGTCGCCCAACGGTAGCCAGTGCCATTGAAGCGGCTTTGCAGTCAATCGCCAGGCGGCGGCAGCAAATGCGGCGACGCGATTGTTCGGCAATTCAAATAGGACAATGTCGAAACAATCGACGACGGTCGCTGCCGGCGTGAGAAGCTCACTATCGCGATCTGACGTGTCGGAACTGGGCATGTGAGTTGGAACGCACGGGCCGCTCCAGTTTAGCGTGTTTTGCTCGGGTGGTCAGCACCGAGACTGAAAAGCCGCTACACGTGCGAACGATTCTCGCAATCTGTCCGTTCCACGGATAAACTGCCTTCCTGCCCTCCAACCTTCTCACCCGCCTTCGATCATGCCAATCCGCTTGCCGCTCTTCGCCGTCCTCGCAGTTTCCGTTGTCGCCATGGCCGCGGATAACTGGCCCGAATTCCGCGGCCCGCACGGCGACGGCCACTCGGACGCGACCAGCCTGCCTACTACGTGGTCCGAAGCGCAAAACGTCCGCTGGAAGACCGCGATTCACGACAAGGGTTGGTCGTCCCCCGTCGTCTGGGGAAATCAGGTCTGGCTGACGACGGCCACCGAGACTGGGGATAAGCTCTACGCCGTCGGCGTAGACCGCGAGACCGGGAAAGTGATCCACGACGTCTTACTGTTTGAGATCAAAGTCCCACCGCGCCCGGCGAAAAAGACGTCGCCCAGCATCATGACCCCCTACGAGGAGTGGGCGGGGTTCAACAGTTACGCTTCCCCCAGTCCGGCGACCGAGGAAGGCCGGGTGTACGCCCACTTCGGGTCTGCCGGGACGGCCTGCCTGGACACGGCCACGGGCAAAGTGCTCTGGAAGCGCGAGGACCTCAAGTGCGGCCACCACCGCGGCGCCGGCTCGTCGCCGATTCTGTACGCGAACCTTGTCATCCTGACCTTCGACGGCTTCGACGTGCAGTATCTCGTCGCACTCGACAAGGCGACAGGCAAGACCGTCTGGCAGAAGGATCGCCAGTTCCATCCGGACACGATGAACGGCGACATGAAGAAGGCGTATTCGACGCCGCTGGTCATTTCCGTCGAAGGCAAGCCGCTCCTGGTGAGCCCGTCAGCCGGAGCGACCGCGGCATATGATCCAATGACCGGCGATGAGGTTTGGCGCGTGGTCCACGGCGGCATGAACGCCGGGCTGCGGCCCATCTTTGGGCAGGGCCTCGTCTTCACCGCCAGCTCGGACGGCGGCAAGCAACTCATGGCCATCAAACCGAATGGGACTGGCAACGTGACCAACAGCAACATCGCGTGGACCTTTGACAAGGGAGCCCCGAACCGCACGTCGTTTCTGGTCTCAGGCGACAACCTGCTGATGGTTAATTCGGGCGGGATCGCCCGGTGCGTCGGCATCAAGGACGGCAAGGAAAGGAAGAACATCCGGCTCGAAACACGCGGGGCCAACGTCTGGGCATCGCCGATCCTGGCGGAAGGCAAGTGGTATGTTTTCGACGACGCCGGCAACAGCTTCGTCCTGTCGGCAGACGAGAAGCTCGATGTGATCGCCACCAACAAGCTCGATGGCGGCGGCCGAGCGTCACCGGCAGCGGTCGGCCATGCGCTTTACCATCGAACATTTACACACTTGTACAGGATTGAGGCATCCAAATAGGTTTCACGGCAGATTCTAAGATGGCCAAGAGAGATTGCCAACACACATATAGGGGTTTGGCAATCTCTCCCGATCGGTCTCCATAACTCTTTTGGCAGTCATCGCTTGCGGCGAACATACGACAATATTTTCGTGCGCTAGGAAACCCGGTTTTTTGCCAAGGTGACTGCCATGACACTGCCGCGCCTGAGCACGTTGAACTCGACTCTGCTGGTCGTCGACGTTCAGGACAAGCTGCTGGCGGTCATGCCCGATGCACCCGGCCTGATTCGCGACGTCGGGTTCTTGCTCGATGTCGCCAATCTTCTGAATGTGCCCACGCGGGTCACCGAGCAGTACCCGCAGGGCCTGGGGCCGACGAACGCTGAACTGGTCAAGCGCCTGCCGGGCGACCGGCCCACGAAATCGGCCTTTAGCTGTTGCGGCGCGCCCGGACTCTTGAGCGACCTGCGGCAACTCGGCCGACCCAACATCGTCGTCGTCGGGATGGAAGCACACGTCTGTATCTTGCAAACCGTGCTGGACCTGCTTGCCGAAGAGCTGACCGTGTTCGTCCCCGTCAATGCGGTTCAATCACGCTTTCGCATCGATCAGGACACGGCCCTGCGACGCCTGGCGCGATCCGGCGCGATCCTGACTACCGTCGAAGCCACTGCCTTCGAATGGCTCGGCGGCTCCGACCATCCGCAGTTCAGAGCGGTGAGCAAGCTGGTGCGGGAGCGGATGAAGGCCCTCGTGGCATAACATTCCGATGTTGTGCGCCTAGAAATGCACAAGATCGGAATCTTATGCCACGAAGACCATTCCGATGTTGTGCATGACGTCGAAGCACAAGATCGGAATCTTATGCCACGTTGAGCAACGAGCCCATGATTCCAAAATCACTGTTTCGCCGGCGCAATTTGCCGCACTGGGATGAGCCGGGGGCCACGTTCTTCGTCACCGGATGTCTCGAAGGCAGCATTCCTGCAAGAGGACAACTCGACCTGTGCCGTTATCGGGACGAACTTGCGGCCCGTCCTCGTCCCGTAGATGTCAGTGAGGCGGACTGGGAAGTGCATCTCTGGAAACTGGGGTTCGCTCGACTTGAAACTTACCTGGATGCCGGCGAAGGCACTCGTTGGCTCGCCGAACCGGCCCAAGCGAAAGCGGTTGCTGATGCCCTCCGATTTTTCGCTGGCGAGCGTTACGATCTGATCTCGTTCGTCATCATGCCGACCCATTTCCATTGTTTATTCCGGGCCCTTCCCGAATGGGTCGCGACGCTTCCCGAGTCAGATCCGGTTCGTTCTCCACGCGAGCGGATCATGTATAGCTTTCGGCGCTATTCAGCACGGCAATGCAATCTGCTTCTTGGGCGTCACGGTACTTACTGGCAGCATGAGTCGTACGATCACTGGGTCCACGATCTGGACGAACTCGAACGAATCATCCATTACATCGAAAACAACCCGGTGAAGGCGCGTCTGATAGGGTCAGCGGTTGATTGGGAGTTTTCTTCCGCGGCAGTCCGCGCCCGACTCGGTCTTTCATTCGGCGCGTCTATTCCGAAAGCTGGGTAGAAGTCGTGGCATAACATTCCGATGTTGTGCGCTTGGAAATGCACAAGATCGGAATCTTATGCCACGAAGACCAACGGGCCGTGTTCCATCGGCCGCACCCGGAAAAGGAGACGGACAAGGGCACTCTGCGATCGATGCGGCGCTTTCTCACGGAAGCTGGAGTGACACCATGATGGAATACAAGGGCTACGTCGGCCATGTCGCATTCGATAACGATGCCGGGATTTTTCAAGGCGAAGTTGTCGACACGCGCGACGTGATTACCTTTCAGGGGCGGACGGTTGAGGAGGTTCGCGCTGCTTTCCGGGACTCGGTAAACGACTATCTTGCCTTTTGTGCCGAGCGCGGTGAGGCGCCCGACAAACCCTTCTCTGGACACTTCGTCACCCGGATCAGTCCGGCATTGCACCGCCGCGTGAACACAGTCGCGGCACTCGCCGGGATGAGCCTGAACGCATGGGTTGCGGGCCAACTTGAAAAGGGCGTTCAGACCGTCTTGCCGGAAAAAGCGAAGCCCGCCAGAACGCAGGCAGCGGGAAGGAGACCGGGATCCAAGATCGTGACGGCCCGGGGTACAAGAAAGCAATCGAGTAAAGCGCACAGACAAGGCGTTTGAATGTCGAGAGCTCGAGCGTCACACCGATCGCGGAGCGACCAATGCCTGAATTGAACGCACCCTTCCCCTACGACACCCGCCTCAACGTCCAATTCGGCCCGCTCGAAGTGGTTGACGTTCCCGCACTCGTCGCGTCCTGTACGCATCCCTGGTTCAACCAGACGCTTTGCAAGGTCAACGAGTCGGTCGTCCGGCTCGGCGTCGTGCAGGGCGAATATCATTGGCACAAACACGACGACGAGGACGAGTTCTTCTTCGTCGTCAGCGGCCGGTTCCTAATCGACCTGGAAGGCCGAACCGTGGACTTGGGGCCCGGCCAGGGCTTCGTGGTGCCCAAGGGTGTGATGCATCGGCCACGCGCACCGGACCGGACAGTCATCTTGATGGTCGAAGGGGCGGGGATTGTGCCGACGGGTGATTGACAGGCGTGAGGAATTACTGTCCCGCGGCTCGGTTGTTAACTTTGGTTCTCTCTCAATCACCTGTTCCCGGTGCGGGGGGCTAAAGAACATCACTGACATGCAAACCGCCGCGCTCATCGTGCCGGCACGACCAAATCCTTTCCACACTCCTTGCACACACTCTGCCCCGTCACGGAATCGAGAGCGAACCACGTCGCGATCGAGGGGCCGTTCTTGCCGCAGCGGTCGTGCATGATGCCGAGCCAGACGCCCGGCGACACTTCACGCAGTTCATCGCGGTACTGCGACCAGACGAATGACGTGTTTTGGTAATCGAAGATGGCCGACGGCCCGCCATCGAGCCAGCTCTCACCGGAGCCGATCGCGGCCTTGATGCTCGGCAGGCCAAACATCTTGTTGACCATCGTGCCGTTGCCGGGAATGTACTTGCCCTGCCAGGCGACCGTCTTCATGAAGTGCGAGGTTGGCGCGGTGATCGCCGTACCCGGCTTGAAGATCACGGTGCCTGGGAAGTAGCCGCACGGCGGGACGCGCGGAATACCATTCTTGTATATTTGTACGAGTTCACATTCTTTCATGCGCATCAGCTGGTCGCCGCTGAAACCCATTGGCACGAACAGAGGAGTACGCGGTAGTGGTGTCATGGTTGGGGCGGGGAGCATCGAAACCGTGATCGGCTGGCCCGCATGGCGGCTCGTGTCCGTCGCAAACTCCGTTTTTGCAGGTGCTTGCGCCATCGCGACGGTCGTAACGAGAATGGAGCCACCGAGGCTCGCCAGGCTGCGCATGGGTCCGTCCCTCCTTGGACGGGAGAAATTATCGGCCCCACAAATGCAAGTCGGGAGCGATTCGCGCGTTCACGAAGGAGCGTTTGCGAGTTTCGGGAGGATTGCGCCGATTGGGACGATCGTACCCGTTGGCGAGCTTTTGAGTGGGTCGATTGGCTAAGATGGGATGTCTTTGCGGCCGCGCAGACCGCGCCGCTGGTCCGACTATCCAGGGTTACGAAAGACGGTAGAATTTATGTCCGCTAGCAGTTATTGCCGAAAGATACACGGCTCGCGGTCCGTCGGCAGGACGGCCCGGCCGCGGCCGACTCGATTGACGCCCGTGTCCCCTTGCCGCCGGATGGAATCGCATGACTAAGCCCGTTTCGGTCCCCCTGCTCGACCTCAAGGCCCAGTACGCCGCGCTCCGCGACGAGATTCGTCCGGCGATCGATCGCGTGCTGGAAAGCCAACAGTGCATCAACGGCCCCGAGGTCGCAGCGCTCGAAAAAGACGTCGCCAAGTATTGCGGCGCCAAGCATTCCATTGGCCTCAGCTCAGGAACGGATGCGCTCGTCATAGCGCTCATGGCGCTTGATGTCGGTGCCGGCGACGAAATCGTCACAACACCGTACACGTTCTTCGCCACGGCCGGCTCGATTGCCCGGCTCGGCGCGAAGCCAGTCTTCGTCGACATCGATCCCGAGACCTTCAACATTGACCCGTCGAAGATCGAGGCGGCCATTACGCCGCGGACCAAGGCGATCATGCCGGTCCACTTGTTCGGCCAATGTGCCGACATGGCCCCGATCATGTCGATCGCTCAGAAGTACAAACTGCCCGTCATCGAGGACGCGGCCCAGGCCATCGGTTCGGAATATCGGGGCAAGCGGGCCGGCTCGATCGGCGACATCGGCTGCTTCTCGTTCTTCCCGTCGAAGAACCTGGGTGCCGTCGGCGACGCCGGGGCCTGCACCGCGAACGACGACAAGCTGGCCAAGCGGCTGCTGAAGCTTCGCGGCCACGGGGCCGAGGTCAAGTACTTCCACGACGAGGTCGGCGGCAACTTCCGCATCGACACCATTCACGCGGCCGTGCTGTCCGTGAAATTGAAGTACCTCGACGAATGGACGGCCGCCCGTCAGGCGAACGCGGCTTTCTACACGAAGGCCATCGAAGCCGATCCGACGTTGCGGTCGGTGATCACACCGCCGGCCGTCGTGCAATCGAGGCACATCTTCAACCAGTACGTCATCCGCACCAAGAATCGCGACGGGTTGAAGGACTTCCTCAAGATCAACCAGATCGGCAACGAGATCTACTATCCGGTGCCGATGCATTTGCAGAAGTGTTTCGACTACCTGGGCCACCGCAAGGGCGACTTCCCACACAGCGAGGAAGCAGCCAACACGACGCTGGCGATCCCGATTTACCCGGAACTGAACGACGCGCAGAAGCAGCACGTGGTGAACACGCTGAAGTCGTTCGCTATCGCCAAGACGACGCGCCGTGCCGCGGCTGGTTGAAGAAGAATCAAAACCACGAAAGACACGAAACACACGAAAAATAACCAGTCAGAAAAGAACCATGGCGGTCAAACGGCCGCGCTGATTTCTTCTTTTCGTGTCTTTCGTGCATTTCGTGGTTCTCCCTTGGAGTGCCCGATGACCGGTCCCGCACGACGTCTTCCCGAGACCCCGGTGCCGTATTGGCTCGCCGACAAGCCGGCGGCCAAGCTCTCCGTGCGCTCCTCCGAGCAGGACGCGGAAGTTGCACGCCGGGTCGAGACGCTCTTGACGAAGATCAAGGATCGCTCGGCCATCGTCGGCGTTGTCGGTCTGGGCTACGTCGGCCTCCCGTTCGCCGTCGAGAATGCCAAGGTTGGCTTCCGCGTCGTCGGCATCGAGCAGAACCCGAAGCGTGCCGGCCGCGTCAATGCCGCGGACAACTACATCGAAGATGTCGTTGACTCCGAGTTGCGCGAACTTGTTGCCAAAGGGAAAATCCGGGCGGTCACCGACTTCAGCGAAGTCCCGCAGATGGACGTGCTGGTGATCGCCGTACCGACGCCGTTGACGATCAATTTGACGCCGGACCTCCAATACGTCGAGAACGTGACGCATTCGCTGGCCAAGTACATTCGGCCCGGCCAACTCATCAGCCTCGAATCGACGACTTATCCCGGCACAACCGACGAGGTCATGCTGCCGATTCTCGAACGATCCGGCCTTAAGGTCGAGCAGGACTTCTTCCTGGCCCATTCGCCGGAACGGGTCGATCCGGGTAACAAGCGCTTCAACACCAAGAGCACGAACAAGGTGGTCGGCGGCGTCGGCCCCGAATCGCAGAAGGTGGCAGTCGCGTTCTATTCGCAGGCCATCGACAACATCGTGCCCGTCTCGAGCGCCAAGGCGGCCGAGATGGTGAAGGTGTACGAGAACACGTTCCGGGCCGTGAACATCGCGCTCGTCAATGAGATGCTGCTGCTGTGCGACCGCATGGATATCAGCGTTTGGGAAGTGCTCGACGCCGCGTTCACGAAGCCGTTCGGAATCATGCCGTTCTTCCCCGGCCCCGGCGTCGGCGGGCACTGCATCCCGCTTGATCCGCACTACCTGGAGTGGAAGGCGCGCGAGTTCAACTTCAACACGCACTTCATCGCATTGGCCGGCGAGATCAACCGCAAGATGCCGGAGTTTGTGCGAACGAAGGCCGCCCGCGAGTTGAACAAGGCTGGGAAGGCCGTGTCGCGGTCGAAGATCCTGGCCCTGGGCGTCTCGTACAAGCGCGACGTCGGCGACTGGCGTGAGTCACCTGCTCTTGACGTGATCAAGCTCCTTCAGGACGATGGGGCCGAGGTGCTGTACCACGATCCGCACGTGCCGGAGTTCCGCGGCCACGGCCTATCACTGGCCTGCTCGCCGCTGTCGGATGAAGTGTTGGGTGACGTCGATCTGGTCATCGCGCTCACCGACCACTCGACGATCGATTACGCCAACGTGGTCGCCAAGGCCCGGCACGTGCTCGACACGCGCAACGCCTGCAAGAAGGTGAGCGAGAACCGCGAGAAGATCACGTTGCTGTAGGACAGGTTTTCAACCTGTCCCGCACGACGTACTTGCGAAGGCTTTTATCCGGACAGGTTGAAAACCTGTCCTACGAAGTGACACGGAGCGAGTCCCAATGAAGATCGAAGGCAGCAAGATTCTCGTCGTCGGCGGCGCCGGGTTCATCGGCTCGCACATCACCGACCAGCTCCTCGCGGAAAACCCGGCCGAAATCCGCGTGTTCGACAACCTCGTCCGCGGCAAGAAGCACAGCATTGCCGGGGCCCTCAAGGACCCGCGCGTCAAGCTGATCGATGCGTCGATCACCGACTTCGACACGCTGCAACAAGCGGCCAACGGCTGCGACGGCATGTTCCACCTCGCCGCTCTCTGGCTCGGCGAATGCGTCAACGAGCCGCGCAAGGCGATCGACGTCAACATCGTCGGCACGTTCAACGTGATGGAAGCCGCTCGCCTTGCCAAAGTCAAGCGCGTCGTTTATTCATCGAGCGCGTCGGTCTACGGCAACGCTCTCGAAACGCCGATGACCGAAGAGCACCCATTCAACAACCGCACGATGTACGGCGCCACCAAGATCGCCGGCGAGCAATTGTTCCGCGCGTACAACGAGACACACAAGTTGAACTATTGCGGCCTGCGCTACATGAACGTGTACGGCCCCCGGATGGACTACAAGGGCACTTACGTCAGCGTCATCATGAAGGTGCTCGATCGCATCGAAATGGGTCAGGCCCCGGTCATCCACGGCGACGGCAGCCAAACTTACGACTTCGTGCACGTGTCCGACGTGGCCCGCTGCAACATCCTGGCGCTCAAGGGCGAAGCGTCCGACGAGTTCTTCAACGTCGGCATGGGCGTGAAGACGACGATCAATGAACTGGTGCAGAAGCTGCTCGCGTTGACCGGATCGCCGTTGAAGCCGGAATATCAGCCGCAAACGCACATCTTCGTGTCGCACCGCATTGGCAGCACCGAGAAGGCCGAGGAGTTGCTCGGGTTCAAGGCCAAGGTCCAACTCGATGAAGGCCTGAAGTCAGTGGTCGAGTGGCGCATGAAGGATTCGAACTGGAAGCAAGCCCGCGCGGCCTAGGAAGAGGATCATCTTGGCGAGCCGAGCGGCGTAAGCCGCCGGATAATGTCGATCGCACATTGTCCGGCGGCTTACGCTGCTCGGCTCGCCGGGCATTACGATGCAAATCGCCGGCCTTTTCCCGTTCACTACCGAGGCCTTCGGCCGTCTGTACCGGAACCGGTCGCTCACGTTGGCACTGGCGAAGCGCGAGATCACCGACAAATACACGCGACAGATGCTCGGTTCGCTTTGGGCGATCGGGCATCCGCTCATCCACGTCTGCGTTTATATCTTCATTTTCCAGGTCGTATTGAAGCAACGGATCGGCGGCACGGTCGATATGCCGCTCGACTTCGTGGCTTACCTGCTCTCGGGCTTGATTCCCTGGCTGGCGGTGCAGGAATCGCTCGGCAAGGGCAGCACGGTCATCACGTCGAATGCCAATCTAGTGAAACAGGTGGTGTTCCCGCTCGAAGTGCTGCCTGTCAAATCCGTGCTGTCGTGCTTCGTTACACAAGCCGTCGGGACTTTGTGCCTGATGATCTATGTATTGGTCGATCACGGCACACTTCCACGGACGTATGCGCTATTGCCGCTGCTATGGATTTGCCAGGCGACCGCGATGGTCGGAATTGTGTTCGGCATCTCGGCGCTCGGCGTGTACGTTCGCGACATCAAGGAACTGGTTCAGGTCTTCGCGGTCGTCGGCATGTATCTGGTGCCAATCGTCTATCTGCCCGATCAGGTGCCGGAAACCATTCGGATACTTCTGAAGTTTAACCCGTTCAGCCACATGGTCTGGTGTTACCAGGATGCTTGCTACTACGGAGAGTTCCGACATCCCAATGCGTGGATTGTGTTTCCCCTGGGTTCGGTGTTGACGTTCCTACTCGGCTATCGACTGTTTCGCAAGCTCCAGACGCACTTCGGCAGCGTTCTATGACCGCGGCCGTCAACGCAAAAAGGCGAGCGGATCACCCGCTCGCCTTTGCGTTCGCTTCGATTCACCAGCTAAGTCGGAATGCGTTCCAACACATGGTCGACCAACCCATAAGCCTTGGCCTCGCCGGCTTCCATGAAGTTGTCGCGGTCCGTGTCCTTCTCAACCTGTTCCAGCGTCTTGCCGGTATGCCGCACTAAGATGTCGTTGAGGTGCTTCTTCATGCGGAGGTATTCCTTCGCATAAATCTGGAACTCGGTCGATGTGCCACGCAGACCCGCGAGCGGCTGATGGATCATGATCCGGGCATTCGGCAACGCGAAGCGCTTGTTCTTCGCGCCGGCCGTGAGCAACAGGGCGCCCATGCTGGCGGCCTGGCCGATGCAGTAGGTCGCCACGTCGCACGAGACGCCTTGCATCATGTCGTAGATGCCCATGCCGGCCGTGACCGATCCACCGGGGCTGTTGACGTACAGGTGGATGTCTTTCTTCGGATCTTCGGCCATCAGATAGCGTAATTGCGCGACTACCAAGCCGGCGCTGTCGTCGTCGACCTGGCCTTGCAGGAAGATGATCCGGTCCTGGAGCAGCCGGCTATAGACGTCGAAGTATTGCGGCTCCAGACCTTGCCGGTTCACCACAAAGGGGACTACAGGCATATGTGTTCTCCGAGTATGGAATCGGGCGAGCGGAGTCCCGGCGCGCCGGGACCCGATAATGTCGTCGTCGGGGTTGTCATCGGGTCCCGGCGCGCCGAGGCTCCGCTCGCCTGGATCAGCTCTTCTTCGCCTCAGAAACCTTCATCAGCACCTCGTCCACCAGGCCGAATTCCTTGGCCTCGAATGGATGGAAGTACTTGTCGCGCTCCGTTTCGCGATTGACCACTTCAATCGGCTGACCGGTGTGCTTGGCCATGATCTCGTCGAGCCGGGCGCGGTCCTTGAGCATCTCCTTGGCTTCGATCTCCAGGTCCGACACCTGCCCGTAACCCACCTGGCCCCATGGCTGATGGATCATGATCTTCGAATTCGGCAGTGCATAGCGCCGGCCCTTGGTGCCTGCGGCCAAAATAATCGCCGCCCCGCTCGCGGCCACGCCCATGCAGTAGGTGGCGATCGGGCATTCCAGGAACTGCATGGTGTCGTAGATCGCGAGCGTCGCGGACACCGAACCGCCAGGGCAGTTGATGTACATGTGGATTTCCTGCGTCCGATTTTCGTACTGCAGGAAGAGCAGCTTCTGGATCGTCAGGTTGGCGAGATAATCGTTGATTTCCGGATTGCCGCCGGTCTCGCGCGAGGAGCCCAGGAAAATGATCCGGTTCTCCATGAGCAAGTCGTCGGTCGACATCTGCCGCATCCGGGTATAGTCCCGGTAGCGCTGGGCCATCGGCTCAAAGCGTTCGCGCATACAGTTCTCCCCAGATCGTGTCTCGGAAGCAAATGGGTCCGATGAGACCTATGTGCGTCTCATAGGACCCATGCAAGTCATGCCGACGGCATCACTCAGTCGTGGCAGTCGATTCCACAGGTTCCACCATCTCGCCGGGGACGGCCTGGGCGCTCACGGTCGCCACTTCGCCTTCCTGCTCTTCCGGCTTGATGTCGAATTCTTCGTACACCGCATTGTTAAGGACCACGTCAAGGGCCTTGCGCTCGAGCAAGTCGGTCGCCAGGGCCTCGATCATCTCTTCGCGTTCCATCTGGGCCTTGACCTTGCGGAAACTCTCGCCTTGCTGGGCGGCGATCCGCGAAATCTCGGCGTCGATGTCCGCGTCCTCGATCTCGATCTTCTCGAGTTCCGCGATCTTCTGCAGAACGAAGTGTTCCATCAGCGAAACGGCCGTGCTCTGCAGCACGTTTTGTCGCAACACCGTGAGCCGTGCTTCAATCTGCTGCTCGGTCATGCCGGACGACCGCATCTCGATGACGCGGCGTTGCAACGTGCGCGTCGCTTGGCGAACGAGCAAGTCACGCGGCAAATCCCATTTCACCTTCTCGGCAACTTGTTGAAGGATCTGCTGGCGGGCGAACTGCCGCTGCTGATACTCCAAATTGCGATCGAGCGTCGTGGCGATCAACTCTTCGAGCTGGCCTTCGGTCTTGACGCCGTAGCGTTCGAGCAGGTCCGGCGTCAACTCCGGCAAACGGATGACCTTAACTTCCTTGATCGTGAATCGGCCCTTGACTGTCTTGCCCTTGATCGCTTGATCGGCAACCTTTTCGCCGAGTTTTACATCCATCTCACGCGTGTCGCCGACCTTGGCGCCGGCGATTTGCTTGGCGAAATTCTCGACAACACTGTCCGTTAGCGCCAGCCGCTTCTCGACACGCACGCTAATTCCAGTGGCCTTGTTCAATTCCTTGTCGCCATCGATCGTCACAAGATCGCCCACGACGATGTCGTTCGCCTCGACTTTGACGTCCTTGCCTTCTTTCGCAATCAAGGCACCCTGGGGTTCCAGCAGTCGCCGCATCTCGTCCTGGATGTCCTTGTCGGTAAACTTGTGGATCGGCTTGCGGAGCTTCATTCCCTTGTATTCGGGCAGGTCGAATTCGGGTCGAACCTCGACGTCGAACTCGTAGATAAATGGCCCTTCTTCCGGCAGGATCAGGTCCTCGGGCGCCAGTTCCGGCGGCGCGAGCGGCGAAATATTCGAGTCCTCAGCGAGCTGTTGCAAGCTCGCCATCAACACTTCGCGGCGCACGTCCTCAGTGACGGACGACTTGAACTTGCGCACGATGTACTTGCGCGGCGCCTTGCCAGGCCGAAAGCCGGGGACGGCCGCGGTGCGCTCTTTGAGAAGCTCGTCGAACTTCTCCTCGAAGCGCTCGTCGATCGCTTCACGCTCGACCGTGATCTTGACGTGCTTCTTGCACGGGCCGACGTCCGTGATCTCGACCGATTGCTTGAGCTTGCCCTCGTCCGCTGGCGGGGCATCGCCTTCGGCCGGAGTGGTCGCGTCTTCAGGCGGGGCTTCGATGGTGTCTTCGGCCATGGTATTCGTCCGTCAAAGAAATGAGCCAAGAAGAATCGCGGCCTGGGGCGAAACCCCGACCGCCTGGTCTTCTCGGCTCGCGTCGTGTGTCGAGAGCGGGCGATGGGATTTGAACCCACGACAACCACGTTGGCAACGTGGCACTCTACCACTGAGTTACGCCCGCGGCAGGGTAGCATCAAAGATTATAGAAGGGCCAACGGCCGAGCAAGGGGTTCGGGCAAAAGATTGGCAACCCCGCTCCCCCGCACAATCCGACGACGTCCATCCGCACCAGGATCAACGAGGGTCACGGCGTCCGTTTCGTTTCACGCGGCTGGGTGATTCGATACGTTCAGCGCCCCACACCCCCCTGAACGTATTCTTCACAATTCTGGAACGATGACCCAACGAAAGCCACACGGCGTTTAGCATCAAATTAAGTAGCTATTCAGTAAAGCTTTATGAAAAATCTCTTTGTCGAACAAACGCTCTGTTAATTATTAATTCGTTTTTGGTTCACGAAGTCTTTGAACGCGACGCGAACGTATCGGCACTGATCCCGGCGGTCAATCCACTTGACCCATTGAGAAGCCCGACGGCGCACGCCACCTGCCGGCAGTCAAATCGCCAGCCGAAACGTCCCACTCTGGCTCGGCCCGGCCGCAAATGACGGAAACAGCGTCACGTCCACTCGCAACGACCCGGTGTCCTGCATTCCTTTGAACGCGCCGGTCGCCTGGACGATCTTGTAGCGATACCAGTTCGGCAGCCTGGCCGGCCCAGCGGGACGGAACGACGTCAATTCCAGTTTTACTGAGCCACGGCCGTTCTTGAACGTCATGGTGCCGTGAAATACGTCGCTCTTGATGAAGCCCGGCCCGTGGATGTCGCCATCAACCTTGACGTCGCCCATGCCCTGCAAATGGGCCGTTCCGTGAAGGGCGTGCGTCACGCCGGTGTCCGGATTGCCCATGTTGCTCGAGTAGTTGCCGGTTCCACGCCCGGTGAGCGGATGCGTCGATGGCAGCGGCGTGTACACCTTCCCAATGATGTGCAGCGTGGGGTCGACGACCGCCATCGCGGCGCTTGGCAAGGTTCGTTGGTCAAGCGTCTCCAGATTCAGTCGCGTCATTGCTAAGACCTCCTTGATGGTGAATGGTTTGTAGTTCTACTGTATGTCGTCTTGACGGCGCAGAAGTCCGTCGGCCACAATCGCTTCCATCGATGTTTTCTCCACGGAAGGAGCGGCCATGGATGGGCGTTTCGATCCTCGTCTGCGGGAGATCTTGCATCAGGCCGAA
>DATANR010000004.1:0-9502 GCA_036266155.1 Gemmataceae bacterium | reverse complement strand
CTGGTCGGGACGCTTGGCGGGTGACCAGTCATGAAAAACTATCTAAGCGTTCAACAGGTCGTGAAGCGGCTTAACAATGCTATCTCCATCAAACTTGTCTACAAGCTCGTCGCGATCGGTAAGCTCAGAGCGAACCGTGAGACGGGAAAAGTTTTGATCGAAGAAGACAGCCTCGAAGAACTGATGGCAGGGCCGATTCCGGTTCCATCACTTCCGCCTCCGCCGAGGCGGCCGAGGGGCAGGCCGAAGCGTGAAGAGATGAAGCTGTGGTGACCATCAGCCGGCGCCATCCTCACTGGCATGCTCTCTCACTTCGAGTTGCCGCCCGACGTGTTGCTCGATCTCGTTCATCAAGTCCACAACGTAGTCAGGTGTGGCAATCAGGAAGTCTGGTAACATCGCAGGCTTTGGAGTTGCCTTTCGTTCCCTGACCTTTCCGTCCCGTGAGATTACGATCCGCGAAGTTACTTCCCCGCCATTATCGTCGAAGGTCGCACGCCAAAGGCTATACGAAAGTCCGTGTCGCTTCATCAGAATGGAGTCAAAATGCGCCGCGTCATGCAAGAATAAGGCAAAGTAATAACCACTGACGCCGTCTTTGATTCTTGCGAACACGTCTTGGTGTGACTTCGGAATCGTTTTCTCGTCCCATGTGACACCGCCGATAAGGGCCTCCTTGTCAACACCGTCCTGTGAAACCGTGAGATTGATGGCCGGCATGTAGGCGAGTTCGCGTTCACTGACGATGCGGTAGATCGTCTCCGGAAGCATTTGCGGGTTGTAAATCCGGGCGAGTACATCCCCTTCAGGGTAGGTCGTCTCAATTCTGTCTAAGAACCAGTTGTATCCAGCCGTCCAAACATGATTGCCTTCCAGGCAGTGTGCGGATGCCGCTCTGGCCTGCGCCCAGTCGAGTTTTTGAGACGGGCTCGTCAGGCGCTCGAAACGGAAGACGTTCATTCCCCCGATGCCCTTGACGAGGTCAATTAGCGTCGCCTCGGGAGTTACCTTCTTGTCCGCAAACGGGCCGCTTCGCTCCAGTGATTTGACAGACCAATCCCGCTCGACCATTTGGGTGAACTTTTCGGGGTAACCGATTTCGACATCGTAGTTGAGTTCCCTGATCCGCGGGAGAACAGACCTAATGACGCGCGCGAGGAGCAGTTGTTCTCTGTAACGCTGCTGCTCGATCTCGGCCTCGGCCAGATCTTTCAGCGCCTCCTTCTGAAGCGATTTGACTACCTTCGGCTCGATTTTCGTCGGGACGATGTAAGTCGCGAATGGGTAAATAACCGCCTTGCTCTTTCCCTCGTAATCGAGGTGGAATAGTAAATGCCCAGCCGCTCCTTTTTGCGAAAGGGAGTCGAGGATCAATGGCTTCGCTTTTTTTCGCTCTGCAGAGGTCATGAAGCCTATGACACCGTGATGGTAGAACAATGACGCCTGGTCCAGGGCGTGGTCGGTGACACGCTTCGCCCTCATAACGCGACCCTTTGAATCTACGACGATCTCGAACCCTTCAGTCTGCGCTTCGCATCTCCGGCGAAACTCGGAAAACGGTATCAGCAACTCCCGCCAAGTGGTCGAAACGACAAAGCACCGGATTTCGTGTGCCTCGGCGCCATGATGCTCCATGAATAACCGCATGTACTTCAGAATCTCATGCATGGCCTCCCGCGCGGCTTGGTCGGATCGCTTTAACTCGATCACGACGGTTTTCCCGCGGCGATCGCGTGCGAGGATGTCCACGAAGCCTTTCGACCCTGCCTTGTTCGGTAGAGGATGATTCGTCTCGATCAGCGTGAGGCCGGGTTCAAGGAGTGTGAGCGACTTGGCCAATTTGTCGCGTATGACGTTCTCATTGGGCACGGCATCTCCCGATCGAATGCGGTCTACGCTGTCTGTTTTGCCGTCTCCGGTTGACTTGCCATGAACCGCAAGTACCGTGCATGCAGCTTCTCCTCGTCCATGTGGAAGTACCGCGTCTGGAGCATCTTCACCGACGTGCCGAGCATCATCGCGGCACCGAAGATGTCGCCGGTCGTGTCGAGGTAGTTGCAGGCCCACGAATGCCTGAAATTGTACATCCGCACGTTCACAGGGTCGATGTCGTGCTTCGTCAGGTAGGCCACAACCTTCGGCCGCAGGAGCAGCCATCGCCTCCACTTATTCGTGCAGTTCGTCTGCACCCACTTCGCCCCGCGAAGGGTGCGGTAGATCGGCCCCTCGGGGTACTTCTTGATGCATTCCTCGGTGAAGGCTTGTGCTTCGGGCGTCAAGAAGATGACACGATCCCGTTGCGTCTTCGCGGCCGTTTTGTGGACGTAACCCCGCCGCGCGTTCCACCGGAACACGAGCCGGCCGTTCTGGTAGTTGAAAGCCTCTGCGTTCCGCAGCTCCACGGGGCGTGCCCCGGTGAGCCGTAGCAGCCAAAGGAACTTGCCGAACTTTTCCGTGAACCCGACGTTCCGCAGGTGGACGGCGGGCTTGTCGGTCCGCTTCGTCCGATTGTAAGTCGCTCGCTCGAAGCACTCACCGATCAGTAGGTCCATTAACTCCTCGGACATGCGGGCATCACGTCCCCGCAGAATGGGCTGCGGACGCTCGATGCGGCCCGACAGCGGGTCGGTCTGGATGAACCCCTTCTTTTGTGCCCACGAGAGCGATCCGAGGATGAGGGCGACGGCGTGTGCTCGGGTCGTTGAGTTCCACGTTGCCTGCTCATTCAGCCACTGGTCGAAGGCGTAAGGCCTCAGGTCGGCGACCTTCAGATTCCCGAACTTCACTGCGAACCTCCGAGCCATCACCTCGAACACGCCGGGCGCCCCGCTCTTGCGAGTCGTCTTCAGATGGGCTCGGTACTGGTTTAGTAGGGCGGAAACAAGATAATCATCAGTACCGACTTTGTCGCCCTGAGCGACCAGCTTGCGGAACTGATCAAGCGCTTCAAGGTAAGTCGGGCCGTTCGGCGCGTCGTCCGGACCGCGGGCGAGGAAGTGCCGATCTTTGCCGATCCAGCAGGCGTAGGCTTTTCGGCTCTTCCAGTATCTAACTGTCGGTTTCGGGCCGCGCGCCATCGTGGTATCCTCAAGAGGACCAGAGACAGCCTTATTGTAGACAGAAAACCCGAAACTCGGCACCTAATTCGGCACCTGATGCGACGGAAACGCTGAGAAATGAGCTAGGAGAAACGATATGAACTACATCGACCCGCACATCCACATGATCTCCCGCACCACGGACGACTACCAGCGGATGGCGTATGCGCAGTGCGCGGCCGTCAGTGAGCCGGCCTTCTGGGCGGGGTTCGATCGCGGCAGCGCCATCGCATTCCACGATTACTTCCGGCAGCTCACGGACTATGAGCCGAAGCGTGCGGCATTGTTCGGCATCAGGCATTACGCCTGGCTGTGCATCAATGCCAAGGAAGCCGAGAACGTCGCGTTGTCTCGCGAGGTGATCAAGCTCATTCCCGAGTTCCTGTCGAAGCCCAATGTGCTGGGCATCGGCGAGATTGGGCTCAACAAGAACACCGTCAACGAGGCCACGGTGTTCCAGGAGCACGTTGACCTCGCGATGAAGACCAACGAGTTGATCCTCATCCATACGCCGCACCTCGAAGACAAATACAAAGGGACGCGGATGATCGTCGACATGCTCAAGGGCGATCGGCGCGTGCAGCCGCAGCGCGTGTGCATCGACCATGTCGAGGAGCACACGGTCCGACTCGCGCTCGATAACGGCTTCTGGTGCGGGATGACCCTCTATCCCACGACGAAGTGCACTCCCGCTCGCGCCGCGGACATCATCGAGTCAGTCGGCACTGAGCGGATCATGGCCAATTCGGCAGGTGACTGGGGCAAGTCGGACCCGCTGGCGGTGCCGGAACTCATTCAAGAGTTGCGTCGCCGTGGCCACGCGGAGGCGGAGATCAGGAAGGTCGTGTTCGACAATCCGCTCGCGTTCTGGCGGCAGGCGAACAACTGGCAGGAATGGCCGACGGAGGCGAATGGTACGCCGGTCGCGAAATCTGGGTATTGAAAATAGGGATAGTAACATGGTAACAACAACGCGGCCGGCCCCTACTGAGGCCGCCATATTCGCGGAAATGTGGGATCGGTCTCCGAGCCGGTTAACTATCCCAGTAGCCCGCTACCTCTTGACGCTGCAGTTTACGGAGGACGAACGGCAGCATGTCGTGGACCTGGTCCGGAGAAATCGTGAGGGGAACTTGTCGGCGACTGAAGTTGTCGAGATGGACAACTACCTAAAAGTGGGTGACTTCCTCGCGCTGCTTCAGTCAAAGGCCCGGCGATTCTTGAAGACGAGGTCAGAGCGGCGGAACGGTCATGGATGAGGCGCTCGTCGCTCTGGTGCGGGTGCGGGCGGGCAGCCGTTGCGAATATTGTCGGGTACCAGCCGATTTTCATCCGTGGCAGTTTGAAGTGGAACACGTCGTCGCCTGGCAGCATGGCGGGCAGACTCGGTTGGGAAACTTGGCCTACGCTTGCCTGCAATGCAACCGACACAAGGGTCCCAATCTGGCCAGCATCGACCGTATTACGTCATTACGTCGCGATCGAAACTGGTGCGGCTGTTCAACCCACGACAACACCGGAGGGCATTTCATTTCGCCTGGAATGGCGGTGTGATAATTGGAAGAACGCCGATAGGGCGCGTGACGGTAACGGTGCTCGCGTTCAACCAGCCTGAGCGCGTCGCTCTGCGAGAATCGCTCGCGGAAGAGGGATTGCTCGACTAGCGGATCGATGATGGTACGAGATACCCACATGGAGTAGACTCTCAATCATGTCCGCGACTTTGACTTCACCACGACTGCCCATCCGCCTCAACGGAACCTCCACGATTCCGGCTTGGGTGAGGGATCACGCCTCGTTCCGCAAATGGGCTCGATCGGACGACTTTCCCCCTGAAGGGCGGTTCGCGTTCCTGAATGGACTCCTCTGGGCGGACCTGACGATGGAACAGCTCTTCACGCACAACCGCGTCAAAACGCGGGTGACATCCGCGCTCGATCGTTTGGTTGCTGACGAAGACCTGGGGTACTTCTTTACCGATCGCGCTTTTCTCAGTAATACGCGTGCCGGTCTTTCCACCGAGCCCGATGGGTTTTTCGTTTCATACGAAAGCGTTGAAGCCGGCCGCGTGCAATGGGTTAATGGAATGGGCGAAGGTCATGTCGAGGTCGAAGGTAGCGCGGACTTGACCATCGAAGTCGTAAGCGCCGGCTCGGTAGAGAAGGAGATCGTTGTACTTCCGCGATTGTACTTCGCTGCTGGAGTCCGCGAATACTGGCTTATCGACGCACGTCGTGATCAAGCGACATTGGCAATTTTTCGTCGCGGACGAAGTGCTTTTGTCCCAACGCGAGCAGTCAGCGGGTGGATCAAGTCCACCGTGTTCGGACGCTCGTTCCGACTCATTCAGACGAGCGACCGGCTCGGCCAGCCGACCTATTCATTGAAGGCCAAGTGATCCTCTCACGACCGCCGCTTGGTCAACGTCACCCGGTTGCCGCGATCGCTGAATTGCACCGCGGTCATAAACGAGCGCATCAGCAGGATTCCCCGTCCACCCACGCGGAAAAGATTCTCTGGATCCGTAGGATCGGGGATTTTCTTCACGTCAAAGCCCCGCCCTTCGTCGTGGACGACGAACGTCCCTTCGTGGCGGCTGATGCGTGCCGTCAACCGCACACGCCGCTGAGCAAACGGCGCTCGGCGGCGCCGTTCCTCGATCTGGCGATCGTAGTGCGACTCGTCGACTTGGCGCAACTCGCTGGATACCTCGAGGTTGCCATGAATGACGGCATTCAGCAAACATTCTTCGATCGCCACGCCAACGCGCATCGCACTGAGCCGATCGCACAGGCCAATGTCAATTGCTGCTTCGACGAGCCGGCCAACCACGGCGGGAATCGAGGCTCGATCGTTATCCAGTGTGAACTCGAAAGCCATATGATCAAGCCGGCTCGCGAAGTCCGCGCGACGTCGATTCTCCGTCGCCGCGGCACGAAGAGTTTCGAGAATGGCAGCCGGCTCTGAATCAAGCAGATCACGCGGGAAGTGATTGTTGGCGCCCTTGCGGATCGCTTCCAGGGCGACGCTCACGGCATAGGGGGCCGACATCAAAACGATTGGCGTATGCGGAAGTTTCGAACGGAGCGACTCGACCAGATCTACGCCTTCGATATGCGGGTTGCCCAGATCGACCAAGATTACGTCGATGCCGCGAACTGCTGAAATTGCGTCAGCATCCGCGCCCGTTGCGGCAAACACGACCTCCCACCCGAGTTCCAACTCGACCAATGCTTCGCGGGCGACGTTCAAGCCCGCTGGATCGCCAACAATGAGAAGGGTGGGAAGCTGGGTCAGCGGAGTGGTGGCCTCCACCGAATGCGTGGTCTCGACGTGCATGGACGGGCCCGGCAGGGTGAGCGGGTCGTAGGACCCGTAACGGTTATGACGGCAGCATAGAACACGCTTGACGTCGGTGCCGGTCGCACGCACGGTAATTAGTGCTTTGGACGGCCCTTGTGTGACAATCGCGGAAAGAGTATCCCCCTCTCGCCGGGAGCGGTACCGTCGGGGGACGGCCGATCTCCCTGCGCGTGCGGGGGTTGCATGCGCGTCGTGAGCTTCGTCGTCGGGCTTGCCTGTCTCGCCGGGTGTACGCGCGCGCATTACCGGAACTCGGCCGATCATGAAGTCTATCCCATCCTCGGCGACCGAGCCCGCGATGCCGGGTTCGCGACCGATCGGCTTCAGCTGGATCCGCCGCCGTTATCGCGCGTTGCCGACCCGACCGATCCGGACCATCCGCCGAAGCCGCCCGATGACCCGGCCGCCGCCGTGCTCATGGCCCATCCGAATGGCATGAAGGGCGCCCATTGGCCTAAAGCGAGCATCGACTGGATCGAGCCGCCTGGCTGGGAGAATGGCCTGCCGTGGACCGCGGACGGCAAACTGAAGCTTGACGCCGAGAAATCGTTCGAATTGGCTCTTCTTCACAGTCGCGAGTACCAGACCGCCCTCGAACGGCTCTACCTCGCCGCTCTCACGCTCACGCTCAATCGCTTCGAGTTCGACGCGCGCTGGGCTTTGCAGAACTCAACGGTCTTCAACAGCGTCGCGCCGGGCACGGCGCTGGAAACGAACACGCTAACGTCTAATTCGAATTTTGGCTTCCGTCGCTCGCTTGCCGCCGGCGGCCAACTCGTCGTCGACTTCGCGAACAGCTTCATCCTCGAATACACGGGGAGCGGCCGCACGTCGGTCAGCAGCGGCTTCGTCGGCACCTTCGTTCAGCCGCTTTTGCGCAATGCCGGTCGCCGGGTTCGACTCGAAGGCCTTACCCAGGCCGAGCGCGATGTCTTGTATGCGGCCCGCGATTTCTACCGCTTCCGCAAGCAGTTCTGGGCGACCGTCACGACGCTCGACGGCGGCTATCTGTCGCTGCTCTTGCAGGTACAAACGATCCGCAACGTTCAACTCAACCTCGTCGGCCAGGAGCGCAACTTGCGCGAGCACGAGGCACTCTTGCCCGGCGGCAAGATCACAACCGTGCAAGTGGATCAGGCATTTCAGGGTTATCAAGGGGCCCGGCAAACCGTCGCCCAGGCCGAAGCGAGCCTTCAGAGCCAACTCGATACATTCAAGATCCTACTCGGGCTGCCGCCGCGCATTCCGATCGAGTTGGATGACGCGGTCCTCAATCCGTTTGTTCTCAATGATCCGAAACTCGAAGCGCTGCGTGACGAACTGGATGCTTACCAGAAGGCCCGCAATCGGGATGTGGACGCCGCCCCGTCGGTTGCCGATCTGAAGACGCAATACCAGGAGTTCGACGCGCTCGCCGGCCGGCTGCGTCCCTTTGTCGAAGCGGTCGCCAACGAATTGAACGATTGGGGCAAGTCTCTCGATCCAGCCAAATCCGATGAGGCGTCGCGCCGTGTTCGCGTGACCTACGAACTCTTCCGCGAGACGGTCCCGGAGACTGGCAAGGACGTCGACCGACTGCGCAATGCCGCCAAGACGGATGCGGCCGCGCTAGCCGAGGCGAAACGTAAGGAGGGTTGGGAAGCGCTCGCCTTGCACACGCGGCGACTTATTTCGGCGGCCGACCAACTCCTATCGATTCAGGCGCAGATCCGGATCAACCGGATTGAGCTGCCGGCCGTCACCTGGACCGGGACCGACGCGCTCGCTTATGCACACTACCACCGGCTTGACTTGATGAACGGGCAAGCCCAGGTCACAGACGCGTGGCGCAAGGTCCTGGTGGCCGCGAATCAACTGAAGTCTGACCTCAACATCGTCGCGAGTGCAAACCTGGCAACGCCGAACGACGCGCGCACCAACCTGTTCAATTTCTCCGGCGACGCGGCCCGGTACAGCGTCGGTGTACAGTTTGACGGCCCGCTGAACCGTCAGGCGGCGCGGAACGCCTACCGCTCGGCGCTGATCACTTACCAGCAGGCGCGTAGAAGTTACATGTTGCAATCAGATCGTGTGGAACAGGCGATCCGCAGCGACTTGCGGCAACTCGAACTCCAGCGAGTGAACGTCGAAGTGGCCCGTTTGACGGTGATTTCCGCCGCCCGGCAGTTGGAAGCCGCCCGGCAGCAGAACTTGCGCGGCAAGGAGGGGGTCGGTTCGTCCAGCTCGCTCGACATCTTGAACGCCTTGAATACGCTCTTGACGGCGCGCAATGGGCTCGCCGCCGGGTACATTAGTTATGAGCAGTTGCGCGTACAACTGCTCCTTGACCTCGAAGCCCTGGAACTCGACGTCCACGGATACCCGATCGATGAACGCCGATCTCTCTCCCCCGACTCTTTTGCCGGCGATCGCGCCGAGCCTCCTCCCCCCACTGGCGCCGGCCCCGTCGCTAGCGGCGGTCCCGGACGACCGCCCGCGCGCCTCACGCTTCCGCCTCCCTGAATTCCGCCGACTGAAGCGCTTGTGGCCACTTGCCGCGCTCGGCCTCGGGGTCGTCGTCATCTACCTGATCTTCGGCCGCGGCACGCGTGCCGGCGCCGACTTCCTGACCGCTCCCGTCGTGCGCGGCGACCTCGCCGTGACCGTCACCGAACGCGGCGAGCTGGACAGCATCAACTCGATCACGGTCCGCTGCGACGTCGAAGGCGAGAAGAGCAAGCTCGTCAGCATCGTGCCCGAAGGGACGCACGTCAAGAAGGACGAGGAAGTCGGCCGGTTCGATACGGATGAATTGAAGAAGGCCTACTCGCTACAGGAAGTGAAATGGAAGACCGCCGAGGGCAAGTGGAAAAGCGCGCTCGGCGACTTGGCCGTGCAGAAGAATAAGGAGCAGAGCGAGATCGAAAAAGGGGAACTGGCCTGGGAACTCGCCAAGATCGATCTCGATAAATACGAGAAACGCGACTACGACGCGCTGCTGAGCAAGCAACAGGGACAACTGGGCCTGAACAAGAAAGAACTGAAGGAGGCCGAGGACAACC
>DATANR010000003.1:0-2048 GCA_036266155.1 Gemmataceae bacterium | reverse complement strand
CGCCTTACGGTGCTCCGCTCGCCGCTACCATAACCAAGCCCGATTTGCACGCTCCCGAGGTTGACGCTCCATGGCGACCGGCGAACGAACCAGCTTGACCACGACCGGCGGACCGAAGCGCGCGCCCAACCGGGCGATGCTCCGGGCGGTCGGCTTCGACGACGATGACTTCGATCGCCCCGTCGTCGGCGTCGCGTCGCTCTTCAGCGAGATTACGCCCTGCAATTCGCACCTCGACCGACTGGCACGTAAGGGCTGCGAGGGCATCCGGGCCGGCGGCGGTGTGCCGCAAATCTTCGGAGCGCCGACGGCGTCCGACGGTATCATGATGGGCCATCGCGGCATGCGCTATTCGCTGGTGAGCCGTGAGGTCATTGCTGATTCGATCGAGGTCGTGGCCGCTGGCATGAACCACGACGGCGTGCTCGCGTTCGGCGGCTGCGATAAGAACATGCCCGGCTGCCTCATGGCGCTGGCGCGCTTGAATATTCCGAGCATCTTCGTCTATGGCGGCAGTATCCTGCCGGGCGTCGGCCCCGAGGGGCAAGACCTCGACATCGTCTCGATCTTTGAGGCGGTTGGGCAGTATCAAGCGGATTCAATCGATGCTAAGCGGCTGCACGCGATCGAATGCGGCTCGTGCCCCGGCGCCGGCGCCTGCGGCGGCATGTTCACGGCCAACACGATGTCGAGTGCCATCGAGGCGATGGGCATGTCGCTGCCGTATGACGCGAGCTATCCGGCCGTCTCCGCGGCGAAGGACCGCGAGGCGTTTCAAGCGGGCCGAGCGCTCACGCGCTTGATTGAGAAGAACATCCGGCCGCGCGACATCATCACGCGCAAGTCGCTAGAGAACGCGTACACATTCGTGTTGGCTCTCGGCGGCTCGACCAACGCGGTGCTGCACCTGATGGCCATCGCCCGCGAAGCCGGCGTCGAGTGGACGCTGAAGGATTTCGATCGTCTCGGAGACAAGGTCCCGCATCTCGCAGAGCTGCGGCCGAGCGGACCGTACGTCATGTTCGACCTGCACAAGGCCGGCGGTACACCTCCCGTGTTGCGCGCCTTGCTGGACGCCGGCTTCCTGCATGGCGACTGTCCGACCGTGACGGGCAAGACGCTCGCGGAGAACTTGAAGGACGTGCCGAGCATTTACAGCAAGCCACAAAAGATCATCGTCCCGCTCGACAAGCCGCTGGCGGCCAAGGGGCACATCGCGATCCTGCATGGCAACCTCGCGCCCGACGGAGCGGTCGCCAAGCTGTCGGGCTTGAAGGTCCACAAGATCACCGGCCCGGCGAGAGTGTTCGACGGCGAGGAAGCGTGTTTCGAAGCGATCCAGGCGCGCAAGATCAAGGCCGGCGACGTGGTCGTCATCCGCGGTGAAGGCCCGGTCGGCGGGCCGGGCATGCGTGAGATGCTCTCGATCACCGGCGCTCTCATGGGTCAAGGACTCGGCGAGACGGTCGGCCTGGTCACCGACGGCCGGTTCAGCGGCGGCACTCACGGCCTGGTTGTTGGCCACGTCGCTCCTGAAGCCTGGGTCGGCGGACCGCTGGCTCTCGTGAAGGACGGCGACCTCATCACCATCGACGGCGACGCCAAGACGCTCGATGTGAAGCTGAGCACCGAGGAGCTGACGAAGCGCAAAGCCGCGTGGACCAAGCCGGCCATCCGCGTCGAACGGGGTGTGCTTGCCAAGTATGCCAAGACGGTGAACTGCGCGTCCGAAGGGGCGACGACGGGATGAACTGGCGACTGCGGATGACGCTCAACACGACTTGGAGAACTGACACAGGCTCCACCGCTGTCCGAGATGAACTGGCGACTGCGGATGACGCTCAACACGACAGCAAGACCTCGAATTGATGCTCGCTCCGATGTAACACTGAGAAGTGTGAAAGTGCCAAATTCGGGGGTTCCTGGCGCAATACCGTTCAACTCAAAACTCTGATGCTGTCGCGGAACGCCTTGGTGGGCTGTGGGATGGATCGATGCTTGGGCCGCTTTTTCAGCCAGCGGCTGCGCGGGCGTTTGATCACGCGGGG
>DATANR010000002.1:0-5058 GCA_036266155.1 Gemmataceae bacterium | reverse complement strand
GATGATGACATTATCGGGGTGCTTACGCACCTCCGCTCGCCCTACTTCGCCTCCACCATCTCCACCAGACCCACGTCGATGTACTGCCCACCCGTTGTTTGATGGCAATGCACGGCGATGGTGTTCTTCCCCGCCTTGAGCGCTTTCTTGCCGGCAGCCGTCATTGGCACGAAGCCGTACCCTGTCGTGTAGCCGCCGACCTTGCCGGCCAGGGTTCCGTTGATGTAAACTTCCGCGTCTTCATCGTGATGGATGCGGAACATGACGACGCCGTTGGGCGCTTCCTTCAGTTCAAACTCACGGCGAATCCAGATGTCGTCCGCCTTCCATTCGGTGCCGATGAATGTGCCCGGCGTGATGCGCGTGCCGAAGCCGCCGTCGCCTTCCTTCCATCCACTCGCGTCGAAGTCCGGCTTCTCCCAGCCGCCCGCGGGCTTCTCAATGGTGTAACGCCACTTCTGTGCCGTCTTCTCCGAAGTGTCGACCAAGGTGCGAATCTCCGGCGGCGGACCGTATAGGGCCTTGTGCCACTTCGCCGTTTCCTTCGGATCGAGCTTGATAATCTCGCGGTCGTAGGTCATGAGGCCGTTGACTTCGACCTCGACATCCGTCGTTTGCGTGTACACCGCGGCCGACAGGCCTTTGCCGATCAGCGGGTGCAGTTGCAGCATGAGCCGGTGATAGTTCTCGCGCAGCTCTTCGGTCGTTTTGAAATTCTGATAGCCCCAGTTGTCGCGGTCTTTCCAGAGATGGCCCTTGAGCGGCAGGCCGAGGCCGCCGAACTCGCCGAGCACGGAGACGCGATCCGACATGACCGGGAACATGTTCGGCCCCGGATAATTGTGCATGTCCTTCATGTGCCCGACGCCGCGATCTTGCCAGCCGCTCGGTCCGTCGACCAGGCGCGTCGGGTCGTACTTCATCGTCCAGTTGAGCACGTCATTGGTGTTGTGTTGGCCCCAGCCTTCGTTGAACGGCACCCAGCCGATGATGCACGGGAAGAACGACAAATGGTCAATCATCGCCTTCAGTTCGCGCTTGTAAACCTCCTGCTCCTCCGCATCGAACTCGGCATCCTTGGCGGCATTCGGTGCGATGAAGTGCTTCTTCGTCCGGTTGATGCAGCTCGGCATGTCCTGCCAGACGAGCAGGCCGAGCTTGTCGCACGCGTAATACAGCCGGCTCGGCTCGACCTTGATGTGCTTGCGCAGCATGTTCATGCCGAGGTCCTTGAGCACCTTCAAGTCGTAGACCATCGCCTCTTCCGTCGGCGGCGTGTAGAGTCCGTCGGGCCACCAACCCTGATCGAGCGGCCCGAGTTGGAACAGCGGCTTGTTGTTGAGCATGAGCCGCATGGTGCCCTTGTCGTCCTTGCCGATCGAGATCTTGCGGCAGGCGAAATAGGATTCGATTTCATCGATGGTGTTTCCATTGCGAGTGATTGTCGCCTTGAACTTGTAAAGTTGCGGCGCATCGGGAGTCCACAATTGCAACTTGTTTTCGGGTATGAAGAGCTTTTCGGACGCATAAGTGCCACCGAATCCTTCGAATCGGCCATTCGGATCCGTGACCCAAACTGCAACTTGGTCCCCTGCTTTCACACCGCGTGAGTCGATACGGAACAGGACTTGTCCCTTGTCGATATCGGGAATGCATATCACTCGATTGAACGAGGTCTCCGGCACCCGCTCCAACCACACCGTCTGCCAGATGCCCGTGACCGGCGTGTACCAGATGCCGTTCGGGTTGCTGAGTTGCTTGCCGACCGGCTGGCTGCCCTTGTCGGTCGGGTCCCAGACCCAGACGACCAGTTCGTTCTCGCCCGTCTTGACCGCGTCCGTGATGTCGAACGTGAACGGATCGAAGCCGCCCTTGTGCTCGCCGACCGGCTTGCCGTTGACGGTCGCCTTGCACTGCCAGTCGACGGCGCCGAAGTGCAATAGCAACCGGCCGCCTTGCAAGTCGGTGGATGCGAACGTGCGGTGATACCAGAGGGCCTGCTTCTCATCCGGATGCTTGCCGACGCCGCTCAGCGACGACTCGATGCAGAAGGGGACGAGGATTTGGCCGTCCCATTTCTCTGGTTGATTCGCGTCCTTGGCCGTGATCGCGTAATCCCAAAGCCCGTTGAGGTTCTTCCAGTCCTTGCGGACCATCTGCGGCCGGGGGTATTCGGGCAGCACCTTGTCCGGCGACACCTCCTTGGCCCACCGCGTCGAGATCGGCACCGGCGCCGGCTTCCAGTCGGCAAAGGCGGGGATGGTGACGACGAGAGCAAGGAGAGTGGAGAATCGCATCGGGTTGTGCCTCAAGGAAGCGTGTAGCAATCAGTCTACACGGCGAGCGGAGCGGCGTAAGCCGCCCGATGACGTCGGAATCGGGCGGCTTACGGGGTTCGGCCGATACGGCTCTGGTTCTGAATTGGCAGAGTGCGTCTCGTTGATGGGGAATCAGTCCTTCTCGCCCCACACCTTCGGCGATTTGAAATCCGCAGGCTTCGGGCCGCCTTTGGGTGGCAACGCTTCCTTCAAATAGGCCTCGTAGCGGGCGCGCAGTTCCTTCACCTTATCGGGCTGCTCAGCCGCGAGGTTGTTCGCTTCCGACATGTCGTTGGACATATCGAACAGTTCAATTTTTTCCGGTCCGGCCTTCTTCTTGGGCACCGGATTGTCGCCGTCTTGCGGGCCGCCATTGAGCACGAATTTCCAGTTGCCGACGCGGATCGCCCCGCCGGCTGGCGTCGCGTTGAGCAGGATCTCGCCATGCGGCGATGGCTTGCCGTCGGTCAACGTCGGCCAGGCGTCTCGGCCATCGAGCGGGTGCTTCTGTTCGAGTTTGGCGCCGGCGAGTTTCAAGATCGTCGGATACCAGTCGACCATGTGCAGCGGTTCGTTGACCACGCTGCCCGGCTTGATGTGGCCGTCCCAAACGGCACACGCGCAGACGCGGACACCGCCTTCGTACACCGTCGTCTTGCCGGCGCGGAGCTTGCCGTTGTCGGTAACCACGCCGGGCTGCGGGCCGCCGTTGTCGCTGCAAAAGATGAAGAGCGTCTCCTGCCGCATGCCGCGTTTGTCGATCGCGGCAACGATCTGGCCGATCGCCTCGTCCATCGCGGCGACCATGCCCGCGTAAGTGCGTCGCGGCTCCTTCAACTTCAGGTACGGTTCCTTGTACTTGGCCAACACCTGATGCGGAGCGTGCACGGCGTTGAAGGGCACATAGAGAAACAGCGGCGTCTTCGGGTCGTGGCCGGCGACGATGCGGCAGGCCTCGTTGGCGATGAGGTGTGTCGTGTAGCCTTCGTCACGGCAGACCTTGTCGTCCTTGTGCCAGTCGAAGCCGTCGTCGCGGATGTGGGTGAAGTAATCGATCTGGCCGTTGTAATGGCCGTATTGATGGTCGAAGCCGCGATGCGTCGGTAGATATTCCGGCTGGAAATGACCGAGATGCCATTTGCCGACGATGGCCGTCTCGTAGCCAACCTCTTTCAATGCTTGCGGCAAGGTGCGCTCGTCGAGCGGCAAACCATACTGCGCCCACGGCCGCACCACGCCGACTTGCAGTCCGTGCCGGATCGGATAGCGGCCCGTCATCAAGGCGGCTCGCGTCGGACTGCAGACGGGCTGAACGTAGAACTGCTCGAGCCGGGCACCCGCGGCCGCGAGCTTGTCGATGTTCGGCGTCTTGATCTCGCTGCCATGAAAGCCGACGTCCGCGAAGCCCATGTCGTCGGCAAGAAAGAAGACGATGTGCGGTTTGTCGGCAGCCGCGGTGTTCGCCAGAAGAACGGCGAGAAGCCCGACGACGATTCGAGTCATGACGTGTCCTTAAATCTGTAGCTGAATTCGTGAGAATTCAGGTGCCCGCGCTGTCAAGGAGCCTGAATTCTTACGAATTCAGCTACGAGGTGGTCCGGTGCAGCTGTAACATCTGAGCCGATTCTATCGCGGTAAAACTGCGCAAGGCCGGCTGTCTGCGCCGTTCTTTTCTTGGAGCAGTCCCTCCACCCGCACGGAGTGGATAAAATACCCCATAAGCTCCGACCGCCCCCGCTCGAAATTCTCACCCCCTCCCGACGTCCCGAAAGGGCCGGAGGTTTTATGAACCGTCTCTATTGGCTCGTGGGCGCAGGCGCCCTTGTGGGATCGACGTTCGCGATGGCCGCGGCGCCGAAAGGCCCATCGTATCATCCCGCCGCACGGCCGATGCCGCATCCGGTAGCCCGGCCCGCGATGATGCCGCAATCGCGGCCGCAGCTTGCCATTCCCCAGCAGCACATGCAACCAGTGGGGCGACCGGTGGCACAGCCGCAGTTCCATGCACCCGTACAACCGCAAGTGATTCACCCTCAGGGACAGCCGAACCTGCGGCCGTCGTTGAATCAAATCACGCCGCAACCGCGGATCAACCCGGCGATCCAGAACAACGTTGTGGGTAAGCCGAGCAATCCGGTTGTTCAGAACAACGTCGTCGGCAAGCCGAGTAACCCGGCGCTCAATCCAAACAATGTGGTCGGCAAGTCGTTCAATCCGGGCGTCGTGCAGAACAATCTCGTCGGCAAGCCCAACACGACATTGCTGACCAACCCGCATCCGGGCGTCACGAACAATCTGGGCCGAGCAACCGGCCCGAAACCGGCGCAGACGGCGGCCGGCCGGACCTCGGCGGCCCATCACGCCGTCGTCGCCCCGCAAACAGCCGCGCTCGCCGCCGCATCCGCGATCAACCCCAATCTCACGCCGGCAACGCTGGCGCTGTACGCCTATTCGCAGCGGAATGCCAGCCACCCGTGGTGGACGCCGTTCGGCATTCCGATCGGTGGCTATGGCTATGGCGGCTACGGTGGTTTTGGGTACGGCGGCTTCGGTTATGGCGGCTATGGCTACGGCCATCGCTGGGGCGCTTTCGCTTCGATCGGCTGGGCGCCGTATGGATTCAATCCCTTCTGGTTTGGCTGCGGCTCGCCGGGCTTCGGCATTGGCTTCGGCTATAACTCGGGGCCGTGGTCAATCGGCGTCGGCTATGGATGGGGCTTCGGATATGCCCCCGCGATCA
>DATANR010000001.1:0-2796 GCA_036266155.1 Gemmataceae bacterium | reverse complement strand
CCGATGATCATCCGCCGCACCAATCGCTGGCTGCGGCGCAACGAGCTGGCGCGGTACTATCACCATCGCGCGCGTAACGCCATACCACCATTGAAGAACGAACAGCGACGGTAGCTAGACAGTAGAAGTAGCTGGATTCGTAAGAATTCAGCTCTTTGACGTCGCTTCATGGTGAATTCTTACGAATCCAGCTACATAAATTAGACGGAATGAACGGGATCAACAAGATCAGAATCAAATCTTGTTAATTCTGTTCATCCCGTCTAATTCTTCATCGATCACTTCAAGCGATCAGCTTCTCAATCGCCTTGCCTTCGCGGAAGAGCTGGACCGGGCGGCCCGTCGGTGTTTGCAGTTCCGTGTGCGGGTCGATGCCGAGCTGCGTGAAGATCGTTGACGACACGTCGTCCGGCGTGCAGGCCTCGGTCGCCGGGGCCATGCCGGAGGCGTCCGTGGTGCCGTGAGCGTAGCCGCGCTTGAAGCCGCCGCCGGCAAGAACGCAGGCCATCGAGCGGGCCCAGTGATCCCGGCCGGCCTTCGGGTTGATCTTCGGTGTGCGGCCGAATTCGCCGGCACACATGACAATCGTCGAATCGAGCATCCCGCGTTGATCAAGATCGGCGATCAGGGCCGAGAGGGTCTGATCGAGGTTCGGCAGCAGGCGCGTCTTGAGGTTCTTGAAGTTGTCGCCGTGCGTGTCCCAACCGCCGGTGCTGATCGTTGTGAAGCGAACACCCGCCTCGATCAGTCGGCGCGCCGCGAGGACGCCCTGTCCGAATGGGTTGTTGCCGTAGGCCTCGCGAACGGTGTCCTTCTCCTTGGCCAAGTCGAACGCGACCTTCGTGCGATCGGAACGCAGGATGTCGAGGGCTTGCTGGTGGAAGGCGTCGAGCCCTTCGACGATGTTGCCCTTCTCGTCGAGCTGGCGGAAGCCCTTGTCGAAGCCGGCGAGCAACTTGTCGCGCTTCTCGAGTTCTTCGAGCGTGAAGCCCGGCGGCAGTGTGATGCCGCGGACGCGCATGTTGCCGCCGCCACCGCCGGCACCCGGCTTACCGCCGCCACCGCTGCCTTCAACGCCGAATGGGTTGTAGGCCGCGCCCAGGTAGCCGGAACCGCCGGCCGCCCCGCTCCGCAATTCCTGGAAGGACACATACGGCGGCACCCCCTTGTCGACGCTCAGGAGCTTCGCACAGATCGAGCCCATCGACGGATACTGCAACGCGGCCGTCGGCTTGTTGCCGGTCGTCATGAACACGGTGCCCGGCCCGTGCGACGGGATCGTGTGCGCGAGCGAACGCACCACGGTGACCTTGTCGGCCACGTCCGCCATTTTCGGCAGGCACTCGGAGAATTGCACGCCCTTGGCCTTGGTGTCGATCGACTTGAACTCACCGCGAATCCCCTCGGGCGCTTCGGGCTTGTTGTCCCACATGTCGATGGTCGCCGGCCCACCCGCGAGCCAGACGAGGATGACGCCCTTGGCCTTGGCGCCGGTCGATGTGCCGGCCGCCTTGGATTCGGCCTTGAGAATCGCCGGCAGGCTCAGGCCCAATAGCCCGGCCGAACCGATCTGAAGAAAGTCACGGCGATGGAAGCCTTCGCAGTCGCGTTTGAAGAACATGGGACTTGCTCGCGGTTAGATGGTTAGTTGGTCCAATGCTCATAGGTCCTATGGGACGCAAAGATCCCATGGGACTTATGAATGAGGTCAATGGTTCAGGATAAACTCTCGGGTGTTAATCAAAGCCCAAACAACATCCGTAAAGGCGCTGGCGCGGTCGCCGGTCGTTTTTCGATGCGCGTTGAACGTCGCGATCTCGTCCGGCTGCGGACGGCGCGTCAAGGTCGCCAGGAACAATTCATCCAACACCTGCTCGTCGGATCGGTTCTTGTCCTTGAGCAACATCGCCACGCGGTTGGTCGGCGACTTCATCTTTTGCAGCAGGCCAGGGTCGGTCATGCGGAACAGCGTCTGCGGCAGGGCCGGCTCCATCGCGCGTTCGCAGTCGCACGCTGTCGTGCGTGGCGGACGGCCGAAGATGCGGAGGGCGTAGGCCAAATTCTGATTGGTCATCCGGCTCGAACCGATCTCCGTCATACGCTTGCCATCGACCACATTCGCATTGGCAGCCGGGTTCTTCTCGCCCTTGTTGGCCGCGATGAAGTTGTACGTCTCACTGGTGCCGAGCGCGTCGTTTACGACGTCGACCACGACCTCGGCCAACATCGGTCGGACGTAAGCGCGAGCAAAATTCACCTTGTCGAATCGGTTCGTGTCGTTCGCGACTGAACTGGTCTGGTACGTTCGGCTCAGCAGGATCGTCCGCTCGATGTGGCGGATGTCGAAGTTGTGGTCGAAGAACTCTTTCGCCAGCGCATCCAGCAACCGGGCGTTCGTCGGCGGATTCGCTTGCGAGAAATCGTCGACCGGGTCGATCAGCCCGATGCCGAAATAATGGCCCCAGATGCGGTTGACGAACGAGCGGGCGAAGAACGGGTTGTCCTTCGAGCGCATCCAGTCGAACAGGTCGGCCCGAATGTCCTTGCCCGAGTCGAACTTGAACTCTGGGCCGAGCGGGGCCTTGGGGTTCAACGGCAAGTTCGTATCCGGATGGGTCAATAGAGTGCCGATACCGCCGCTGTTCTTCTTACCTGGCGGAGGCGCGGTGACTTGAGCAACGAACATCTCGCGGATCGTATTGATCTGATTGCCGCCCTTGCCCATCGCGTTCTTGGTGCGCTCGGCGTTCTCAGCATCGACGACCTTCTTCATCTCCGGCGTCGAGCACTGGTTCT